>NZ_CP028843.1:3407500-3707500 GCF_003058325.1 Methylobacterium currus
GACTTCACCCCAGTCGCTGACCCTACCGTGGTCGCCTGCCTCCTTGCGGTTGGCGCAGCGCCGTCGGGTAAGACCAACTCCCATGGTGTGACGGGCGGTGTGTACAAGGCCCGGGAACGTATTCACCGTGGCGTGCTGATCCACGATTACTAGCGATTCCGCCTTCATGCACCCGAGTTGCAGAGTGCAATCCGAACTGAGACGGCTTTTGGGGATTCGCTCCAGGTCGCCCCTTCGCTGCCCATTGTCACCGCCATTGTAGCACGTGTGTAGCCCATCCCGTAAGGGCCATGAGGACTTGACGTCATCCACACCTTCCTCGCGGCTTATCACCGGCAGTCTCCCCAGAGTGCCCAACCAAATGATGGCAACTAGGGACGTGGGTTGCGCTCGTTGCGGGACTTAACCCAACATCTCACGACACGAGCTGACGACAGCCATGCAGCACCTGTGTGCGCGCCCCCGAAGGGGACCCCGGATCTCTCCGGATAACACGCCATGTCAAGGGATGGTAAGGTTCTGCGCGTTGCTTCGAATTAAACCACATGCTCCACCGCTTGTGCGGGCCCCCGTCAATTCCTTTGAGTTTTAATCTTGCGACCGTACTCCCCAGGCGGAATGCTTAATGCGTTAGCGGCGCCACTGAGGTGCATGCACCCCAACGGCTAGCATTCATCGTTTACAGCGTGGACTACCAGGGTATCTAATCCTGTTTGCTCCCCACGCTTTCGCGCCTCAGCGTCAGAACCGGACCAGACAGCCGCCTTCGCCACTGGTGTTCTTGCGAATATCTACGAATTTCACCTCTACACTCGCAGTTCCGCTGTCCTCTTCCGGTCTCAAGCCAACCAGTATCGAAGGCCATTCCGTGGTTGAGCCACGGGCTTTCACCCTCGACTAAATCAGCCGCCTACGCGCCCTTTACGCCCAGTGATTCCGAGCAACGCTAGCCCCCTTCGTATTACCGCGGCTGCTGGCACGAAGTTAGCCGGGGCTTATTCCTCCGGTACCGTCATTATCGTCCCGGAGAAAAGAGCTTTACAACCCTAAGGCCGTCATCACTCACGCGGCATGGCTGGATCAGGGTTGCCCCCATTGTCCAATATTCCCCACTGCTGCCTCCCGTAGGAGTCTGGGCCGTGTCTCAGTCCCAGTGTGGCTGATCATCCTCTCAGACCAGCTACTGATCGTCGCCTTGGTGAGCCGTAACCTCACCAACTAGCTAATCAGACGCGGGCCGATCCTTCGGCAGTCAAGCCTTTCCCCATAAGGGCGTATCCGGTATTAGCTCAAGTTTCCCTGAGTTATTCCGAACCGAAGGGCACGTTCCCACGCGTTACTCACCCGTCTGCCGCTGACCCCGAAGGGCCCGCTCGACTTGCATGTGTTAAGCCTGCCGCCAGCGTTCGCTCTGAGCCAGGATCAAACTCTCAAGTTGAAGAGCTGATCATAGCTGATCACAATAGTAACGGAGGCTCACGACCGACCGGCGTTTCCGCACGATCGTGTGAGCACCGAAACGTCAGACCAGCATCATCCTACTCATGATCCCGCCCGAAGGCAGGATCCGCAGGGACGACGCCGTCCACGCTTCTCTTTCTCGTATGAACTTGTCAAAGAGCAGGCCGGTCGACCCGGCGATTATCGGCAACAACAGGACCCGCGCCTGACCAAGGTCAGGCTCGCCGGCCCAGACTGTGCAGAAGACGTTTCAGAGACCGGTCCGCGGGAGCGGCCGGCGCCGATGGGTGGTCGTATAGGCCCCGCATTTTCCCCCGTCAACTCCTTTGTGAAGCTCCCGCGACAAAGCCGTCGTCCCTCGGGTCCCTCCCCTGCCGGTTCCGGTGGTATCGGTCTCCTGCGAATGCCTGCACGGCGTGACAGCCGGCCCGATCGATGCACAGAGGGAGTGCCGCTTGACGGACGACTGCAACTTCCGGAAGAACGGCTCCGCAACCGCCAAACGAACTAGGCCATAGGACAGGCCGCCTCGATCGCGAAAGTCGCCGTCTCGATGAACAAGCCAGTCGCTGCAGCCTTCTCAGAGCGGCCCGCCGCTCCGGCGGTCTTCCAAACGGTATCCACGATCGGGAAGGAGGCGCGAGCGGAGTTGAAGGGTCAGAAGCCGGCGATCCTCTGGATGACAGGCCTGTCCGGAGCCGGCAAGTCGACCATCGCGAACCGGGTCGAGGAGCGGCTATGGCGATATGGTCATCACACCATATTGCTCGACGGCGACAACTTGCGCTTCGGGCTCAACAGCGACCTCGCCTTCACGGATGCCGACCGGGTCGAGAATATCCGGCGGACCGCGGAGGTCGCCAAGCTGATGCTGGAGGCCGGGCTGATCGTGATCTGCTCGCTGATCTCACCGTTCCGGCGCGAGCGGATGCTGGCGCGCCAGCGGGTCGGCCCGGACGAGTTCCTGGAGGTCTTCGTCGATGCGCCGCTCGAGCTGTGCCAGCGGCGCGATCCGAAAGGGCTCTACGCCCGTGCGCTCACCGGACAGATCCCGAACTTCACCGGCATCTCCTCGCCCTACGAGCCCCCGGAGGCACCGGAAGTCCATCTGCGGACCGACGCGCACGACGTCGATGCCCTGTCCGACCAGGTTCTGGACGTGTTGCGGCGCAAGGGCATCATGACCCGTACGCCTTGAGCGTCGGCCTCGCATGAGGCGGATGCGCGCCGATCAATGGTCCCGCCTCCGGCGCCACGCTATGTTGCGTTGCAACATAGCGTGGCGCCGGAGCGGAGCGAAGAGATGGTCGAGCTGATCCCCGTGGCGGAGGCGGCCGGGTTCACGGCAGGGTGCCTCGCCATCCACGCCGCCCGGAACTGGGCCGAGACCTTGACGCCGATCCTCGCCTACCTGGTCTTCGCCCTGGCCGTCTGCCTGCTGATCGTCGCGGGCATCCAGAACGCCGCCGATCCGGACCAGCTCGTCGCGATGATGACTCAGGCGATGGCGACGTACTGAGATCATCTCCAGAAGATCAGGCTCCAGAAGATCAGGCTCCAGGAGGCAAGGCTTCGGGCGAGGCCGCGTCCGAGGTCTCGGCCTTGGCCTCCTCGGCGCATTTGAGGCAAAGCTGGCGCTTGGCGAGCAGGGCGGCAACCGCGTTCGCGCCCTCGAAGCTGACGACGTGACCGCATTCGAGCACGTTGAGCACCCGCTGATCGGGATCGTCGCGCTCGCCGGACGGATAGCAGCGAATCGCCGTCACGCGGCGCATCGGGATCTCAGCCTGCATGGCGATGCCCTGGAACCTCGTCTTAGGGCGCGGCGGGAGAGCCGCGCGGCGCGGGCCCGGCTCCGTGCCGGGGTCGCGCCGCGCGCTCCATAGCACGGACGTGGCCGCGGCGCATGAGGGGCTGGATCTAGGGGTCCGGGCCCGCGTCATGTCGCAGTGGTATGCCTGATGCATCGCGGCCGCCCGCGCACCCGACTCGCCACCCGCGATACCCTGTACGAGGATCGACGCCGCCCCTACACCGGAGCGCCCGCCGGCGCCGCCATCAGAGGCCGGCCCCGCCATCGGGTGGCGCAACCGGTTCACGCATCAAGAGGAAACGTCACGGTGAGGGATTTCTCGAAGCCCGGGCGCTCGCCCGTCTACGCCGCCAACGCCGCCGTCGCGACGTCGCACCCGCTCTCGACCCTCGCGGCGATCGAGGTCCTGCGCGCCGGCGGCAACGCGGTCGATGCCGGCATCGCCGCGGTGGCGGTGCAATGCGTGGTCGATCCCCTGATGACCGGCATCGGCGGCGATTGCTTCGCCCTCTACGCGCCGAAGGGCGCCACCACGCCGATCGCCCTGAACGGCTCCGGCCGCAGCCCGGCGGCGGCGCATGATGCCTGGTTCCTCGAGCGCGGCATCACGCTGACTCCGACCTCGCCCCACGCCGTCACGGTGCCGGGAGCGGTCGCCGCCTGGGCGAAGCTTCTCGAGGATCACGGGACCCGCAGCCTCGGCGAATTGCTGCTCCCGGCGATCCGCTACGCGGAAGAAGGCTACCCGGTCCAGCCGCGGGTTGCCCTCGACTGGTCGCGCAGCGTCGAGCGCGTGGCCGGCGATCCGGCCTCCGCCGCGACCTACCTGGTCGACGGGACGGCGCCGGGCGTCGGCACGATCATGCGCCACCCGCGCCTCGCCGCCACGCTCCGGCGCATCGCCGAACACGGCCCGCGCGGCTTCTACGAGGGGCCGGTGGCCGAGGACATGGTCGCGCGCCTGCGCGATCTCGGCGGCCTGCACACCCTCGACGACTTCGCCGCGGCTCAGCCTGAACTCGTCACTCCGGTCACGACCCGCTATCGCGGCTACGACGTCTACGAATGCCCGCCGAGCGGCCAGGGCCTCGCGGTGCTGATGATGCTCAACGTGCTGACGCATCACGACGTCGCGGGCCTGTCGGATCTGGATCGCGTCCACCTCTTCGCCGAGGCCTGCAAGCAGGCCTACCACCACCGCGACGCGCTCTTCGCCGATCCGGTGCTGAACCGGGTGCCGGTGGAGCACCTGCTCTCCGAGGCCTGGCGGGCGAGCGCCCACGGCGCCATCGACATGGCCCGCGCGCAGGAGCCGGTGATCTGGCCAGAACTCGCGCACAAGGACACGGTCTATCTCAGCGTCGTCGACCGCGACGGCAACGCGCTCTCGCTGATCAACTCGATCTTCCAGGGCTTCGGCAGCGGCATCACCGCGCCGGAGAGCGGGGTGCTGCTGCACAATCGCGGCCTGTCTTTCCGCATCGATCCCGGCCACCCGAACACGATCGGGCCGCGCAAGCGGCCGATGCACACCATCATCCCGGGCATGCTGATGCGGGACGGCGCGGCGGTGGCGCCCTTCGGCGTGATGGGCGGGCATTACCAGGCGATGGGCCATGTCGAGCTCCTGACCGGCATCCTCGACCGCGGCCTCGACGTGCAGGAGGCGCTCGATGCCCCGCGCAGCTTCGCCTATGGCGGCGGGGTCGAGATGGAGCCGGGCTTCTCGCCCGAGGTGGTCGCCGGCCTCGAGGCGCGGGGTCACCGCATCATCCCGGCCTCCGGCCCGATCGGCGGCGGCCAGATCATCTGGATCGACCGGGCGCGCGGGGTGCTCGCGGCGGGCTCCGACCCGCGCAAGGACGGCAGCGCGCTCGGCTATTGAGGGGACCGTCATGACGCTCGACATCGACGCCGCCGCCGCGGCGCTCCTCGGAGCCCGCCGCTCCGGCACCCGCCTCGACGCCCTCCCCGAGGGCGCCCGGCCGGGCAGCGAGGCGGAAGCCTACGCGGTGCAGGACGCGGTGGCCCGGGCGCTGGGCCCGGTCGCCGGCTGGAAGGTCGGCGCGCCGAGCGCCACCGCCACCCCGGCCCGCGCGGCGCTCCACGCCGACACGATCTTCGAGACCGAGAGACTGCCAGCCTCGCTGTTCCACGTGATCGGGGCGGAGGCCGAGATCGCCTACCGGTTCGGCCGCGATCTGCCGCCGGAGGCCGGGCCCTATGACCGCGACGCGGTGCTGGCGGCGGTCGCCACGCTGCATCCGGCGATCGAGATCGCGGATACGCGCTTCGCGACCTTCGGTGCCGTCGATGCCCACAGCCAGCGCGCCGACCAGCAGAATCACGGGGTGCTGGTGCTCGGGCCCGGCCTCATCGAGTGGCGCGGCCTCGACCCGGTGACCCAGCGCGTACGGCTCACCCTCGACGGCCAAATCCGTCACGACAAGGTCGGCGGCAACTCGGCGGTCGATCCGGTGCGCCTGCTGGTCTGGCTCGCCAACGAGGGCGCGCGGTCGCTGGGCGGGATCAAGGCCGGCCAGGTCGTCACCACCGGCTCCTGCACCGGCACGGATTTCGTGACGGCGCCGTCGCGGATGACGGCGGATTTCCCGGGGCTGGGCAGCGTGACGCTCGCGATCGAGTGAGCGAGCGCGACGCCTGCGCGCAGGCACCTGCCCGCAGGCGTCGCGTTTCCTCACACCTGGAACTCCCGGTCCACCGGCACCTGCATGCCGGTGACGAGGGCGTTGGTGTGGTTCGCCATGCCGATCACCGCCAGCAACTCGCCGTACTGCGCTTCGGTCATGCCCTTGGCCCGCGCCGCGGCGGTGTGGGAGTGGATGCAGTAGCTGCAGCCATTCGCGGTCGAGACCGCGATGTAGATCAGCTCCTTGGTCAGCGGGTCGAGGGCGCCGTCGGCGGCCATCACCTGCTTCAGGTCGGCCCAGGTCCGCTCCAGCACCGCCGGCTGGTTGGCCAGCGCCCGCCAGAAATTGTTGATGAAGTCCGAGCGGCGCACCGCCCGGATGTCGTCGAACACCGCCTTGACGCGGGGCTCGCCTTCAGCCTCCGCGTCGCTCCAGAGTCTCACGGTCGCCATGCTGCTCCTCCCGATGGAGCCCGCATGGTCCGTCAGCCGGCGCTCCGCGTCGAGGGCGTCAGCGCCTCGCCGCCGCGGCGTCGAAGCCGTCCGGCACCCGGCCCGAGGGCCTGGCAAGCGCATAGGGGCCGCGGGCGAGGAAGCGGCCGGAGCCGGGCTCGGCCAGGACCACTCCCTCGCGCACCGCGACCTCGCCGCGCCGGATCGTCATGGTGGGCAGGCCCTTGAGGCGCATCCCCTCCCAGGGCGTGTAGTCGATGGCGTGGTGCAGGTCGGCGTTCGTGAGGACCCGCTCGGCGTCGGGGTTCCACAGCACCAGATCGGCATCGGCGCCGGGCGCCAGGGTGCCTTTCCGGCCGGCGAGGCCGAACAGGCGGGCGGCGTTGGTCGAGGTCAGGCGCACGAAGGTCGGCAGGTCGATGCGGCCGGCCGAGACGCCTTCGGAAAAGAGCACCGGCAGCCGGGTCTCGATGCCCGGCACGCCGTTCGGGATCGCGTTGAAGGCCGGCATCCCGTCGGGCCGGGCTCCTGCCCCGCCCTGGCCGTAGCCGCTGCTGCCGGGGTCGCGCTTGGCGGTGGCGAAGGAGAAGCCGCAATGGTCGGAGGAGACCACGTCGAGGGTGCCCTCGCGGATACGGGCCCAGATCCGCTCCGATTCGCCGGGCGCCCGCAGCGCCGGCGAGCACACCACCTTGGCGCCCTCGAAATCGGGCTTCGCCAGGTCGTCGGTGGAGAGGGTCAGGTATTGCGGGCAGGTCTCGCCCCACACCTTCACGCCCCGGGCTCGCGCCCGGGCGATCTCTTCCGCCGCCTCGTCGCAGGAGACGTGGAAGACCTGGATCGGCTGGTCGACGAGCTCGGCGAGCGCGATGGCCCGGTGGGTCGCCTCGCGCTCGACCACCGGCGGCCGGGCCCAGGCGTGCTGGAGCGGGTCGGTGAGGCCGGCCTCCAAGAGGGCACGGATGCGCCAGCCGATGGCGTCGTAATTCTCGCAATGCACCGTCACGAAGGCGCCGAGGCGCCGCGCGGTCGCCAGCACCTCCAGGAACTGCCCGTCGGTGAGGCGCAAGGGATCGTAGGTGAGGAAGACCTTGAGGCTGCGGATGCCGCGGGCGACGAGGGCCGGCACCTCCCGCTCCAGCACGTCGGGCGTCGGGTCGGTGATGATCTGGTGGAAGCTGTAATCGGCGCGCGAGGCCCGGGCGCGGGCCTCGTAACCGGTCGCCGTCGCGGCGATCGGGTGACCCTTCCATTGCGGCACGAAGCAGATGAACGAGGTGGTGCCGCCGGCGAGCGCCGCGGCGGAGCCGCTGGAAAAACTCTCCTCCTGCACGCCGCCGCCCTCGGAGGGCTCCTCGATGTGGCAATGCGGGTCGAGGCCGCCGGGGGTGACGACGAGGCCCTTGGCGTCGATCTCCTCGCGGCCGCGCCGCAGGTCCCGGCCGATCGCCGCAATCACCCCGTCGCGCACGCCGAGATCGCCTTCGAACACCTCGGCCGGGCCGGCGAGCGTCGCGCCGCGCACCACCAGGTCGTAGTCGAAATCATGGCTCGGCATCGCGGGTCCTCCCTCGTTGCGAGGGGTTTAGGAACCGCCCAGGAACGGTGTCAATTCCGGCGCCGGCACCGATCGGCCTGGGTGCCGGAGGGTTGGGCAGGGGGCCTGCAATTCGGGCGCCGGCACCGGGTTCGTGCCCGCACGGGAGGCAAGTGACCTCAGGATGAGGTTTCGACCTCAGGATGAGGTTTCGACCTCAGGATGGGGCTTCGACCTCAGGATGGAGTTTCGACCTCAGGATGGAGTTTCGACCTCAGGACCGGGTTCGAACCCAGGATGGGTTTGACAAGATTTCCGGGCCGGCGGACAAAGACGGCACCGTAGAGGTTCCGGCCGCGTTCGAGCCGACGGGGATCCCGCCGACCAAGCGCGCGCATAAGGGCGCCCGCGGTCCAGCGTGGAGGAAACCCCAGATGTCGATTCGGTTGGATGGCGTGAGCCGGCGCGGCCTGATGCTCGGCGCGGCGGCGGCCGCGGCGACGGCAGGACTCCCGGGTGCCGCCGGCGCCAAGGCGCCGATGCTGCGCAGCCAGAGCCCCTATTTCTATCGCTTCACCCTCGGCGATGCCGAGGCCACGATGGTCTCCGACGGCACCCTGCCGCTCGGCGACCCCCATACCAACTTCCTCGGCCTCAGCCCGGCCGAGATGGACGCGCAGCTCAACAGCAACTTCCTGCCGCTCTCGAACGCGGTGCTGGAGCAGAACATCCTGATCCTCAACACCGGCAGCAAGCTGGTGCTGTTCGATACCGGCATGGGCTCGCTCAAGCTGTTCGGGCCGACGACCGGCAAGCTCCTGACCACGATGCGCCAGGCCGGCATCGACCCGAAGGACATCGACGCCGTGGTGATGAGCCACGCCCATGTCGACCATTGCGGCGGCTGCGTCGGCGACGACGGCACGCCGCACTTCCCCAACGCCCAGTTCTACATCTCCCAGGCCGACTTCGATTACTGGACCGATCCGGCCAAGGTGCCGGCCCAGTTCAGCGCCTTCCTCGATACGGCGCGCAAGAACCTGCTGCCGATCCGCGACCGGCTCGTCTTCGTCAAGGACGGTCAGGAATTCCTGCCCGGCATCCAGGCGCTGGCGGCGCCGGGCCACAGCATCGGCCACACGATGTTCATGATCACCTCGGGCAAGGACAGCCTCTGCTACCTCGGCGACCTGACGCACCACCCGGTGCTGCTGATGGAGAAGCCGCTGACCGAGTTCGCCTACGACACCGACCCGAAGCAATCGGCCCAGACCCGGCTCCGGATGCTGACGATGCTGGCCAAGAACCGGATCCCGGTGCTCGCCTACCACTTCGCCTGGCCGGGCATCGGCCACGTCGCGGAGAACGGGCAGGGCGGGTTCCGGTACTATCCGCAGGCGATGAAGATGGAGCTGTAGGGGGTTGGGGCCGGCGCGATGAAGCGCACCGGCTCATTCCTTCAACGGTCAGGCCGTGACGAAGCTCGCGAACCCGGTGCGGTCGACGAGCCAGACCGTGCGGATGGAAGGAGCGCGCCCGTCCGGCATCTGGGTCGGCTCCTCGTAGATATGCTTCATGCCGGCGGGATGGTCGGGATCCAGAAGGTATCCCGTGATCTTCGCGCTATCGAGTTTGGACCGTGTGCCGGGCGGCGGTGTCCACCCGTCACGGCGTGGCTTCCGACACCCGAACGAGTTGCCCGCTCTCGACCGTGGCGAGAGCCTGAAAGGGCGTCACGAACTCCACCTCGTAGGCCTCACCCTGGTTCCACACGCCGACGACCGTGCCGACCGAGCCGGCCGGCACCTCGCGCCCCTCGTCGTCCGTGACCTCCAGGAGCAGCCGCGCCGTGTCCAGCTCCCGAATCGCCAAGGGGGCATCGGGTGCCAGCACGAAGGTCGTCGGCATGTGACTCATGTCCTCAGGGTACGCTTGCCCGCAAGACGAGGCAGCGCCTCACCCCGCCTTCGGCCGCGGCCCGTAGGACTTGAACCGCTCCATCGCCTCCGCCACCTCGGCCTCGCTCAGGATGTGCGGCCGGCCGACCTGGAGCGCGACGGCGTATTGCCGGCACAGGGTCTCGAGCTCGACCGCCAGCCACAGGGCCTTCGCCAGCGTCGGCCCGGTGGCGATCATGCCGTGATTGGCGAGCAGGCAGCAGGTGCGGTCCTGGAGCGCCTCGAGCGCCCGCTGCGACAATTCCTCGGTGCCGAACAGGGCGTAGCCGCCGCAGCGCACGGTCGGCCCGCCGGCCGCCGCGATCATGTAATGCGCCGCCGGGATGTCCTTCCGGCACATCGCGAAGGCGGTGCAGTAGGTCGGATGGGCGTGGACGATCGCCGCGACGTCGGGGCGGGCCCGCAGGATGTCACGGTGGAAGCGCCACTCGGAGGAGGGCGACAGGGGGTGGTCGGTCCGGCCGTCCATCGTCATCGGGACGATGTCGGCCGGGCTCATCTCCTCGTAGGGGAGGCCCGAGGGGGTGATGAGCAGCCCGTCGCCGAACCGGGCCGAGACGTTGCCGGAGGTGCCCTGGTTCAGGCCCTGCTCGGCCATGCTGCGGCAGGTCGCGACGATCGCCGCACGCAAGCTCGCTTCGGTCTCAGCCATGCTCCGCCTCCGCCGGCGCGTCGCCCCTCTGCCTTGCCGGGGCATCCTTCGCCATAGCCTCCTGACGGCGCCCGAGCCAGAGCCCGTTGACGAGCCAGGCCAGCGAGAGCGGCACCGCCAGGACCGAGAGGGCGGTAGCGCTCATCCCCAGCCACCCCACGAGGCCGTAGGACCAGGCGCCGACCTGGTCGCCGAGGCGGTACACCACCGTGTCGATGAAGGCCTTGGCCTTGTAGCGGTCCTCCCGCGGCAGCACGGTGAACAGCACCTCGCGCACCGGCCGGGCGATGGCGAAGTTGCCGGCCCGGCGCAGCACGCCGAACACCACCACGCTGGCGATGGTGGGCGCCACCGCGAGCAGCCCGAAGCCGAGCGCGCTGACGAGCGGCAGGATCGCCAGGGTGAGCCCGACGCCGAGCCGGCGCACGATCCGCCCGGTGAGGAAGAGCTGGACGCCCAGCGTCAGCACGTTCACCGCGAGGTCGACGGAGGCGAAGAACGCCGTCTGCGACCCGCGATCGGGGAAGCTGCGCTTCGCGATGCCCGCCTGCTCGAAATACAGGAAGGTCGAGGTGATCGAGAACAGGAGCAGGAACAGGCAGATGCCCAGCAGATAGGGTGAGCCGAGCACCCGGCTGATGCCGGCGAACGGGCTGCCGCCGATCGCCTGCGTGGCCGCCCCCGGCTCGCGCGACAGGGCGTCCGAGATCCGGCCCAAGCCCCGCATGCTGATTACGGCGACTTCGAGCAAGGCCGCGGCGGCGAGCAGCAGGAAGGGGGTCGGCACGTCGCGGG
Source organism: Methylobacterium currus (assembly GCF_003058325.1). NCBI lineage: Bacteria > Pseudomonadati > Pseudomonadota > Alphaproteobacteria > Hyphomicrobiales > Methylobacteriaceae > Methylobacterium > Methylobacterium currus. The sequence goes on from NZ_CP028843.1 coordinate 3,418,820, forward strand.
CCAGCACCGCCGTGACGGCCGAGCCGGTGATGGCGCCGAGCGTCGCGCCGGCCGCGATGAAGCCGAACAGCCGCTTGCCCTGCTCGGTGTCGAACACGTCGACGATGGTGGCCCAGAAGATCGAGACCACGAACAGGTTGAAGATCGACAGCCAGACGAAGAACACCCGGCCGATCCACACCGCCTCCCCGGGCCCGCTGCGGTAGAGAATCACCGCGAAGACCAGGATGTTGGCGGCGAAGAAGCGGTAGGTGATCGGGATGAAGCGGGCCCGCGGCAGCCGGCGGACCAGCCAGCCGAACGGCACGTTGAGCACCAGCATGCCGACGAGCGTGGCGGTGAACAGCCAGGGCAGGTTCTCGAGCCCGCCGGCCAGCCCCATCTGGTCGCGGATCGGCCGCATCACGTAGTAGGACGAGAGCAGCGCGAAGATGTAGAGCCAGGCCCAGCCGAGGGCCGGCACCTCCTCCGGCCGCACGTCGGTGAGCCGGCGCAGCCAAGCCGGAACCTTGAGGCCGGCCTGCGCCGCCTCGGCGGCGGCGCCCGGAATAGGGCTCATTCGGTGACCCCGAAGGCCTTGCGCGCCTCGGGGCCGGTGGCGTCGCGCTGGAAGCCGGGGCTGCCCATCTGGAATTGCCGCGCCGCGTCCAGGCCGCCGACCACCACCGGGTCGAAGCCGGCATCGCGCACGAGAGCCGCCGCGACGCCGAGCGCCTGCTTGTCGTCGCCGGCGATCGGCACCGCCATCGCAAGCCCGCTGCGATGGGCGTTCTGGGCGAAGAGCCGGTAATTCGCGGCGTTGAAGGCCCGCACCAGCCGGGCGCCGGGCAGGTACTTCGCCGAGGTGGCGCCGATGCCGGCGCTCTCGGCCTCCGCCGCGAGGTCCCCGTCCCGCGCCTTGGTGGCATTGCCGGCGTCCAGCACGACCTTTCCCTTCAGGAGGCCGCCATAGGTCCGGCCGAGCTCCGGATAGGCCTTGTACGGCACCGCGATCAGCACCGCATCGCCGAAGGCCAGCGCCTGCTCGACGGTGCCGGCCTTGGCGAGCGGCCCGAGCGTCTCGACCAGCGGCTTCAGGTCGTCCGGGTGGCGCGAGGCGAACATCACCGGGTGGCCGGACTTGATCCACAGCCCCCCGATGGTGCCGCCGATATTGCCGCCGCCGATCACCGCGATCGGGATCTTGGCACCCTCCGCCTTGGTGCCCTGCATCTTGGCATCCTGCGCGACGGCGGGGGCGGCGGCGAGCGCCAGGGCGAACGCCCCGGCGCGCAAGAGCGTGCGGCGATCACAGGCCATCGATGAACTCCTCCATCTTGCGGCGGGTGGCGGCGTCGGGCAGGCGGCCGCGGGCGGCGCCGAGATTGTCCTCGACGTAGCGGACCTGCGCGGTGCCCGGCACCGGGCAGGTCACCGCCTCGTGCGACAGGACGTATTTGAGAAAGAATTGCGGCCAGCTCCGGCAGTCGAACTCCGCCGCGAAAGGAGGCAGCTCGCGGCCGCGCACCAGGTTGAACAACCGCTCGCGCCCGAACGGCACGTTGACCATCACGGCGATGCCGCGATCACGCGCCAGCGGCAGGATGCGCTCGGCGGCCCGGCGGGCATCGACGGCGTAATTGACCTGGATGACGTCGAGGGTCTGCGCCTTCATCAGGGCTTCGAGGTCGCCGTACTGCGTCTCGGCCCAGGTGGTGGCGCCGAGGTAGCGGATGCGCTTCTGCGCCTTCAGCTCGCGCAGGAGCGGCAGCTGCGCCTCCGGGTCGATCAGGTTGTGGACCGCGATCAGGTCGATCCGGTCGGTGCCGAGGCGGCGGAACGACCGCTCGATCTGCGCCTGGCCCGCCTCGCGCCCCTTGGCCGCCACCTTGCTGCACAGGAAGATCTTTTCGCGAAGACCGGTATCCGTCAGGATCCGTCCCAGCACCTCCTCGGCCCGGCCGTAATCGGGCGCGGTGTCGATCACCGTGCCGCCTGAGGACACGAACTTGGCCACCGTCTCGCGCAACGGCGCCAGGGCCTCCGAATCCGGCGCCACGTCGTAGCGCCGCGAGGTGCCGATGCCGACCGCCGGCACCGTCTCGCCCGTGGACGGGATCGGGCGGCGGAGCAGGCCGCGCTCGTCCGTCGCGGCTTTGGCTTGCGCGAAGGCGCCGCCCGGCATCAGGCCTGCGGCCAGGGTACCGGCCAGCACGGCGCGGCGGTGGAGCGGCATGCAAAGATCCCTTCGGCTCGTCGATCGCCGGCGCAAGACTAGGGCGCGGCGGGGTGCCTGCCCACGCCGCGCCCGCACACAAACGATTGAGGGAAGGCGGCCGGGGAAACCTCAGCCGAGCCGGGCTGGCAGGCGCAGGAAGCCGCGGAAGCGCACCCGCTGCGAGCGGACCGGTGCACCGTCGAGGCGGTAATCCGGGAAGCGGACGAGGAAGCGCCCGAGAGCGATCCGGCCCTCCAGCCGGGCCACCGCCATGCCGACGCATTGGTGGATGCCGCTCGCGAAGGCGAGGTGGCGGTTGGGGTCGCGGGCGACGTCGAACGTGTCGGGATCGGCAAACTGCGCCGGATCACGGTTGGCGGCGCCGATGCAGAGCGTGATCTGGGTGCCGGCCGGGAAATCGTGCCCGTCGATCGAGAAGGCGGTGCTGGCGACCCGGTTGCCGAGCTGGTTCGAGCTCTCGAAGCGCAGGATCTCCTCGACGCCTTTCCGCATCAGGTCCGGCTCGGCGAGGAGCCGGGCCCGCGCGTCCCGGTGCTGGTCGAGGAGATGGAGCCCGTTGCCGATCAGGTTGGTGGTGGTCTCGTGCCCGGCATTCAGGATGAAGATGCAGTTCTGCAGCAATTCCTCCGGCGAGAGCCGCTCGCCGCCGACCTCGCCCTGGATCAGGCGGGTGAGGATGTCCTTGTCCGGGTCGCCCGGGTGCCGGCGGCGATCCGCGACGAGACGGTCGAGATAGGCCAGGAACTCGGTCACCGCCCGGTTGCCGGCGGCCTCGACCTCCGGCGACAGGACGGGCTCGAGGGCACCGAGGATCGCCAGCGACCAGTCCCGCAGCGGCCCGCGCTCAGGTTTCGGCACGCCCAGCAGGTTGCCGATCACCTCGACGGGGATCGCGGCGGCGAAATCCTCGATCAGGTCGATGGTCCCGCGCGCCTCGGCCGCGGCGAGGAGACCGTCCACCAGCGCGACGATGCCGGCTTCCATCGCGGCGACCGCCCGGGGGGTGAGGGCGCCGGCGATGATCCGTCGGACCCGGGTGTGGCGCGGCGGATCGTTGAAGACGAGGCTCGTGGTGTGGTGCCGGTAGAGCGGGCAGGCCCCCTCCTCCGCCACCCGGAATTTGGCTCCGAACTCGACGGTCTTGTCCGAGCTGAAGGTCGCGGCGTCCTTGTAGACCCGCTCCAGGTCGGCGTAGCGCGACAGCAGGATCTGGCTCTCGCCCGAGGGCCCCAGGTCCGAAGGATTCCTGCCCATCGCGTGGACCGGGGCGTGCTCGCGCAAGGCCGCGTAGACCGGATAGGGGTTCTCGATGAAGCCCTCCGGCAGGCGCCGGAGGTCGAACCCTTCCGCGAGGGCGGGATCGCTCATCATCCGCGCCCGTTGGGCGCGCAGGCCGGGTTCATCGGGAGGAACGCCTCGCCCTGCGGGATGGTGCGCAGCACCTCGTAGAGGTCCCACGGGCCCTTGGAGGCGCTCGGCTCCTTCGCCCGGTAGAGCACGGGGTCGTAGAGGAGCCGCCCGTCGGCCCTGAGGGTGGCGGGATGGTCGAAGAACGCCACCGGCAGGCTGCGCATGGCAGCGTTCGCCGCCACCGCCTCGTCGGTCCCGGCCTTGTCGATCCCCTTCAGGTAGTGGGTGACGGCGGTGTAGATCAGCGCCTGGTTCTTCGTCGGCATCGCGCCGGTGCGCTCATAAAAGCGCTTGGCGAAGGCGCGGGCAGCGTCGTTCTGGTCCCAGTAGAAGGCTTCCGAGAAGGTCAGGCCGTGCGCCACCGGCAGGCCGAGGCCCTTGATGTCGGTGACGTAGACGAGGAAGCCCGTCAGCGTCTGGCGCCCGTTCGTCAGGCCGAACTCGTCGGCCTGCTTGACCGCCTTGGTGAAGTCGTCGCCGACGCTGGCGAAGGCGACCACGTCAGCCCCCGAGCTCTGGGCCTGGAGCAGGAAGGACGAATAGTCGGCGGTGTTGATCGGGTGGCGCGAGGTGCCCACCACCTTGCCGCCCAGCGACTCGACGACCGTGGTCGCCTCCTTCTGAAGGGCGTGGCCGAAGGCATGGTCGACGGTGATGAAGTACCAGGACTTGCCGCCGCGCTCGAACACCGCCCGGGCGGTGCCGGCGGTGAGCGCGTGGGTGTCGTCGGTCCAGTGCGAGCTCACGGGCGAGCAGGTCTTGGCGGTGAGGTCGGAGGTCGCCGCCGCGGTGATCATCACCGTGCGGTTCTTCTCCTTGGCGACCGCCTGGACGGCGAGCGCGATCGCCGTCACCGGCAGGTCGACGACGGCGTCGACCTTGTCGACGTCGTACCAGCGCCGGGCGATGCTCGATGCCACGTCCGGCTTGTTCTGGTGGTCGGCCGAGACGATCTCGACCGGCTTTCCGCGGACGCTGCCGCCGAAATCCTTCGCCGCCATCTCGGCCGCCGCCACCGAGCCGCGCCCGCCGCTATCGGCGTAGGGGCCCGAGAGGTCGGTGAGCACGCCGATCCGCACCACGTCGTCGGAGATCTGCGCCGCGGCCGGGCCGGCAAAAGCCGCGAGCGTCAGGACGGCCCCGCACAGGCGGGTGGCGAAACGGTTCATCGGTCGGCTCCTCCCGGCGCCCGCGTCATCCGCGCGTGGTCGCCCTGTCGTCACGCCTGCCTTCACAGCCGATCCGCGCCGACATGGCAATGGTTTTCGGCCAGGATCGTCGGTCAGGATTCGTCGACAAGGGCCTCCGGCGCCGGATGTCCCGCACCGACCGGTGCGCGAGTAAGGACGATGTCAATCTGTCCGTGCGATCCCGGGACCCGGGATCTTGGAGCGGAGACGGGAAGCGCGATACGGTCCGTTGCCGCGGCGACATCCCATGCAGCCGGTCGTGACGGCCGGCATCGACGCAGGACACCATCGAGGTCGCCCGCATGCAGAAGCCCAAGCCGAGCCTCGGCCTCCTCGGCGACCTGCTCGACGGCCTCGACATCGGCCTGTGCGTGTTCGACGCCGAGGACCGGGCGCTCGCCTGGAACCAGACCTTCCTGTACCTCTTCCCCGAGCATGACGGGTTCGTCCATGTCGGCGAGCATTACCGCGAGAACCTGCTGCGGTTCTATCGCACCCGCCTGAACTCCGACGAGCTGCGCTACATCGAGGAATACGTCGCGAGCGGGATCGCCCGCCACCAGGCCCAGACCCGGCCGTTCGAGTTCGAGCATCGCGGCACCTGGCTGCAGGTCTCGGCCCAGACCATCCCGGGCCTCGGCCGGATGCGGCTGTGGCGCCAGATCACCCGGGAGGCCGGATCGTCTCCGGGCCGCGGCACCGCGGAGACGCGCACCGGGGCGCCGGACGGCATCGCGGCGGCGAATGCCGACGGGCGCATCGTCTCGGCCAACTGGCAGTTCGGCCAGCTCTACGGCCTGCCCCCGGGCGAGGCCGCGGGCCTGACCCTCGAGGCGGTGGTGGCCCGGGCGTGGCAGGATGCCGACGATGCCGCGCCGGACCAGCTCCTGGCGCAGTTACGCGAAGCCCAGCGTTTCACGGGGGCGCCGTTCGAGGTGCCGCTGCCCGGCGAGCGCTGGATCCGGGTGATCGAGCGGGTGCGCGAGGGCGGGGCGCGCACCGGCTTCCACTTCGACATCAGCGCGCTCAAGCGCGAGCAGGCGGCGCTCAGGGCCGAAGGGGCCGAGGCCCGGCGCAGCGCGAGCCTTTTCCGCGGCATCATCGAGCACGCGCCCGCCGGGATGCTGGTGGTCGGTGCCGAAGGCCGGCTGGTCGAGGCGAACCGTGCCTTCCGGTCCGCCCTCGGCGACGGAGCGGACCCGGTCGGCCGGCCGCTCGCCGCCCTCGTCCTGCCGGAGGATGCCGGCGTGCTGGCGGAGATGCTGGCGCAGGTGTCGGCCCTGGCGGCCGGGGATCGCGGGCCGGCGGTGCGCGAGATGCGCTTGCCGCGCGCGGACGGGAGCCCGATGTGGGCCCGGGTCTCGGCGGTGCGCCTGCACCTGCCGCCGGACCCGGTCTCGACCCTGCTCCAGGTCGAGGACATCACCGCCCGGCGCGAGGCCGAGCGGCAGATCGCCCACATGGCGCGCCACGACGCCCTCACCGACCTGCCGAACCGCACCCTGTTCCGCGACCGGCTCGACGCGCTGCTCAGGCAGGGGGCCGGGGCGATCCTGTGGCTCGACCTCGACCGGTTCAAGGTGGTCAACGACACGCTCGGCCATGCCGCCGGCGACACGCTCCTGTGCGAGGTCGCCCGGCGCATGCGGGCCGCCCTCGGCCCCCGCGACACCGTCGCGCGGCTCGGCGGCGACGAGTTCGCGGTGCTCCTCGAGGACGGCGACCCGCTGGCGGCGTCGCAGGCCGCCGCCCGCCTGATCGAGGCGATGCAGGAGCCCTTCACCGTCGCCGGCCGGTCGATGCATGTCGGCGTCAGCATCGGCGTCGTGCTCGCCCCCTGCCACGGGGCCGATGCCGATACCCTGATGGCCCGGGCCGACCGGGCGCTCTACAGCGCCAAGGCCGCCGGCCGCAGCACCTTCCGGCTCTACGACCCGGACATGGACGCGGCGCTCGCCGAGCAGCACGGCCTCGAGCTCGACCTGCGCCTCGGCCTCGAGCGCGGCGAGTTCGAGCTGCATTACCAGCCGATCGTCACGGCGGCCGAGCGGCGGCTCGTCTGCCGCGAGGCGCTGGTGCGCTGGCGCCACCCGACCCGCGGCCTGGTGCCGCCGGCCGCCTTCATCCCGCTCGCCGAGGCGACCGGCCTGATCGGCCGGCTCGGGACCTGGATCCTGCGTCGGGCCTGCCGCGATGCGGCCGCCTGGACCGACGGCGCCCGGGTCGCCGTCAACGTCTCGGCCGCGCAGGTGCGGCACGGGGCCCTGGTCGCCGCCGTCCAGTCCTCGTTGCGCGAATCGGGCTTAAGCGCGGACCGGCTCGAGATCGAGATCACCGAGAGCCTGCTGATCGACGGCGGCGAAGCCGCCGACCTGCTGCTCGCCCTGCGCCGCCTCGGGGTGCGCAGCGCGCTCGACGATTTCGGCACCGGCTACTCGTCCCTCAGCTACCTGCGCCGCTTTCCCTTCGACAAGATCAAGATCGACCGCTCCTTCATCGCCGACATCGCCGACCCCGACACCGCCTCGATCGTGCGCGCGGTGGTCGGCATCGCGGCCCAGCTCGGCGCGACGGTCACCGCCGAGGGCGTCGAGACCGAGGCGCAGCTCGCGGCGGTGCAGCAGGCGGGGTGCACGGAAGCCCAAGGCTACCTGTTCGGCCGGCCGGTGCCCCTGGGCGAGGGGCACGGGGAGGATGTGCGGGCCGGGGGGTGACCGCGCCGGCCCGTCGCGTCACCCCGACTCGCCCCGGAACACCTCCTCCATCTCGCGCCGGAAGCGGATCGCCGGGTCGTCGGCCGAGAACGAGACGTCGTCCCAGGAGACCGGCCGGCCGGCGGCGACCGGGCGGGTGAGGGTGAGGCCGTGGGCGAGCCCGATCGGCAGGCCGCCGGCCTTGAGCGAGTCCGCCGCCGGCATCAGCCTTCCGTAGACGGTGTAGCCCCCCTCCCCGTCCAGGCGCTCGCCGGCCTCGAGGTCGCGCTTGGCCGTCGCCACCACGTCGCCGGAGAAGCCCCTTGTGGCGCCGGTCGGCTCGCCCCTGACCGCGATGCTGGCGACCGAGAGCCCGAGCTCGAGCCCGATCAGGTGATAGGGCTTGTACATCGCGCTGTAGCGCCCGCTCGGGTCGGTCTTCAGGCCGTACTCCGAGAAGCACTTGCGGACGTAGTCGGACGGCGCCTCGAAGGTGGCGTAGACGCCCCAGCGCAGATCGCGGAAGACCGGGCGGCCGTCGCGCTCGAGCGACGACACCACCTCGACCGTCCCGTCCACCGGCAGGATGCCGCCGGCGGATTCCGGCCGCAGCAGGGTCGGCAGGTCATCGACGCCGCAAGCCGGGAAGGCGAGGCCGGCGGGCGGCGGCGTCAGGTCGCAGGCATTGGCCACCGCCGCCATCTCCAGCGCCGACTTGGTGCCGTCGAGGAAGGAGTTGAACATCTGCGGGTTGAAGTCGCCGCCGGCGACCTGCGCCTCGGTGAAGCCGTAATGGCCCCAGACCGTGTCGGGGGTCGAGGCGTGGTAGACCGGCAGGTACTTCGTGCCCTTGCCGGCGCAGACCACCCGGAAGCCCGCCGTGCGGGCCCAGTCGACGATCTCGGCGATGAGCGCCGGCTGGTCGCCATAGGCGAAGGAATAGACGATGCCGGCCTCCGCCGCCCGGCGGGCGATCAGCGGTCCGGCGAGCGCGTCGGCCTCGACGTTGACCATCACGATGTGGCGCCGGTGGCGGCAGCAGGCCAGCGCGTGGCGGATGCCGGCGCCCGGATGGCCGGTCGCCTCGACGATCACCTCGATGCCGTCGGCGGCGATCAGGGCTTCGGCATCGTCGGTGAGGAAGGTCGTCCCCTGGCGCATCGCCTCGGCGATGCTCCTCGCCTCCGAGCGCTCCGCCGGCCAGCCGACCCGGGCGAGGGCGGCCTTCGCCCGCTGCGGATCGAGATCGGCGATGCCGACGACGTGCAGCCCCGGCGTGCGCGGCGCCTGCGACAGGAACATCGAGCCGAACTTGCCGGCGCCGATCACCCCGATCCGCACCGGATGGCCGGCTTCCGCCCGCGCCGCGAGCTTGTGGTACAGGCTCATGTCCCCTCCCCTTGGGGCCTTTTCGGCCGCCAGGTTGATCTTTCGGCGCTCAGCGGGCGCCGTTGCGTGAACCGTCGGGGATCGGCAGCATAAGGTCAACCGGAGCCGGGATAGGAACGGGCATGACGGATACGCTTACCCGCGCGACGCTGGTTCCGGAACTCGTGGTCGCCGACCTCGCCGCGAGTTTGCGGTTCTGGATCGACCTGATCGGCTTCCGGGTCGCCTACGACCGGCCGGAGAACAACTTCGCCTATCTCGACCGCGACGGGGCGCAGGTGATGCTGAACCAGTACAACCCGTCCGCCCGGCACTGGCTGACCGGCCCGATGGAGCGTCCCTTCGGCCGCGGGATCAACCTCCAGATCGAGGTCGCGTCGGTGGAGCCGATCCTGGCGCGGCTGGAGGAAGCCGGGTGGCCGCTGTTCATGGCGGTCGAGGATGCGTGGTACCGGGCCGGCGCCATCGAGGTCGGGCAGCGCCAGTTCCTGGTGCAGGATCCGGACGGCTACCTGCTGCGCCTCGGCGCGAAGCTGGGGGAGCGGCCGGCGGGTGAGCGATAGACGGTTCGAGCCTCTTTCGAGCCATCCAACGGGCGGTTTTCATGCTCACCACGTCATTTCGGGCTCCGCTCTCGCGGCCCGGGAATGACGCGGCGGGTATCAATTCTGTCGAGGGAGACGAGCGGGCCGGACGCGCCCCCTCATACCGCCGCGCCTTCGAACGGACTCGTTCGAAGGCGCTGGCTAAGCCCGAACGGGCGCCGGCGCTGATGCGCCGGACGCTTTCGCATCGACGTGTCGATGCGAAAGCGCGATGGTATCAGATCTCGATCTCCGTCCCCACCTCCACCACCTGCCGGGTCGGCACGCAGAAGAAGGCGCCGGTGCGCTCGCCGTTGCGCATCATGAAGGCGAACAGGGCCTCGCGCCACGCCGCCATGCCCTTGTGGTCGCGCTTGGGGATCACGGTCTCGTGGCCGACGAAGACCGTGACGTCCTCGACGAAGTCGGCCGGCAGGCCGCGATGGGCCACCGCGCAGGCCAGCCCCTCCGGGATCGAGGCGTCCTCCATGAAGCCGTAGCGCAAGGTCACGCGGTAGAGGTCGGGGGCGATCCGGGTCACCTCGGCGCGCTCGGCTTCCGGCACCACCGGCAGCTCCTCGTAGAGGGCGGTGACGATGGTGCAGCGGGACGGCAAAGCGTGGCTGCGCTCCAGGAAGCGGGTCATGTGGAGCGGGATGCCCTTGGTGGCCGCCGACAGGAACGCCGCCGCGCCGGGCAGGCGGATCGGCGGGTCGTCGCGAAGGCGCGCCAGGAACACCGCCTCGTCCTGGCGGGCGCCGGCCCGGTAGGCCTCGATCAGCCGGGTGCCCTGGAGCCAGGTCAGCATCGTCACGGCGACGATGGCGGTGAGCACCAGGGGATACCAGCCGCCCTCGAACACCTTCACGCTGTTGGCCGCCAGGAACACGAGGTCGATCACCAGGAACAGCCCGTTGACCAGGAGGATGAGGAGCAGGTTGTAGCCCCAGCGCCGGGCGATCAGGGCGGCGAGCAGGGTCGTGATCGCCATCAGGAGCGAGACCGCGATGCCGTAGGCGCCGGCGAGCGCGTCCGAGGTCTCGAAGATCAGGACGGCGCTCAGGGTCGCGGCGGCGAGCAGCCAGTTCACCACCGGTACGTAGATCTGGCCGCGCTCCTCGCGCGCGGTGTGGACGATGCGGATATAGGGCAGGAAGCCGAGCTGGACCGCCTGCTGGGTCAGCGAGAACACGCCCGAGATGATCGCCTGCGAGGCGATGACGGTGGCGAGCGTGGCGAGCCCGATCAGCGGGTAATGCGCCCAGTCGGGGCTCAGGCGGTAGAATGGGTTCTCGATCGCGTCGGGCTCGGCGAGCAGCACCGCTCCTTGTCCGAAATAGTTGATGACCAAAGCCGGCAGCACCAGGCCGAACCAGGCGAGCCGGATCGGCCGGGCGCCGAAATGGCCGAGATCGGCGTACATCGCCTCGCCGCCGGTCACCGCCAGGAAGGCGGCGCCGAGCATCGCGAAGCTGATCCGCCAGCCCGCATGGGTGAGGAAGTCGACGGCCTTCAACGGGTTGAGGGCGCCGAGGATCTGCGGCGATTGCAGGATGCCGCCCAAGCCCAGCAGGGCCAGGATGAAGAACCACGCCAGCATCACCGGGCCGAAGATCCGCCCGATGAAGGCCGCGCCCTTGCTCTGGATCAGGAACAGCCCGACCAGGATCACGAGCGTGATCGGCACCACCGCATGGGCGAGGCCCGGCGCCTCGACCTTCAGGCCCTCGACGGCGCTGAGCACCGAGATCGCCGGCGTGATCGCCCCGTCGCCGTAGAGGAGCGCGGCGCCGACGAGGCCGACGATGAGGAGCAAGCCGGCCCAGCTGCGCGGCTCGGCGTGGCGGGCGCCGAGCAGCGCCAGCATCGCCACGATGCCGCCCTCGCCGTGGTTGTCGGCCCGCAGGATCAGCACCGCATACTTGAGCGAGACCACGATGAGGAGCGCCCAGAGGATCAGCGACACCGCGCCGATCACCGCGGCCGGCTCGGCCTGGCCGTGGCCGGCCGCCCGCACCGCCTCCTTGAAGGCGTAGAGCGGGCTCGTGCCGATATCGCCATAGACGACCCCGAGGGCGCCCAGCAGCAGGGCGGGCTTCAGGCGCCGGGCCGGCTCCCGCGCGGCTGCCTGCGATGACGTATCCTCGTCCACCGTCGCGAGCTGACCCACGGGCGCCTCCACCGGCAGGCCCGGGCTCGCTGCCCCTCTGCCGCGTCTAGGAACGCGGATCTCCCCGTCGGGCTCCGCCGGGCTCATGGCTTAGGACGAAGACGCTATGCCTTGACGACAGGTCTTCTGGCGACCGGCAGGCCCCAGGATGAGGTCGCGGGCGGGACGACGCATCCTGACGACCGGGCTGATCCTGGCCGGGCGCGTCACCGCTGCGAGCCCGGCGGCGAGGCCTCCCCGTCCCGCAAGGCCAGGTCCCGCCGCACCGCCTCCGCCCCCACCACCTGCCCCCCGGCCGCCTCGATCGCCTGCCGCGCCGCCGCGACCCAGTCCCGGTTGCCCCGCCGGCTCCCCCACGGCGCATCCTCCAGCCCGACCCGGACATGGCCGCACCGCGTCACCGCCGCCGGCACCAGCGGCAGGATGTCGACGCCGAGGCCCGCCACCATCCAGGGCGCGCCCGGCGCGCATTCGGCCAGCAGCGCCAGATGCGCGGCGAGATAGGCCGGCCGCGGCGGAAACCCCCAGGCGAACTCGTCGGAGAACATGAAGCGATAGACCGGCACCGGCGGGCGCGGCTCCAGGGCCGCGAGGGCCGCGCCCAGGCGGGTGAAGCCCGGCTCGTAGATGGCGTAGCCCGGGCGGATGCGGTGGGTGCGGGCAATCCGCAGGCCCTCGCGGATATCGGCCATCGGGTTCTGGTAGAGGAAGCCGCTCTCCTCGGCCGAGGCCTCGTCGTAGCGCAGGAAGGTGGTCGAGCCGGGATCGCACACCGCCCACTCGATCAGGCCGCGCCGGGCCAGCTCCTCGGTATGGGCGTAGCGCTTCGCCGCGCTCGCGGCGTAGTCCGATCCGGCGAGCGGGATCGTCGGGTAGACGATCACGTCGGCCTTCGCGCGGATGCCCTCGATGATGCGGGCATAGGTTTCCCAGGCATCGTTCTGGCGCCCGGTCTCCGGATCGTAGGCGTGGACGTGGACGATCGCCGCCCCTTCCGCGGCCGCCGCGAGCCCGTCCGCCACCACCTCGTCGACGGTGATCGGGATGCCGGGCTGGCGCTCGCGCCCCCACGGCCCGTTCAGGGCCGCCTCGATCCAGATCTCCGCCATGACGGGCCTCCCGCGATTGTGAGGGCATCATGCGCTGCCTGCGCGCCGATGTCTTCCGTGTCGGCTCGGCTCTTGCAGTCTCCGAAGAGCTAACGCCCTCGGGAGGATCCATGCCGACGCACCACGAGATCCCCGCCACGCCCGACACGATGGTGCTGGGCTATTTCGACGCCGCCCTGACGCCGGTGCTGACGGTGGAATCCGGCGACACCGTCACGCTGCATTCCCACCCGGCCGGCGGGCGCGCGACGCTCCACCCCGATCCCTCCCGCCATCCGGCCGATTACCTCGCCGCCCTTGACGCGCTCTCGCCCGGGATCGGCCCGCACTTCGTCACCGGGCCGGTCCATGTCCGCGGCGCGAGGCCGGGCGACGTGCTGCAGGTCGACATCCTCGACCTCAAGCTCCGGATGGATTGGGGCTTCGTCGCGATCATGCCGCTGCTCGGCACCCTGCCGGACGAGTTTACGGATTACGAGACGATCCACCCGGACATCGACGCAGGCCGCGGCGTGGCGGTGCTGCCCTGGGGCACGGAACTGCCGCTCGACCCGTTCTTCGGCATCCTCGCCACGGCACCGCCGCCGTCCTGGGGCCGGGTGACCTCGCCGGTGCCGCGCCGCTTCGGCGGCAACATGGACAACAAGGAGTTGAAGACCGGCACCACCCTCTACCTGCCGGTCTTTACCGAGGGCGCGGGCTTCTTTGCCGGCGACGGCCACGGCGTGCAGGGCGACGGCGAGGTCTGCATCACCGCGCTCGAGACCGGCCTGACCGGCACGTTCCGGCTCACGGTCCGCAAGGACCTCGCCTACGACTGGCCCTTCGCCGAGACGCCGACCGACCTGATGTCCATCGGCCTGCACGAGAGCCTGGACGAGGCGATGCGCCAGGCGGTGCGCGAGATGATCCGCCACGTCTGTGCCCGCACTCGCCTCACCCGCAACCAGGCCTACATGTTGTGCTCGCTCGCCGGCAACCTGCGCATCACGCAGACGGTCGACGGCAACAAGGGAGTCCATATGCTGCTGCCGAAAGCTGCGCTTCCCGGGACGCGGTGAGCGCATGGACCTGCGCCTCGACGACCTCCCGCCCCGCGACCGCTACCGGCTGCTCACCGCCCTGGTGACGCCGCGGCCGATCGCCCTCGTGACCACGCGCTCGGCCGGCGGCATCGACAATGCGGCGCCGATCAGCTTCTTCCAGGTGCTTGCCGAGGAGCCGCCGATCGTCGCCTTGAGCTTCAACCTGCGCTCCGACGGCACCCTGAAGGACACGCCCCGCAACATTGCCGAGACGGGCGAGTTCGTGGTCAACCTCGTCGACGAAGCGCTGGTCCCGGCGATGAATCTCTGCGCCGCCGAGTTCCCTCGAGGAGAAAGCGAGATCGCGGCGGCGGGGCTGACGCTCCTGCCCTGCACCGGCGTGGCGCCGGGGCGGATCGCCGAGGCGCCGGCGAGCCTCGGCTGCCGCACCCACACGGTGATCGACCTCTCGCCCGAGCGCCGGATCGTGCTCGGGCAGGTGGTGTCGCTGCAGGCGAGGGACGAGCTCTTCACTCCGGACGGGCGCCATCTGCGCGACGGCGCCTTCCTGCCGGTCGCCCGGCTCTACGGCGACCTCTACGCCCGCACCGGGGACCGCTTCGCGGTGCCCCGGGTCACGCCGGAGGAGGTGAAGGGGCGCTGAGCAGAGCTGCCTAGGGCAACTCTGCTCAGCTCGTCGGTTTCGCATCATTTTCGCCGCCGAACCGGTGACCAGTTCGGCGAATGATGCTCAGCCCCTGACCGCGTCCGGCACCCCGAACACCGCGAGCGTGCTCTCCCCGGCGGAGAGCCGCTTCTCCCAGCCGATCTCGGCCTGGGCCCGCTCCTCGGCCTTGGCGATCAGGCCCTCGGCCGCCTCGCGCGGGATCACCACGACCCCGTCGTCGTCGCCGAGGATCAGGTCGCGCGGGCGGACCGGGGCGCCGCCGATCGTGACGGGCGCGTCGACCGTGCCGCCCTCCTTCGAGGCCGGGCCGCGGGCGGTGACGTGGCGGGTGAACACCGCGAAGTCGCTCCAGCCGCCGAGGATGCCGGTGTCGCGCACGGCAGCATCGGCCAGCAAACCGACGATGCCCTTGCGCCGCGCCGCGGTGGAGAGGAGGTCGCCGATCATCGCGACGTCGCCGCGCCCGCCGGCATCGATCACCACCACGTCGCCGGCTTGCGCCACCGCGATGGCGTGGTGCACCGCACCGTAATCCTTCGGATCGCAGAGGGCGGTGACGGCGCTGCCGAGCAGCACCGGGCCTCCGGCGATGCGCCGCAGCGGCCGGATCGCCGGGTCGACCTGGGTCCGGCCCTCCAGGAGGTCGACCACCACCGCCACCGGCACGGCGGCAAAGCGCGCGATCAGGTCGGCGGACAGGCGGGGCGGGGTCTCGGCGATGATGCGGGTCGGCATGGCGTCTCCTCGTCGGGCCCGGCCGTCTTCGCTTTGCGGCCGGTCGCCGATCTCTATAGGCTGGTCGGCAACGCGCCGACAGGCGCGACGGAAGAATGGCCTCGACGAGGGGCGCAGGGAGGAACGACATGGCGGAGGGCGGGAGCGCCCCGGGCTCGCGGCGGCTCGAGGGCAAGGTGGCATTGCTGTTCGGTGCCGGCTCGGTGGGGCCGGGCTGGGGCAACGGCAAGGCCGCGGCGGTGACCTTCGCGCGCCACGGCGCCCGGGTGGTCTGCGTCGACCTGCGGCGCGAGGCGGCGGAGGAGACGGCCGAGATCATCCGGCGCGAGGACGGCGCCGCCACGGCGGCGGCTTGCGACGCCACCGATTCGGCCGCGGTCGCGGCGCTCGTCGCCGAGGTGATGGCGGCGCAAGGCCGCATCGACGTGCTGCACAACAATATCGGCTACGCGCAGATGGGCGGTCCGGTCGAGCTGAGCGAGGCCGACTGGCACCGCACCCTCGACCTCAACCTCACCACCTGCTTCCTCACCTGCAAGCACGTGCTGCCGCACATGCTGGCGCAGCGCGCGGGCAGCATCGTCAACATCTCGTCGGCGGCGGCGATCCGCTACACCGGCTATCCGTACGCGGCCTATTACGCCGCCAAGGCCGCAGTGAACAACTTCACCCTCGGGCTGGCGCTGCAATACGCGAAGGACGGGATCCGGGTGAACGCGATCATGCCCGGGCTGATGAATACGCCGCTGATCCACCAGCAGATCTCCGGCCAGTACCAGGATTCCGACGAGATGGTGCGCGCCCGCGACGCCGCCTGCCCGATGGGCCGGATGGGCACCGCCTGGGACGTCGCCAACGCGGCCCTGTTCCTGGCCTCCGACGAGGCCGCCTACATCACCGGCGTGGCGCTCCCCGTCGATGGCGGCCTGACCGGGAGGGTCGCGTGAGCCTGCAAACTCCGTCCTTGCAAACGACATCCGACCTGCTCTGGCGCCACTGGCGCGAGGGCCGCCTGCTCGCCGCCCTGCCGCCGGATCTCGCCCCCGCCGACCGCGGGCACGCCTACCGGATCCAGGCGCTCCTGGAGCCGCGCAGCGCCGCGCCGCTCTACGGCTGGAAGATCGCCGCGACGAGCCTCGCCGGCCAGCGCCATATCGGCGCCGACGGGCCCTTGGCCGGGCGGCTCCTCGCCGAGCAGGTGCTGCCGGCGGACGCGGCCGTGCCGCTCGCCGGCAACCAGATGCGGGTGGCCGAGCCCGAGGTGGCATTCCGGATGGGCGCCGACCTGCCGCCGAGGCGGGAGCCCTACACGGTCGAGGAGGTGATGGCGGCGGTGGAAGCGGCCCATCCGGCGATCGAGTTCCCGGATTCGCGGTTGGAGGCCTTCGAGAGGGCCGGCGAGGCGGCCTTGATCGCCGACAATGCCTGCGCCCACCTCTTCGTCCTCGGCCCCGAGGCGCCCGAGGGCTGGCGCGCCATCGACCTCGCCGCCATGCCGACCCGGATCAGCGCCGAGGGGAGAACGCCCCATGAGGGCCGCGGCGGCAACGCCCTCGACGATCCGCGCCTCGCCCTGACTTGGCTGGCCAACGCCCTGTCGGGTCAGGGGATCACCCTGCGCGCCGGGGCGGTCGTGACCACCGGCACCACCACGGTGCCGCTGCCGGTCGGGCCGGGGGACGTGGTGCGGGCGGAGCTGGGGGGATTGGGCGAGATGACGGTGCGGGTCGGGTCCTGACCCGTCTCGCGGGGACGCTTCGTCGGGCTCGCGGTCAGGACCGGCGAAGGGGCGAGCGGCCCGCCGGTCCGTCCCGGCATTCCGACATGCAGCGAGGGGGCGGACGGGGCTCACCCCGTCCGCCCCCTTCGTTTGGTTTCGCGTCCGAGCGGGAGCGGTCGGGGTTCAGGCCGCCTTCACCCCATTCAGGAACTCCGCCACCTCGCGCTCCAGCTCCCCGGCGTAGCGGCCGAGCCGATCCGCGGCGCCGAGCACCTCGGCCGCGGCTGCGCCCGTGCTGCCGGCCTCGCGCTGCACCGCCACGATGCCGGTCGTCACCACCTGCGTCCCCTGCGCCGCGTGCTGGACGTTGCGGGCGATCTCCTGGGTCGCCGAGCCCTGCTGGTCGACGGCGCCGGCCACGCCCTCGGCGATCTCCGACATCCGCTCGATCACCCCGGAGATGTCCCGGATCGCCTGCACGACGCCGCCGGTGGTCTCCTGGATGTGGCCGATCTGCTGGGCGATCTCGGCGGTGGCGCGGCTCGTCTGGCTCGCCAGGTCCTTGACCTCGGCCGCCACCACCGCGAAGCCGCGTCCCGCCTCGCCGGCCCGGGCCGCCTCGATCGTGGCGTTGAGGGCCAGCAGGTTGGTCTGGGAGGCGATCGAGGAGATCAGCGCCACGATGTCGCCGATCTGGTCGGCGGACTTCACCAGGCGCTGCACCGTCTCGTCGGTCCGGCGGGCCTGGTCGACCGCGTCGCGGGCGATGTCCGACGACTGCGCCACCTGGGCGGCGATGCCGCCGATCGAGACCGAAAGCTCCTCGCTCGCCGCCGCCACCATCTGGACGTTGGCGAGCGTCTGCTCGGCGGCGCCCGCCACCTCGGCCGAGCGGCCGTTGGTGGTCTCGGCGGCCCGGGTCATCGTCCGGGCGGTCGTCTCCATGCCGGCGGCGGCCTCGGCCAGGGTCTCGGTCATTGCCACCACGTTGGCCTCGAAGGAGCGGGTCACGGCCTCGAGCCGCGCGGCCCGCTCGGCCTTGGCGGCGGTCTCGGCCGCCGCCGCCCGGTCGGCCGCGTCCTTGGCGAGCAGCGCCTCGCGGAACACCTGCACGGTGCCCGCCATGGCGCCGATCTCGTCGCGGCGGCCTTGCGCCGGGACCTGGGTGGCGAGGTCGCCTCCGGCCAGCGCCCGCATCGCTCCCGAGAGCTGGTCGATCGGCCGGGTGATGCCGCGCCCGATCAGGAGGGCGAGCGCCGCCCCGATGGCGCAGGCGAGGCCGACGCCGCCGGCGAGCAGCCACAGCGCCCGGTTGCGCTCGGCGGTGAGCTGGGCGAGCTCGCTCGCGCCGATGCCCTGCGCAGCCGAGACCAGCTCGGCCGAGCGCCGGTCGAGATCGGCGAAGATCGCGGCTTGCGCCTCGTTGGCCTTCACGATGTCCGGGATGCTGTCCTTGAACGCGCGCACCTTGGCGCCGAGGTCGCGCAGCACGGCCTGGGCGGCGGAATCGATGTCGCCGTACAGGATCGTCTCGGCTTGATCGATCAGTGCGGCGGCGGTCACGTCGAGGGCCTTGGCGGCCTCGGCGTCGCGGGCCAGGATCAGGCGCTGCTCCAGCCTCTCGGCCTCCTTGGCGGCGCTGATCGCCTTGCCGCTGGCGACGAGCAGGCTCGTGCCCGAGGCGACCTTGTCCTGCTGCTGGCGTAGACTCACCTGGGCGGCGGTCTGGGCGTTGTTCTGCGCCTGCTCGATCTGGCGCAGGCCGACGATCAGGCTGCCGAACACGGAGGAGAGTTCGGCCCCGCGCTCCGCCTTGCCGCCCGGCCCGATCGGCTCGTCGAGCTTGGCGTGGTAGGCGTCGATCGCGGTCTGCGCCGGCTCGACGGCCTCGGTCGAGGTCATGGCGCCGAGGCGCCGGATCAGCACCGCGACGGAATTGACCTTCGATTCCATCTCCATCCGACCCTCGTCGCCGTCGCCGGCGAGGTAGCCGACCTGCAGTACCTGCATCTCGAGCGCCGAGCGGATCGCGAAGGCCACGACGACGGCGGTGTTGGTGGCGGTCTTCTGGTCGGCCAGCGCCCGCTCCAGGTCCTTGCCGGCCTGGGCGAGCTGCGTCTCCTGCGCCGCGCCGATGCCGGCCACGTTCGTCTGCAGCTCCGCGATCAGGGCGGCGTGGCGGTCCTGCAACGCCCGCGTCGTCGCCTTCTGCGTGCCGAACGCCTTCACGGCCGCCTCGAACCCGTCGAGGGCGCCGACGATGCCGGCGGCCGACGATGCGGCCTGCGGGTCGTCCGCGAGGCGGCCCGAGAAGGCGCCGGCGCTGGCCCGCACCCGGCCGATCGCCGCCCGGAGCGCGTCGTCCCGGCGCGCCTCGTCGCTCTTGAGGGCGCGGTCGGTGGCGAGCGCGAGATCCCCGATCTCGCCCGCCAGCATCTGCGCCGCGTTGGCCGTGTCGACCCGCCGGGCGAAACCCGTCAGGCTGTGCCACCCGATCGCTGCAACCGCGACCGTCAGCAGGAGGATGAGACCGAACCCCCCGAATACGCGCGCCCTGATGGACATTCTCTCGTATCTCCTCGTCGGGGGCACGATAATGAGAGGTTCTGAAGCAATTCCTACTATATTTATACAACCTTTGGTTGATTCAACATATTCTGCTTGTGAGGGCCCGGCGCCGGGGCGCCGGACCCGCGTCACGGGATCAGCCGGTCGGCGCGCAGGCGCTCGAACAGGGCGAAGAAGGCGTCGTCGGTGGGCTGGTAGTCGAGGAAGCCGAGACGGCGGCTCTTGCTCATGTCGGTGACGACCTCGATCGGCCGGCCGAGATCGGCATCGGTGTGCCAGGGCGAGGCGAGGCGGTTCAGCTCCGGCTCGGCGAGGCCGTGCTTCGCCGCGATCTCGGCCCAGAGGGGTGCGTCGCCGGCCATCTGCTGCTCCAGCGGCTGGACGGTGCCGTCGAAGGGCGCGGGCTCGAGCCCGAACCAGGCGGCGAGGCGGCCCCACATCCAGCTCCAGCGGAAGACGTCGCCGTTCACCACGTTGAAGTCCTGGTTCGCCGCCTGGGGCGCGGTCGAGGCCCAGAGCAGGTGGCGGGCGAGCAGCCGCGCGTCGGTCATGTCGGTGAGCCCGTTCCACTGCATGGGCGAGCCCGGGAAGCGGAACGGCCGGCCGGTCTCGCGGCAGAGCGTGGCGTAGACCGCGAGCGTGGTGCCCATGTTCATCGCGTTGCCGACCGCCTTGCCGATGATGGTGTGCGGACGGTGGACGCTCCAGGAGAAGCGATCGCGCTTCGCTGCCGCGAAGACCTCGTCTTCTTGAGCGTAGTAGAAATTCTCGACCGGCAGCCGGCCCTGCTCCTCGCGGAACGGGGTCTGGGGCACCGCCCCCTTTCCGTAGGCCTCGAACGGCCCGAGATAGTGCTTCAGCCCCGTCACCAGGGCGACGTGGCGCACGCTGCCGGCCGGTTGCAGCGCGTCGAGGAGGTTGCGCACCATCGCGCCGTTGACCCGGATCATCTCGGCCTCGGTCGGCCGGCGCATCCAGGTCGCGAGCACCACCCGGGTCGGCCGGTGCGGGGCCAGCGCCGCCGTCAGGCTGTCGGGATCCTGCAGGTCGGCGGCGACCGGCACGACGCCGTCCTGCGCCGGCGGAGTGCGGGCGAGCCCCAGCACCGTCCAGCCGGCCTCCCGCATCACCCCCGCTGCGGCGCTGCCGACGATCCCGCTCGCGCCGACGATCAGCACGGTTTCCGTCATGTCCGGTTTCCCTCGTTAGGTCCTGTCCGACGGGACAACGCCGGGGGGCGCGTGGGTTCCCCCCGGGGAGGTGCGGCCGTGCGGCGACGTCCCGGCCGTGGCCGGCCGCAGGCTCGCTCCTGTTCGGGAGATGGGGAGGGCCCGATCGAAAACGATTGAGCGTTCAGCCGCCTCAGAGACCGGCATGGCGGGTCCGGCGACAAGAGTGTCCCCGACGGCGAACGCGCCCGGCGGCGCGGCTTGTCCCCACGGCAACCCGCCGCCAGGATCGCGGATTCGGCCAGCCTCCGCGCCGAATCCCACCCGCGCCCTCGTCCTGCGGCGACCTGCGATCTCCGGTCGCCGCAGGATGAGGGCGAGACGGGAGGTGACCGATCCTTGTGATGCCCCTCAGGCCGCCCGCAACGTCTCGATCTGCTCCAACGCCGCCGCCCGTGCCGCCTCGATCCGCTGTTGCAGCTCCGGCAGGTCGGCGCCGGCGAGGCAGGCCTGCTCGATCTCGCGGCAGAGGTCGGACAGGCCGGTGAAGCCCAGAAGGCCGGCGGCGGAGATCATCGCGTGGGCGTCCTGGGCGAGGCCGGTGCGGTCGCCGCTGCGGGCGCGGAAGCGCTGCTCCAGCTCGGCGGCGAGCATCCCGAGCAGGCCGTCGATCCGCTCCGGGCCCATCAGGCTGCGGGCCGCCGCGAAGGCCTCGACATCGATCAGCGCCGGGAGCGGCGCGGGGCCGCCGCCATCGGCGCGGTGGCGGGCGATCGCCGCGGCGAGCTCGGCGCGCTTGAACGGCTTGCCGACATGGCCGTCCATCCCGGCGGCCCGGAAGGTCTCGAGCTGAGCCGGCAGCACGTTGGCAGTCATCGCGACGATCGGGACGGTGCCGGTCGGAGCCGGCAGGCCGCGGATCGTCCGGGTGGCGGTGATCCCGTCCATCCCGGGCATCTGCACGTCCATCAGCACGAGGTCGTAGGTTGTCGCCCGCACCGCCTCGATCGCCATCGCCCCGTCGCCGGCGACGTCGACGCTGTGGCCCTCGGCTTCGAGCACCGCCCGGGCGAGGTCCTGGTTGATCGGCACGTCCTCGACCAGCAGCAGGCGGGCCGGGCGCACCGGGGCGGGACGGCCCTCCGCGGCCTCCGCCGCCGGCGCCGCGCAGGCCGTGAGCGGCACCCGGAACCAGAAGGTCGAGCCGGCGCCCGGCCGGCTCTCGACCCCGATCGTGCCGCCCATCAGGTCGACGAGGCCCTTGCAGATGGCGAGCCCCAGCCCGCTGCCGCCGTATTGCCGGCGGATCGAGCCGTCGACCTGGCTGAAGCGCTGGAACAGGCGGCCGTGCTGCTCGGGGGCGATGCCGATGCCGGTGTCAGACACCGAGAAGCGCAGGGTCCCGCCCTCGGCCGCGACCCGCACCGCCACCCGGCCGGCGGGGGTGAACTTGACCGCGTTGTTGAGGAGGTTGAGCAGGATCTGGCGCAGGCGGTCGGGATCGCCCCGGACCCAGTCCGGCACCGCGGGATCGAGGGCGACGTCGAGGGCGAGGCCCTTGGGCTCGGACAGGCCGCGCACGATCGAGGCGGCGTTGTCGATGAGGGCGGCGGGGGCGAACGGCACCTCGGCCAGGGCGATGCCGCCGGCCTCGATGCGCGAGAAGTCGAGGATGTCGTCGACGACGGTCAGCAGCGCCCCGCCCGCGGCGGCGATCCGGTCGACGTAGCGCCGGTGCCGGCCCGGCAGGGTGCGGTCGGCGAGGAGCAGGTCGGCATAGCCGATGACGCCGTTCAACGGCGTGCGGATCTCGTGGCTCATCGAGGCCAGGAAGTCGGTCTTGGCCTGGCTCGCCCGCTCGGCGGTGATCCGCGCCTCCTCCAGGGCACGGGCGTGGCGCTGGCGCTCGCCGACATCCCGGAAGGTCGCGATGATGGCGGGCTCGCCGGGGGCGGCGCCCGGGATGCGCCGGAACGCCCCCTCGACCCAGACCCAGCCCCCGGCGCGGTGGCGGGCGCGGCAGACCACGCTGACCTGCGTCTCGCCGGCGGCGAGGCGGCGGGCCTGGGTCACCAGGAGGGCGAGGTCCTCGCGGTGGACGCAGTCGCGCAGGCGCATCGCCACCGCCTCCTCCGCCGTGTAGCCGAGGAGGCGCCGCACCGCCGGCGAGACGTAGCTGCGCCGGCCGTCGTCGTGGGCGAGCACGATCAGCTCGCTGGTATTCTCGGCGAGCAGCCGGTAGCGCGCCTCGCCGGCCGAGAGCATGCCGGCGGCGCGCCGGGCCTCCGCCTCGAGGTCGCGGTGGCGCATCAGGGCCCGGGTCAGCCCGAAGCCGAGGCCGACCAGCACGGCGCTGATCCCGAGCACCACCGCGGCGTCCTGCCGGACGCCCTCGCGCCAGGCGGCCAGGGTCTCGTCCTTCGAGACGCCGGTGGTGACGAGGAGCGGCGCGCCGGCGACGCGCTGGAAGCTGCCGTAGCGCGGCACGCCGTCGATCGGCGAGGCGCTGCCCTCGAAGGTGCCGCCGAGCGCCCCCGCGGCGGCCCGCATCAGGGAGCCGCCGGCGACGCTGCGGCCGACCTTGTCCGGTACGTAGGGGTGGCGCACCAGGATCACGCCGTCGCTGCGCAGGAGCCCGATGGCGCCGTTGGGCCCGAGATCGAGCCGGCCGTAGAGCCGCTGCAGCTCGGTGAGCGACAGGTCGGCCACCGCCACGAGCGGCGTCTCGCCCGGGCGCGGCACCACCAGGCGGGCCACGCTGACGAACCAGGAATCGGCCGGCCCGACCCGGGTCGGCGCGCCGACCGCGAGCTCGGACTGGCCGACCGACAGGGCGGCGCGGATGAGCGCAGCGTCGCTCGGCCGGCCCTCGCTGCCCGCCCCGCCCTGCCCGAACAGCACGCCGGAGGTGCTGCCGTCGAGCACCCGCACGGCCATCACCGCGGGGATATGGGCCATCAGGCCGGAGAGGAGCTGGCGGGTATAGTTCTGGCTCGCCCCGAAGGTATGCGCGTCGACCCGGGCGGCGGCGGCGCTGAGCAGCATGTCGACGGAGGAGACGAGGCGGTTCGCTTCCTGGCCCAGGGCCTGCACCACCGCCTCGGCGGTGCTCTGCGCGTCGCGGATCGTGCGCTCGTAGTCGCGCGTGTCGGTCCAGACCGTGACCGTGGCGAGGCCGAGGCAGGTCGTCAGCACGCCCGCCCAGACGCCGCCGACGAGACTGCGGTAGGACCGTTTCAGGTTCATCTCACAAGCGCCCCGCGCCCCGCGCCCCGTCCGGGAGCTGCGAACGACCTCACCCGGGCCGGCCGCCCCGTCAGGGGTACGGGGCGGGACGCCCCGCCGCAAGAGGATCTTGTCAGAGCCCGGGAGGATCTCGTCAGAGCCAGTGCGGCGGAGCCGTCACCGAGGCTTACATCGCCTCGAAACGGATCGGCTGGGCGCCCTTGAGCAGCGTCATCCGGCCGAGATCGTAGACGTGCTCGATGCCGGTGGTGATGGTCAGGAAGTGGTTGCCGGCGAGCTGGCCGACCTTGCTGGCGAAATGCACGCCGCCATAGGCGAGCAGGATCTCGGTCTCGCTGATGCCGCCCGGATAGAGGATCATCTGGCCCGGGGCCGGGTAGCTGGTGTGGTTCTCGTAGCCGACGCCGAAATCGAGATCGCCGAGGGGCATCCACACCCCCTCGCCGCTCCAGCGCACGTGGATCACCTCGCTCACGAAGGGCAGGGCCTTGAGGAAGGCCGCGCAGGTCTGGGGCGCCTTCTCGAGCTCGAGCCGGCCGACGAGGTCGAACGGGCCGGCCTTGATCTTCAGTTCCTTCACGGTGGGTCTCCTGGTTGGTGCCGGGAAGCGGACCCGGGCCCTAAAGCGAGAGCCGGGCCAAGGATTCGGGGCGCAAGGATTCGGGGCGCAGATGGCGCAGCACGTCGACGAGCAGGCGCGTCGCCACGTCGACATCGGCCGCGGTGACGGATTCGGCCGGGGAATGGCTGAGCCCGCCGGCGCAGCGCACGAAGATCATGCCGATCGGGCACAGGCCGGCCAGCGCCAGGCCGTCATGGCCGGCCCCGCTCGCCAGGGACAGGGGGCGCAACCCGAGGCGCGAGATGCCGTCGGCGACGGCGTCCATCAGCCCGGGCGCGCAAGCCACGGCGGGCTCGTCGTAGCTGCCTTGAGCGCTCACCCTCACGCCGCGGCGCTCGGCGATGGCGTCGAAGGCGGCGTGCAGGTGCGCGAGGGCCGCGTGGCGCACGGCATCGCTCGGGCTGCGCAGGTCGAGGCTGAACCGGGTCAGCGCCGGGATGACGTTGACGGCGCCCCGCGGCACCTCGATCTGGCCCACCGTGGCGACGAGGTCCGGGTTTGCCTTGGCCTCGGCCTCGATCGCCAGCACCATCTCGGCCGCCGCCGCCAGGGCGTCGTGGCGCAGGCCCATCGGCACCGTGCCGGCATGGCCCGCCCGGCCCTCGACCGTGACGACGAGGCGGCTCGCCCCGGCGATGGCGGTGACGATGCCGACCGGCAGCTCCGCCTCCTCCAGGACCGGCCCCTGCTCGATATGGACCTCGAGGTAGCCGAGCACCGCGGCCGGATCGCGGGCGAGCCCGCTCACGCCGTCGGGGTCGCAGCCGAAGTCGCGCAGGGCCTGCGCCAGGCTCACCCCGTCGCGGTCGCAGCATGCGAGGGCGTCGGGCCGGACGAGCCCGGCCAGCGCCCGCGAGCCCGTCAGGGTGACGGGGAAGCGCACCCCCTCCTCGTCGCCGAAGGCCAGCACCTCGACCGCGAAGGGCAGGCGCTCCCCGGCCTCGTGCAGCACCTTGACGGCGGCGATCGCCGTCACGACCCCGAGATTGCCGTCGTAGCGGCCGGCATGGCGCACGGTGTCGATATGCGAGCCGAGGAGCAGGGTCGGGGCGGACGGAGTCGCGGCCTCGTAGCGGCCGACCACCGTCGCGGCAGCGTCGAGCCGGGTCGACATGCCGGCCTCCTCCATCCAGGCCGCCACCTGCCGGGCGGCCCCCGCATGGGCGGGGGTGAGATAGAGGCGGGTGAGCCCGTCCGCATCGGCGCTGAAGCGCGCGAGGTCGTCGAGGCGCGCCATCACGGCAGTGCCGAGGGACATTTGGCCGAGGGACGTTTGGCCGAGGGACGGGTCGATGGGCGGCCGGTCGTGCTGCATGGCGGTCGGGTCCGATCGATGCCCAATGGGTTCGGTGGCCCTGGGATCTGGTAGGCTTAGAGTTCGGTGGCCTTGGGGTATGGCCGAGGCGGAGGGCTGTCCAGCCGCCCCTTGGTCGACCTGGAGAGATCGACTTGGAAAGGTCGGCTTGGAAGGTCGAGCCGCGCCGGTCGCGGCCGGGACCACGGGCTCATCCTTGCGGCCGGCGCCGCTGGACGTCCAATATTCCGTTGCGTATGGTCCAGTCGTCTTTCGTCTGGATCCGGCCCGGCCAACCGTCGTGGAATTGCGGCACCTGCGCTACTTCGTGGCGGTGGCGGACTCCCTGAGCTTCACCGCGGCGGCGGAGCGCCTGGGCGTCTCGCAGCCGCCGCTGAGCCAGCAGATCCGCGACCTCGAGGCGGAGCTGGGCACCGCCCTCCTCTGGCGCACCAGCCGCAGCGTCGCTCTCACCCCCGCCGGCACCGCCTTCCTCGTCCGGGCGCGGCGCATCCTGGCGGAGGTGGAAGAGGCCTCCGGCGAGGCCCGGGCGGTCGGGGCCGGGCGCACCGGCACCCTCGATCTCGGGCTCACCGGCTCGATCCTGGCCGGGCCCCTCGGGCGGCTCATCCGGTGCTTCGGCGAGCGCTACCCCGACGTGCTGGTGCGCCTGCACGAGATGCCGCCGGGCGAGCAGCCGGCGGCGTTGCACGCCCACCGCACCGATCTCTGCTTCCTGCGCCGGCCGCCCGACGATCCCACCTTGCGGGTGGTGCGGGCCTGGCCCGAGGCGGTCGGCGTCGCCCTGCCGGCGGGCCACCCTCTGGCGGACCGCGCCGCGATCGCCTTGGGCGATCTCTCCGGCGAGCCCTTCGTCTCGCTGCGCCTGCGGGATTCGCGCTTCGCCACCTACCTGCGGGAGGCCTGCCTCGCGGCCGGCTTCGCGCCGCGGATCATGCAGCAGGTAGTCGAATCGGCCTCGCTCGTGAACCTCGTGGCGGCGGGCCTCGGCGTCGCCCTGGTGCCGGACTCGATCGGCGCCCTGAAGCGGCCGGACATCGCCTACCGCCCCCTCGCCGGACCGGCCCCGGTCGCCGATGTCTGCGCCCTCTACCGGGCGCCGGCCGGCGCCGTGACGGAGAATTTTCTGGGCCTGCTGCGCGACGAACTCGGCGGCCCCTCAGGGGGCTCGGCCGCCCCGTAGGGTTTCTGAAATCTTCATCCGGCGATAATCAGGGCCGCCGCGCGGGCTTCGCGCGGCATGGGGTTTTGGGTTCCTGGGGTTTTCGGATTCCAGGTGATCGAGGGTTCGCGCATGACCGAGAAGACCCGCGTCGCCGTCCTGTATGGCGGCAGATCCGGCGAGCACGAGGTCTCGCTGCGTTCCGCCGCCTCGGTGATCCGCCATCTCGACCGCGACCGATTCGAGGTGATCCCGGTCAGCATCGACAAGGCCGGGCGCTGGCAGCGCCACGACCTGCGCCGGATCACCCAGACCGGGGACGAGAGCCTGGCGATCCCGCCGGAGAGCCCCGAAATCCGCCTGGCGCAAGGGAGCGGCGGGCGCGCCGCCGTGGTCGCGCTCGACGGCGAGCCGGCACGCGCCGAGATCGACGTGGTGTTCCCGGTCCTGCACGGGCCGCTCTGCGAGGACGGGACCCTGCAGGGCCTGCTGGAGCTGACCGAGACCGCCTATGTCGGCTCGGGCGTGATGGCCTCGGCGGTCGGCATGGACAAGGACGTCACCAAGCGGCTCGCCGGCCTCGCCGGCATCCCGATCGCGCCCTACCGCGCCTTCACCCGCCGCGCCTACGAGCGCGGCGCGGTCTCCCTCGACGACATCGCGGCCTCCCTGACGCTCCCGGTCTTCGTCAAGCCCTGCAACATGGGCTCCAGCGTCGGCATCCATAAGGTCAAGGCCTGGGCCGACCTGCCCGCCGCCCTCGCCGACGCCTTCCGGTACGACGTCAAGGTGCTGGTCGAGCAGGGCATCGACGCCCGCGAGGTCGAGGTGGCGGTGCTCGACGGCGATCCGCCCTTCGTCAGCGTCGCGAGCGAGCTGAACCCGCAGCCGCACCACGATTTCTACTCCTACGCCGCCAAGTACCTCGACCCCGAGGGCGCCAGCGTCGACCTGCCGGCCAATATCGCGCCCGAGCAGATGGAGCGGGTGCGCGCGCTCGCGCTCCAGGCCTTCGAGGCGCTCGAATGCAGCGGGATGGCCCGCGTCGACTTCTTCCTCGACCGGAGAAGCGGCGACTTCTACCTCAACGAGGTCAACACCCTGCCGGGCTTCACGTCGATCAGCATGTACCCGCAGATGATGGAGGCCTCCGGAATCCCCTATCCGGAGCTGCTGACCCGTCTGGTCGACCTGGCGCTGGAGCGGCACCGGACGCGGCGGGGGCTGAAGCGGGACTTCGCGGGGTGAGGGGTGTCGGTCCGTGAGCGGGAGAGGGGCCGCCTCTCCCGGCCCGCGGACTGCGACGGATGGGATCGGAGCCTGACCGGCGCAACCCTGCGAGGGGCTGCTTGCGACGCCACTCGGACATCGGCGACGGGTGGGCGGGTCATCGAAGCGTGGCGGACCGTGACGGGGCATGGCGTTCGGTCGCCATTGGTCGGCCAATCTGCGTTCCGTGGCTTCCACTGGTCGTGGTTCCGAATGGGTGGCCAGGGGCTATGTCTCGGGTCTCCCGTGCTCTTCATGGCCAGGCTCCTGCGCCCTATCTATGAGGCTCGAGGGGCAAGGCGTGCGGGAAGTATCGAGGTGCCGGACTATCGGGAAGAGGCCCGCATCGTTCGCGAGTTGACGCGGGCGGATTCCGGGCCAGACCCTTTTTCTTCGGCCGTTCGCGCCACACGCATGCCGATGTTGATTACCGACCCGCGCCGAGACGACAACCCGATCGTCTTCGCGAACGCGGCCTTCGCTCGGCTGACGGGCTACGATCGTGACACCGTTCTCGGGCGGAACTGTCGGTTCCTGCAGGGACCTGAGACCGACCGCGCCGACGTGGCGCGCTTGCGGGCCGCGATCGAGAGCAGGACGCCGATCGAACTCGACCTCCTGAACTATAAGAAGGACGGCTCGACGTTCTGGAACCGCCTCCTCGTCTCGCCCGTGTTCGGGGAAGACGGTCAGCTCACCTACTTCTTCGCGTCCCAGTTCGATGTCACGCTGGAGCGCGAACGCTTGGCACGACTCCAGCGTGACCGGGACGGATTGGAGGCGGAGGTCGCGCAGCGCAATATCGAGTTGCAGGCGAGCGAGGAGCGCCTGCGCTTTGCTCTGGAGGCGGGGCAGCTCGGCAGCTGGAGCATCGACCTCGACACCGGGCATCTGACGGCATCCGACAGCTGCAAGGTCATCTGCGGACGCCAGCCCGGCGACCCGCTCAGCCTCGAAGACCTGCGCGCCTCCATCCACCCGGACGATCGTGCGGTCCAGCAGGACGCGATCGAGCAGGCGATCGCGAACCGCTCGCTCCTCGACGCCGAGTACCGCCTGACAACGCCTGCCGGTCAGGAGCGATGGGTCCAGATTCGAGGGAAAGCACACTACCGTGCGGACGGAACGCCGATCCTCATCACGGGAACGTCGCAGGACATTACGGAACGGCGGGTGGTCCAGAGCCATCGCGCGCTGGTGACCCACGAACTCCATCACCGCATGAAGAATACGCTGACCTCGCTGCAAGCCGTCGTCTCGCAGACCATGCGGCACGCGACCTCGCTGCAGGACGCCGCCGCGACGCTCACGGCGCGCATCCAGGCTATGTCGGCCGCCAACGCCCTTTTGGTCGCCGAGGATTTCGGCAGCGCCTCCATGCGCGACCTCATCATGCGTTCGCTCGCTCCTTTCGGCGTCGAGGACGCCGACCGCTTTCATCTTTCGGGTCCGGACCTGCACCTACCTCCACAGGTTGTCGTCGCCTACGCCCTGGCGCTTCATGAGCTAGCGACCAACTCGACCAAGTACGGCGCGCTGTCTGTCGCCACAGGCGTCGTCACCGTGGATTGGAGCATCAAGGGCGAGGAGGAGCATCCGCTCCTCCATCTGCTCTGGCGGGAGCGGGGAGGCCCCCCGGTTGTCGCCCCGCGCCAGACGGGCTTTGGGACGCAACTCATCAAGCGCGTTCTGGCCACGGAGATCGGTGGGCGGGCCGACATCGACTACCGCTCCGATGGCGTCGACTTCACCGCCGTCGCCCCGCTGGCGAAGGCCAACCCGGATGTCCGCCGTCAGACCGAACAGGGTCGCTGAGCATCATTCGCCGAAGCGGTCACCGGTTCGGCGACGACGATGATGCAAGAACAAGAGCCCGAGCAGGGTCGCACCATGCATTTCTGCTGGGCCGACGACCGGTTCCCACCCTCAGGCCATGCTTCTCATACCGTCGCGCTGGTCGGTCCGGTAGGCCGGTCGCGAGGTGGCGCAGAGATGTCTCGGCCACCCCGTCACCGAGTTCACATCACCCCGACACCAACCCATCCCTCTCCTCGCCCAGCCGCGCGATCTCCCAAGGCGGCGCGATCTCCTCCCGCGTCGCGCAGAGCCCTACCCGGACCATGGCGCGGCCCGTCCCAGGCGCCGCCGTGAGGACGCAGAACGGCACCGCCAGCAGGCTGCCGAGGGTGAGCGGCAGGCTCCAGGCGAGGAGCACCGGCGAGACGAGGGCGAGCGCCCCGCACACGACGATGCCGAACAGCGTGACGCCGCCCAAGGCGCGGAACGCCTCGCCCCAGCGCACGCCCCTTGCGTCCCGGTCTTGCGCCGTCCACAGCCCCGCCCGACCGAGCGCGAGCCCGATCATCACGGCCGTGAGCCGCACCGACGCGGCGCCGAGCAGCAGGAACGAGGCGGCGATCTCCGCCATCATCCCGGCGAGGAAGCGGACGCCCCCGCCATGGGCCGCCCGCGCTCGCCCGTGCGCCAGCACGGCGGCATAGCCGGCGAGCTTCGGGGCAAGCGACAGGAGGAGCCAGACGAGGTAGAGTTCCGCGGCCCCGGCGGCCGGGCCAGCGTGCGTCGCGGCGCGCCAGGTCAGGAGCAGGAGGACGAGCGTCAGGGCGGGCGGGTTGAGGAACATCATCACCGCCCAGGCGAGCTGGAACCGGCTCATCGGCTCGAGGCCCGGCAGGGCGGGCAGGCGCAGGTATTGCAGGTTGCCGCGGCACCAGCGGGCGTCGCGGGTGAGGTGGTCGAGCAGCGTCGGCGGATTGTCCTCGAAGCTCCCCTCCTCGATCGGCAGCACCCGGACCTCGTAGCCGGCCCGGCGCATCAGCACCGCCTCGACCTGGTCGTGCGACAGCACCGCCCCGCCGCCGCGCAACGGCGGCAGCCGGCAATGGGCCGAGAAGGGGGCGATGCGCACCAGCGCGTTGTGGCCCCAGAACGGGCCGCATTCCGCCCCCCACCAGGCGGCGCCGAGCGTGTAGGGCAGCATGCCGTGGCGCATGCCGAACTGGAACAGCCGGGCGAAGGCGCTCGACGCCGGCGCGCCGATCGCCAGGCTCTGCAGGATGCCGAGGCGCGGATGCGCCTGCATGATCCGCACGAGGCGCAGGATCGCCGGTCCGGTCATCAGGCTGTCGGCGTCGAGGGGCAGCATCAGGTCGGCGTCGCTGCGGGCGCAGAAGTCCTGCAGGTTGCCGGCCTTGTAGCCGGCATTGTCGCGGCGCCGGCGGTAGTGGATCCGGGCCGCTCCCGTCCCGGGCAGACCGGCGCGCCAGGCCGCGACCCACGCCTCCTCGGCCCCGATGATGCCCGGATCGTCGCTGTCGCTCAGCACGTGGTACTGGAAGGCGCTGCCGTGGCCGGTGCGCTCCAGGCTCTCGCGCACCAGGGCGAGGCGCGACAGGGCCCGGCCCGGGTCCTCGTTGCGCAGGGTCATTACCACGGCGGTCGTGAGATGGAGCGGAGCCTCCCCCTCGCCCGCCGCCGCGTGGGGCGCGGCCGCCAGCACGCCCGTGCGGCCGGCCCGCAGGAGCAGGAAGCCGATCGCGGCGTTCCAGAAGCCCAACACCGTCCAGGGCAGGGTGGCGAGGCCGCAGGCGAGGAGCGCCAGGTCGAGCCCGTCGAACCCGTCCTGCGCCAGCACCGCCCAGAGGCCCGCCGCGAGGCCCAAGACGGTGGCGAGGCAGAGCCCGAGCACCAGCCAGCGCCGGCGACGCAGGGTGATGCAGGCTTGCAGGCCCGTCGGCGTCGTGAGAGGAGCGCGGGAGGCCCCTTCCGCGAGGGTGACCACCGAGGAGTCGGTTTGCGGCATCGTCAGGCATCCGGGAGCGGCACCGCGGAGATCGTGCGGGCGCTCTGGTATAGCGCAGCCGGTCAAGCGGAGCTGCGGCAAGAGCGCCTGTCCCCACCGGGTCCGGACGGGGTGCGGGCGCGCACCCTGTGGACGGCTCTGAGCCGGGGCACCGAGCGGCTGGTCTTCGAGGGCCGCGTGCCCGCTTCGGTGGCCGGGCGGATGCGGGCGCCGGCGCAAAGCGGCGAGTTCCCGTTCCCGGTCAAGTACGGCTACTGCGCGGTGGCCGAGACGGAGGACGGCGAGCGCGTCTTCGCGCTCCAGCCGCACCAGGAAGCGTTCGTCGCGCCCCGGGCGGCGCTCTGCCCCCTGCCGGAGGGCCTGCCGCCGCGTCGCGCCGTGCTCGCCGCCAACATGGAGACGGCGCTGAACGCCCTGTGGGATTCCGGCGCCGGGCCGGGGGACCGGATCGCGGTGGTCGGCGGCGGGGTGGTCGGGCTCCTCGTCGCCCATCTCTGCGCCGGCCTTCCGGGAGCGGATGTCTGCCTGATCGACCGCGATCCCGCCCGGGCCGGGACGGCGCGGGCCCTCGGTCTCGCCTTCGCGCTGCCGGAGGCGGTGGCGCCCGAGGCCGACATCGTCTTCCATGCCAGCGCCAGCGAGGCCGGGCTGGCGCTCGCCCTGTCGCTCGCCGGGGAGGAGGCTGGAATCGTCGAGCTGAGCTGGTACGGCGAGACAGCCGTCGCCGCGCCGCTCGGCCTCGCCTTCCACGCCAAGCGCCTGCGCCTCGTCGCCAGCCAGGTCGGGGCGGTGGCGGCCTCGCGCCGCCCGCGATGGAGCCACCGGCGCCGCCTCCTCAAGGCGCTCGACCTGCTGCGCGACGACCGCCTCGACGCCCTCCTCACCGAGGAGGTCGCCTTCGACGACCTGCCCGCCGCTCTGCCGCGCCTCCTTGGCCCCGGCGCGCCGGGCCTGTGCACCGTGATCCGCTATTGAGGAAGCCGCCCATGTACGCCGTCGAGGTCCGCGACCACGTGATGATCGCCCACAGCTTCCGGGGGGAGCTGTTCGGGCCTGCGCAGGGGCTGCACGGGGCGACCTTCGTGGTCGACGTGGCGTTCTTCCGCGAGAGCCTGACCCCGGACGGGGTGGTGGTCGATATCGGCCGGGCGAGCGAGGCGCTGAAGGCGATCCTGGCGCCGCTCAACTACCGCAACCTCGACGACCTGCCGGAATTCTCAGGGGAGAACACCACCACCGAGTTCCTGTGCGGCCACATCCACCGGGCGATGGCCGCCGCCACGCGGGCCGGCGCTCTCGGCCCCGGGGGCGAGGGGGTGAGCCGGCTGCGCGTGACCCTGCACGAATCCCATCTGGCGCGGGCCTGGTTCGAGGCGCCGCTCGCCTGATGCGCCTCGTCCTCGCCGTTCCGGGCGACCTGTCGGCGCCGACCGGCGGCTACGCCTATGCCCGCCAGCTCCTGGCGCACCTGCCGGCGCAGGGGGTGGCGGTGACGCATCTCGCCCTGCCGGGCGGGTTCCCGGACCCGACCCCCGACGACCTCGCCCGCACCGCCGCGCTCCTGGGGGAGGGGCCGGCCGACGCCGCGCTCCTCGTCGACGGGCTCGCCTACGGGGCGCTGCCGCCCGAGGTGATCCGCGCCGCCGGGCGCCCGGTGGCGGCGCTCGTGCACCATCCCCTCGGCTACGAGACCGGCCTGCCGCCGGAGCGGGCAGCGGCGCTGGTCGCCGGCGAGCGCACGGCGCTGGCACTGGCCTCCCGCGTCGTCGCGACGAGCCGCTACACCGCGCGGCTGCTGGCGGCCGAATTCGGCGTGCCGTCCGGGCGGATCGCGGTCGCCGAGCCGGGCACGGCGCCCGCCGCACGGGTGGCGCCGCGGCCGGGCCCGCAGGTCCGGCTCCTCTCGGTGGGGACCGTCTCTCCGCGCAAGGGCTACGACGTCCTGGTGCGGGCGCTCGCGACGCTGACCGACCTCGACTGGTCGCTGACGATCGCCGGCAGCCTCGACCGGGCGCCGGACTGCGCCGCTGCCTTGCGCGACCAGATCGCCGCGTCGCATCTTCGGAACCGCATCACGCTGGCCGGCACGGTGACGCCGGAGGCGCTCGACCGGCTCTCTGCCGAGGCCGACCTCGCGGTCTCGGCCTCGCTGTTCGAGGGCTACGGCATGGCGCTGGCGGAAGCCCTGGCAAGGGGGCTCCCCCTCGTCGCCACCTCAGGCGGCGCTGCCGCCGAGACGGCGCCGGCGGGCGCCGGCCTCACGGTGCCGCCCGGCGACGCGGCCGCCCTCGCCGCCGCCTTGCGCGCGCTGATCGCCGATCCGGCCCGCCGGGCCGAGGCTGCCGCCGCGTCCTGGGCCGCCGGGCGGCGCCTGCCGGGCTGGCCCGACACCGCCGCGGCCATCGCCGCCTTCCTGAGAACTTCCGCCTGAGGACAGCATGAGCGGCTTCAGCCCCGACTGGCTCGCCCTGCGCGAGCCCGCCGACCACGCCGCCCGCGACGCGGGCCTCGTCTCCGCCCTGGCACGGGCGCTGCCGGAGCCGGTGCGGGCGGTCGATCTCGGCTGCGGCACCGGCTCGAACCTGCGGGCGCTGGCGCCCCATCTGGGTCCCCGGCAGGACTGGGTGCTGGTCGATCACGATCCCGCCCTGCTCTCTGCCGCGCGGCTGCGCCTCGCCGCCTGGGCCGAGGGGACGGAGGCGGCCGGGGACGGCCTGATCCTGCATCGCGGCGGGGCGCGGATCGCCGTGCGGTTCCGCGCCCTCGATCTCGCGGCCGATCCGGAGGCGGCTCTCGTGGGGCGGCCGGACCTCGTCACCGCGGCGGCCCTGTTCGACCTCGCCTCGGAACGCTGGATCGCCGCCGTCGCGGAGGCGGTCGCAGGGGCCGGCGCCGTCTTCTACACCGCCCTGACCTATGACGGCCAGGAGCGCTGGGCGCCGCCGCACCCGGCCGATGCCGCGATCCACGCCGCCTTCCTGGCCCATCAGGCCGGCGACAAGGGGTTCGGGCCCGCGGCCGGCCCGGGCGCGACCGCGGCGCTGGAGACCGCCTTCCGGAGCCACGGCTACGCGGTCGAGACCGCCGCGAGCCCCTGGCGGCTCGGATCGGACGCGGCAGCGCTGCGGCACCCGCTCGCCGAGGGCACGGCGCGGGCGGCGCAGGAGACCGGGCGCGTCGGGGCAGCGGAGGCGGCGGCCTGGATGACCGCACGGCTGGCGCCGGGCACCGAGGCGGTGATCGGGCATCGCGATCTCCTGGCGCTGCCGGCCCGGGGCGTGGCGTCATCCGGACGGTGACGGCCGGGATGCACTCGACCCGGTCGGCCGGCGTTTCGGCGATCAGGCCGTCGTCGCCGTGCCGTGTGCCAGGGCCCGCGAGGACCTTGCCCCCGCGAGGACCTTGCCCTTGATGCCGGCCCCGCTGACGAGGGGGCGCCGATGACGCGGCAAGTGTCGAACACCGTGTCCACCGTCTCGACGTCGCCGCGCACGACCACCTCGTCAGACGCCAGCTGGTTGACGTCCTGGCCCGGATTGCTTCCGTCGATGGTGGTGATCGCGGCGCGCAGCTCGCGCAGGACATGCAGATCCGCGTCGTTCACGATCGACTTGGCCTGCGAGGCGCATCCTTGCGCCGCCGCGATGCGGTCACGAGCCACAGGGTAGCGCGCCTGGGAGACGAGATCGAGATATTTGCCGCGCTTCTCGAACGCCTCTTCGATCGCTTGATCCCGAAAACTTCGCCTCTTTCGATGCGAGTTCAGGTTTTTCCGCCGCTCGAATTAACCGCATCGAACGGCGAATTGATAACCGCCTACATCAGGACTTTTGCTTGGCGGCACTGTACATATTGTGATTTAACGACCGTAGACATCCTCGATGCGGATGATGTCATCCTCGCCGGTATAGCTGCCGACCTGGATCTCGATCAGCTCGAGCGGAATCTTGCCCGGATTGGCCAGCCGGTGCACGCAGCCGATCGGCAGGTAGGCGGCCTCGTTCTCGTGCACGAGGCGCACCGCACCATCCACGGTGACCTCGGCGGTCCCGCGCACCACCACCCAATGCTCGGCCCGGTGATGATGCTTCTGCAGCGACAGCCGTCCGCCCGGCTTCACGGTGATCCGCTTCACCTGGAAGCGTCCTCCGATATCGATGCGCTGGTAGGAACCCCAGGGCCGGTACATCAGCCGGTGGGCATCCGCCTCCGGATCGCCCCGCCGCCGCAGGGTCTCGACCAGGCCCTTCACCTCCGCGCCCGCGCTCCGGCTCGTCACCAGCACCGCGTCGTCGGTTGCCACCACCACCACATCGTCGAGGCCGACCACCGTGGTCAGGATCTCGCCGGAGGAGTGCACCAGGCTGTTGCGGGTGTCGCGCACAGCGGTCCGGCCGCGCAGCGCGTTGCCATCGGCATCCCTCGGTGAAACCTCCCACAGCGCTCCCCAGGTGCCGATATCCGACCACGGGAAGTCCACCGGCAGCACGCCGGCGCGGCGGGTCCGCTCCATGACGGCGTAGTCGATCGAGATCTGCGGCGCGCGCCCGAACGCCTCCTCGCCCAGGCGCACGAAGTCGAGGTCGCAGGCGGCCGTCGCGAGGGCCTCGCGGGCGGCCTCCAGCACCGCCGGCGCGTGGGCCTCGAGTTCGTCCAGCATCACGTCGGCGCGGAACAGGAAATAGCCGCCGTTCCACAAGGCGCCGTCGGCGATCAGGCCGGCGGCGCGGGCGGCGTCCGGCTTCTCCAGGAAGCGCGCGACCGTGTGGGCGCCGGTCTCGCCGGGCAAGGGCGCGCCGGGCTGGATGTAGCCGTAGGCGGTGGACGGGCCTGTCGGCGTGATGCCCAGCGTCATGATGTGCCCGGCCATCGCCCCGGCCCGGGCGGCGCGCGCGGCACGCACGAAGGCGGCGTCGTCCCCGACCGCGTGGTCGGCGGGCAGGATCAGCACCAGGGCCTGGGGATCGCGGGCGGCGGCGTGGAGCGCCGCGACGGCGACGGCTGGGGCGGAATCGCGCCGGCAGGGCTCGAGCAGGATGTCGGCCTGGACCCCGGCCTGGGCGAGCTGCTCGGCGACGAGGAAGCGGGCGTCGTTGGCGGAGATGACCGCCGGCCGGGCGAACGAGGCGCCGTCGGTGAGCCGCGCGGCGGTGGCCTGGAACGACGACCGGCCGGGCTCCGCCAGCGGCAGGAACTGCTTGGGGAAGCTCTCGCGGGAGGCCGGCCACAACCGCGTCCCCGATCCGCCGCACAGGATCACCGGGTGGATCAGGCAGTCCTTCTCAAACATCATAACTGCGCTTCTCTTTCAAATCTGCGCGAATTGACCGCGCTGATGTTGCATCGCCTCGTTTCAGCCACAGACGATTCGATGATCGTCGATTCATGGCTTTGCCCAACTGAACCCTGGTTCCCAGCTTCGGCACACAGGCGAAGCATGTACACCGGCGGATGCCTTGACGCCAGTGATCGGCCGCTCTCGGGCGCTGTGTGGGCGCGGCGACTGATCAACGTTGAGGGGCCCGTTGCTCGTTCGGAGCCCGATCTAGACATGCCGATCGACGCGCGGCAGCGGCCGGCCGCGCGCCGCGACCAAGGCCGCTGCGGATCACCACGGCACGGCCACGGACGGCTCGGCAGACGCGACCCTTGAGCCCGCGATTGATCTCTGCACGGCGACCATCAGCACGGCAACAATATCGATATGGCCGAATTCGGAAATGACGCGTGCGCGAGCGTGGCGCGGCACTCATGCTCGACGTTCCAAGCATCGCCTGAGCTTCGATCCCGGGTCGATTTACGGACGCTGACGGGAGCGCCGGGCGCGTCAGCGTCGGTCGAGGCGGGCGACGGGTCGAAGCGACGGAGAGCGGTGCCCGGGCGCCGCTTCGGGTCCGCGAGCGCGCCGTGCCCTCCGCGTCAAACCGGGATCCGGGTCGTCGGACCCCGCTCCGGCCGGATGCCGGCGCTCGGATCCGTGCCGGGCGCGGGAGGGCGCGTGAGGAGACGGGCGCCCTCCCGCTCATCCCCGCCCCGGCCACATCCGCCGCAAGGTCCCGTCCCGCCGCACCAGATGATGGTGCAGGGCCGCACCCGCGTGCAGCGCCACCAGCGCCACCAGCGTGAAGGCCGCGACCTGGTGCACCCTGAGGATCGCCTCGCCCACCGGCATGCCGCCGGAGACCGGCAGGGTGAGGGGCAGGGTGAAGTACAGCATCACCGGCGCGCAGCAGGCCGAGGTGCCGGCCCAGCCGAGCAGCGGCACCAGCACGATCAGGACGTAGAGCGCGAGGTGCGAGGCGTGGGCCGCCCGCCGCTGCCAGGCGGGCAGGCCAGCCACCAGGGGCGGGGCGCCGCGGGCGGCGCGCACCAGGATCCGCGCCAGCGCCAGCGCCAGCACGGTGAGCCCGAACGACTTGTGCCACTCGTAGAGCGCGTTCTTCAGAGGCCCGTCTGGCAGGTTGGCCATGGCGAGCGCGATCGGCACCAGGGCGACGATCAGGGCGGCGACGGCCCAGTGCAGCACCTTCTGGGACGGGGCGTAACTGCGCGGGGTCATGCGGCCTCACTCCCGGGGCGTATGGTCGATCTGGACAATCGCGAAAGGTTGATGGAGGGATCCGCGGCGAAGCGGGGCCGCAGGCACCACATGCCGTTCGTTGTCGAACCGTGGCGCCTTCCCCTCGCCGGTTCTCCCTCATGGTCCGCCGCGACGGCGACGGGCCGCCTCTCTCAGGGTCGATGATGTCGGTCACGATGCAGAGCAGCAGCAGTGTAGACCCGGCCGCGGGCCGGGACCAGATCGACGTCGAGCGGGCCCTGGCGGAGATCCGCGCCGGCCGCCCGGTGGCCCTGAGCGGCCGCGATCCCGTGCTCGCCCTGTCGGCGGAGGCGCTCGAGGCCGACACTGTCGCCGCCTTCGCGGCGCTAGGGACGGGACAAGCGGCAGGGCAAGGCGCCCGCCTGGTCCTGCCGGCGCCGCGCCTGCGCCGCCTCGGCCTGACCGATCGGACCGAAGCCGGCGCGGTCGCCCTGCCGGAGATCGACCCCGCCCGGATCGAGGCCCTGGCCCTGCGCCTCGACGGGCGGATCGACGCTCCCGTGGCGCCGGCCTCCGCCGGCGATACCGCGGCGCTCGCCCTGATGGCGCTGGCCCAGGTGCTGCCGGCCGTCCTGGTGGTGCCGGGCGAGGACGTGCCGCCCGGCACCCTCGCGGTCGCGGCGGAGGCGGTCGCCCGCTATCCGGGCCGGCAGGCCGCTGCCTTGCGGCCGGTCAGCCGGGCGCCGGTGCCGCTGGCAAGCGCGCCGGACAGCGAGTTCGTGGTCTTCCGCGGCGGCGAGGGCCTGCGCGATCAGGTGGCGGTGGTGAT
Source organism: Methylobacterium currus (assembly GCF_003058325.1). NCBI lineage: Bacteria > Pseudomonadati > Pseudomonadota > Alphaproteobacteria > Hyphomicrobiales > Methylobacteriaceae > Methylobacterium > Methylobacterium currus. The sequence goes on from NZ_CP028843.1 coordinate 3,458,292, forward strand.
CGGAAAGCCGGACCTGTCGGAGCCGGTGGCGGTCCGGCTGCACTCGGCCTGCCTCACCGGCGACCTGTTCGGCTCGCTCAAATGCGATTGCGGCGACCAGCTGCGGGGCACCGCCGGCTGGATGGCGCAGCATGGCGGCGGCATCGTGCTCTACCTCGACCAGGAGGGCCGCGGGAACGGGCTCGCCAACAAGATCCGCGCCTACGACCTGCAGGCTCGCGGGCTCGACACCTACGAGGCCGACGAGGCCCTCGGCTTCGGCCTCGACCAGCGCCGGTTCGACTTCGCGGCCGCGATGCTGAAGGCCCTCGGCGTGAGCAGGGTCCGGCTCCTGAGCAACAATCCCGAGAAGGCCGCGAGTCTGGAGGCCGCCGGGCTCACCGTGGTCGAGACCCAGCGGGCGCTCGGCCGGATCACGCCGGAGAACATCCGCTACCTGACGGCCAAGCGCGACCGGGCCGGCCACGCCCTCGACCTCGACGCCTTCGCCTGCCTCGACGCGTGATCACCTTACGTCAAGATCCCGGCGTTCTCCCTCGCTTCCTGTGGCCCTGCGGCACGTTCGCTGGTAGCTAGGGCGCCGGTTGGGCCGGCACTCGCCCGGCCCCGATGGACGATCGATACGGGAGATCGAGCGATGAAGGGTGATGCCAAGGTCGTCGAGTACCTCAACCGCGGCCTGCGCAGCGAGCTGACCGCGGTGAGCCAGTACTGGCTCCACTTCCGGATGCTGAACGATTGGGGCTACATCGATCTCGCCAAATTCTGGCGCAAGGAATCGATCGAGGAGATGAACCACGCCGATCGCTTCGTCGATCGGATCCTGTTCCTCGAAGGCTTCCCGAACCTGCAGGAGCTCGACCCCCTGCGGATCGGGCAGAACGTGCAGGAGATCATCGAGTGCGACCTCGCCGCCGAGGTCGAGGCGCGCAGCCTCTATCTCGAAGCCGCGCAATACTGCGATTCGATCAACGACCGGGTGTCGAAGCTGTTGTTCGAGGACCTGGCCTCCGATGAAGAGGGCCATATCGACTTCCTCGAGACCCAGCTCGAGCTGATCCGCCAGGTCGGTCTGCCGCTCTACGCCCAGCGCCATATCGGCGGCCTGGAGAAGATCGAGCCCGAGGCCGAGTGAGCCGTCCCTCGGCAGAGGTCGCGAAAGCGGTCGCCGGTTTGGCGACGAAGATCTGCGACACGGCAAAAACCCCAGCGGACGAAGCGTTGACCTGCCAACGCTTCGTCCGCTGAGGTCCTGAACCGGAGCGGGGCCGCCTCAGGCGGCCTCCTCCTTCAAGTCCTTCAAGGTGCAGGCCGCCCCGCAGGTGGTGGTGCAGGCGGCGTGCGCCTCAACCAATGCCCGGTCGAGGATGCCCCGGATCGTGCGGGCGCAGCGGCCGCATTTCGGGCTGCAGCCGAGGCAGGCATAGACCTGGGCGGGCGTACGCGGGCAGCCCGGGCCGGGATTGAGGCACGCGCGCACCTGGCCGTCGGAGAGCACGTTGCAGGAACAGACGATCATGTTGTGACTGGAGCACCCGATCCGCGGAGCGCCTGGGGATCGCTCCCGCTGACCGCTCTCAGATTAGAACTTTTGAAAACTACAACATAATCAACAGCTTACCGATTCGGGACAGTCACCGCAACCCAGCCGGATGCGGTCATCGCGCCGCAGGGGCTCAGGTCCGCGGAGCGAGCGGAGAGCGCGAGGAAACCCTGCGCCGTCTTGGCGGTTGCCTGCGCGGTAACCTCCGTCTAACGGCTGCCATTCCGCAGGGTCCCGCGGGGAGCCGCAACGATCAGCCATGAGCAGCCACGACGCGAGCGGACAGAGAGAATCGGCTGGAGGGGATGCCGTCGCGCGCGCGGCCGACGAGGCGGACCTCGCCGACACGGCCCGCCTCGCCCGGGCGGTCTGCGGCAGCGCCTTCGCGCTGATCCACCGGCCGGGTGCGCCGCTCGCCGGGCTCGTCCCGCCCGGCCTGTCCCCGCATGACGCCGCGGCGCTCGGCCGCCTCGCCGGCACCACACCCGTCATCATCCCGAACCTGGCGCGGAACGCGCGCACCGCCGCTCTCCCCGCCGTGGTCGGCTCGCCTTCCTTACGCTTCTATGCCGGCGTCGCCCTCGCAGGCCCGGACGGCCGGCCCCTGGGCACCCTGTGCGTGCTCGATCCCGAGGCGCGTCCGGCGGGGCTGACGGCGCGCGAGGCCGAAGGGCTCGTCGCCCTCGCGGCGCAAGCGGCGCGGGAGCTCCGCCTCGCCCGGGCGCTCGCCGCGGCGCGGGCCGACCGCGACGACCTGCGCAGCATCACCGAGGCCGCTCCCGCCCTGATCGCCGCCCTCGACCGCGACGAGGTCTGCCGCTTCGCCAACGGCCATTTCGCGCGCTGGTTCGGCCTCGCGCCGGACGAGGCCGTCGGGCGCCCGCTGCAGGCGATCATCGGCGAGGCGGATCACGCCCTGCGGCGCCCGCTGCTGGCCCGGGCCTTCGCGGGCGAGACCGTCACGTTCGAATCCCCCCATCCCGGGGGCGACGGGCGCCACGCCCTGGTGCGCTACGTGCCCCATCGCGGGCCCGACGGCGCGGTCCTCGACCTGCACCTGCTGGGCGTCGACATCACCGCGGAGACGGATGCGCGGGCGGCGCTCGCCGACAACGCGCTGAAGTTCCGGGCCATCGCCGAATCGATGCCCCAGATGGTGTGGTCGACTCTGCCGGACGGCTACCACGACTATTACAATCCGCGCTGGTACGAATTCACCGGCATGCCGGAGGGCTCGACCGACGGCGAGGGCTGGAACGCGATCTTCCACCCCGCCGAGCAACCGGAGGCCTGGCGGCGCTGGCGCCATTCGCTCGCCACCGGCGAGCCCTACGAGATCGAGTACCGCCTGCGCCGGCACGACGGGGTCTATCGCTGGGTGCTGGGCCGGGCGATGCCGATCCGCGATCCCCGCACCGGAGCGATCGAGCGCTGGTTCGGCACCTGCACCGACATCGACGACCAGGTCCGGGCCCGCGAGACCCTGGCGCGCGGCCGCGAGGCGCTGGAGGCGCAGGTGGCCGAGCGCACGGCGGCTTTGGCCGAGGCCAATGCGCGGCTCACCGCCGAGATCGAGGAGCGCACCCGGATCGAGGAGGCGTTGCGCCAAGCGCAGAAGATGGAGGCGGTGGGCCAGCTCACCGGCGGCATCGCCCACGACTTCAACAACCTGCTCACCGGCATCGTCGGCTCCCTCGACCTGATGCAGACCCGCATCAACGAGGGCCGAACGCAGAACCTCACCCGCTATGCCGGCCTCGCCATGGCCTCGGCCCAGCGCGCCGCCGCGCTGACCCACCGGCTCCTCGCCTTTGCCCGGCGCCAGCCGCTCGAGGCGCGGGCGGTCGACGCCAACCGGCTGGTGAGCGCGATGGACGAGCTCCTGCGCCGGACGCTCGGCGAGCGGGTGCAGCTCGAAATCGTGGTGGCCGGCGGCCTGTGGCTGACGCTCTGCGATCCCAACCAGCTCGAGAACGCGATCCTCAACCTCGCCATCAACGCCCGCGACGCGATGCCGGAGGGCGGGCGCCTGACCATCGAGACCGCCAACGCCCATCTCGACGACGCCTACGTGGCGAGCGAGATCGGGGTGCGGGCGGGGCAGTATGTCTGCGTCTGCGTCAGCGACACAGGCGCCGGCATGCCGCCGGACGTGATCGCCCGCGCCTTCGACCCGTTCTTCACCACCAAGCCGATCGGCCAGGGCACGGGCCTCGGCCTGTCCATGATCTACGGCTTCGCCAAGCAATCCGACGGGCACGTGCGGATCTATTCCGAGGTCGGCGCCGGCACGACGGTCAAGCTCTACCTGCCGCGCCATCTCGGCCGGGCCGCGGACGAGCCGGCGCCGGCGACGGGCCTGCCGGTGCCGCGAGCCGAGCACGGCGAGACCGTGCTGGTGGTGGAGGACGATGCCACCGTCCGGGCGCTGATCGGCGAGACCCTCACCGATCTCGGCTACCGGGTGATCGAGGCGCCGGACGGGCAGACTGGCCTGCGTCTCCTCGAAGCCCCCGGCCGGATCGACCTCGTCGTCAGCGATGTCGGCCTGCCGGGCCTCAACGGCCGCCGGATGGTCGACGAGGCGCTGGCGGCGCGCCCAAACCTGCGGGTGCTGTTCATCACCGGCTACGCCGAGAACGCCGCCTTCGGCAACGGCCACCTCGCGCCCGGCATGCGGATGATCACCAAGCCCTTCGCCATCGAGGTCTTCGCCGCCAAGGTCCGGGCGATGATCGAGCCGACACGGGACTGACGATTCAACGAAGGATCGGAAACTGCGAGGCTTTCTCGCGCAGATTGCGATAAGGTAGGATTCGGCCCGCATCGGACGGGGGCCTCCCGCCCAGAGCAGACCCGGATTCCCCTTGCCCCAGCCGCCGCTCCGCGTCTTCCTGGCCCTCGGTCTCGGGGCCGCGGGCCTGGTGGCGACCCTGGTGCTCGCCCTGGTGGCCTCCCGGGTGGCGAGCCAGCGGCTCGAAGCACGTATCGAAGCCGAGCTCGCCGACGTCGCCACCTCTATGGCCGGCCGGCTTGACCGCGGCCTGTTCGAGCGCTGGCGCGACATGGTGATCTTGGCCGAGAACGACACCATCCGCGATCCCGACGCCCCGGTGGAGCGCAAGCGCCGGGTGCTGCGGCGGGCGCAGGAGACCTATCCGGACTACGCGATCATCGGCCTGATCGACGCCGCCGGAAGAGTCGCGGCGACCAGCACGGGAGCGCTCGAGGGAATCGACGTCGCGCACCGGGAGTACTTCACCGAGGGGCAGCAGGGGCCCTTCGTCGGCGACCTGCACGACGCCCAGCTGCTGGCGCGGCTGACGCCCGGCCACGACCCGGCCGACCCGCCGCGGGTGCTCGACATCGCCGCCCCGGTGCGGAGCGACGACGGCCGCCTCGTCGGGGTCGTCTCGGGCCATCTCGACTGGGCCTGGGCCCGGGGCGTCGAGGCGTCCTTGCGCGAGACCTCGGCCGGCGCGCGCGACGTCACCGCCCTGGTGCTCTCCCGCGACGGCACGGTGCTGCTCGGCCCCGAGGATTTGCGCCGCACGCGGCTGCCGGCGGACCTGCCGAGCGCCGCGGCGGCGCGGGCGGGCCAGGCCGGCACGAAGACCGAGACCTGGCCGGACGGGCGGCGCTACCTCACTGGCTACCGGCCGACCCGGGGCTATCGCGGCTTCCCGGGCCTCGGCTGGACCGTGCTGGTGCGCCAGGACGCGGGCACCGCCTTCGCGGCGGTGGCGGAGCTGCGCCGGCAGATCCTGCTCTGGGGCCTCGTCGTCGCCACGGTGGCGGCGGGCATCGGCTGGTTCGCCGCCGGGCTGCTCGCCCGGCCCCTGCGCCGCCTCGCGGTCGCCGCCGCCTCGCTCGGCCGGGGCGAGCCCGTCGAGGTGCCGGCCTCCGCCGTGCGCGAGGCGCAGGCGATCAGCCACGCCTTCACCGCCGCGGCCCGGACCCTGCGGCAGCAGGAGGAGGAGCGCCGGGCCGCCGATGCGCGCCAGGAGCTGCTGATCCACGAGCTCAACCACCGGGTGAAGAACACGCTCGCCACGGTGCAGTCGATGGCGCGCCAGACCGCTCGTAGCGCCGCCTCCCTCGACGACTTCACCGGCAGCTTCGAGGCCCGGCTGCTGGCGATGTCCCAGACCCACAACGTGCTCACCGCGAACCACTGGGAGGGGGCGGGCCTGCGCGGCATCCTGTCGGCGGAGCTGGAGCCCTATGCGGGCGGGCGGGACGACCGCATCCGTCTCGACGGACCGGCGGTCTCCCTCACCCCCGCCGTGGCCCTGCCTCTCGGGATGGCGATCCACGAACTCGCCACCAACGCGGCGAAGTACGGCGCGCTCTCGGTCGAGACCGGGCAGGTGGCGGTGGAATGGGGGGTGGAGTGGCGGACCGGGTCTCAGATGCTCTCCCTGCTCTGGCACGAGAGCGGCGGCCCCGCCGTGGTGCCGCCGGCCCGGACCGGTTTCGGCACACGGCTGATCCGCACCAGCCTGGAGCGGGAGCTCGCGGGCGAGGTGCGGCTCGACTACGCCGCCGCCGGCCTCACATGCCGGATCGCGGTGCCGCTCGCGGCCCGGAGCGAGGCCGCGTGATTCCGTCTCCGGACGATGACTTCCGGAAGCGGTGACAGGAGCCCGCGCGGCATTCGAGCGGAGCCGGCTTCCGCATGGCGCGAGCGATCCGACAGGACCGCCTGAAGCAACCGATCGGAAACCGGAGGCGGGGTCATCGCCCGTAGGGGTAGCAGCGGCCGCGGTCGAGCGGGATGCCGAGATGCGCAGCCAGTACCCGGATCGCCTCGGCATGCTCGACGTAAGGGTCGCGGTTGCCGATGCCGACGATGATCGGGCAGCCCGCCCCCCAGGGCACCATGGCGGTGGCGAGCCCGTTGCCCTCCGGGTCGCGCAGGGTGAAGAAGCGCGGCATGGTCCGGCGCAGATGCGCCTTGAGGCCGATCTGCTGCTCGATGAACGGGCCGGCGGGCGGCACGTAGGAGGCCTCGGCCCGGGCTTGCGCCTGGCGGAAGTGCTTCTCGACGGCGTGGCCCATCAGGGCCGATTCCTGGATCGCCTCCGCCTCGGTCTCGATCTGGAACCAGGTCTTTCCGCCCGTGACGTCGCAGACATAGTCCATCGCTCACCTCGGCGGCCTGTTCGGGCCATGGGCCCTGCCCTCTCCAATGTAGGCGCGAACAGGCTGGTTTTGAAGCGCCGGCGCGGCGCTCAAGCCCACCTCACGAAACTCCCATTGCGCCGACGCCGCTACGGTGAACGGTGTCGTCGATCGGGAGTTTCGTGAGAGACACCAAACCCTTGCGTCGCCGGGCGACCGGCCGCCGGTCCTCAGCCCTGCAAGGCCGCGCGGCCCTGCGCGGTGATGCGCCAGGCGGCCGAGGCCCCGCCGGGCAGCGGGCCGGGCTGCTCGCCCAGGAACAGCAGGTGTCCGTCATTCTCCAGGGCGCAGAGCCGGCTGTGGTCGCCGGGCCAGGACCGGTCGGGCTCGCGCCGGAGCGTGATGCGGCCCTCCGCCGTGAGGGCGGCGCGGCTCAGGAGGCGGCGGCGGTGATCGATCATCGCGTCGGATCCTTCGGGTTGGTGCGACCATGCGCACGGGGCCCGGCGCGGGAGCGGCGGGCGGCACGCGGGAGCCGCGTCCGGATCAATGGGAATCGCCCGCGGCCGGGATCATGATCGGCGGCGCGAGGACAGCCGGCGCCGCCCTCGGCGGCGCAGGAGACGTGTGGCGCGGCCCTCCGTCGGGCGGCGCGGTGGCCCAGGCACGCACTGGACCGGCACGGCCAAGCTTAGCAGCTGAGCCCCGGGATGCAACCCGGATGGTTTCGAGATCGTATCCGCCCGTCGCAGCCGCGACGTCCACCGCCGGGACGGCCGCACGCCACGTGCAACGCGGTCGGGGGATGATCGCGGCGACAAGTCGATGAAGGCCGTGAATGCTGCTGCGTCGGGGCGGCGGCCTGTGTGTCGTCTTCGGACTTCAAGCCATCCGCGCCTCGAACACCGCCGCGCATCGCCCCGGGGGCAATCGCAGTCGCCGCGATGTCTGGCGCGTTACACCGCGCCCGGCCGCCCTTCGGAGGATCAACCCCTGCCCGTGAGGAGCCGGCCCGCCTGCTCCCAGCCGCCGAGAAGCTCGGCCCCCGCACAGGCGAGGCCCAGGGCCAGCAGGGTGATCCCGAACGCGATATGGCCGACCGCCTGGAGCGGAGGCCAGCCGTAGTGGCGAAGCTGCGAGTACATAGCCGGCTCACTGCACCGTTATGGTTAACGCTTCGTTACCGGAGTTGGGGAGTCCGGGCGCGTCGGTCATGCGCCGGCACGTTCGGCCCGGCCTGATCCACGGACGGGCTGGAGACTCCACGTGGCGGCGTGCGCTCACCGCGGCATGTCCGCCGGGACGGCGGTCCGCCATGAGTTGGCCCCCGCCGGCGCCTCCGGGGTCGCCCAGCATCGTTGAATCCCGAGGGCCCAAAGAGCCCCCGCGCGCGATCGTTGGGGCGACCTGTACGGACGCCAGGAGACGGCCCCGGTGACGTCACGGTACGATGCAGAGACGGACGCGCCGCATGTGCGTTTTGCTGACGCCCCCGTGGTGGCGAGCGAGGAGATTCGACCCGGCCTGATCCTGGACTTCGATGCCGACGGGCGGATCGTCGCCAACGACATCCTCGACGCGTCGACGCCTATCGCCCCGGATGCGGACCTCCGGCCTATGACGACGGCTTGAACGCCGAGGGAGATGGCGCCGCGCGGCGTGACCCGCGTGGAGCCCGTCGGCCGAGCCGAATGGCCGCTCGGCTGATCCAGCTCAGACGCCGGGTTTTCCCGAAGACTTATCGCAAGAAATGGATGGTGCCGCTGGGGAGGATTGAACTCCCGACCTCATCATTACCAATGATGCGCTCTACCACTGAGCTACAACGGCGCGCCGGTGCCGCGCTGCCCTCCCGATCGGGATCAGACAACCTTCAGACACACCGAGCGAAATCTCAAGATCTCACGGTGAAGGATGGTGCCGCTGGGGAGGATTGAACTCCCGACCTCATCATTACCAATGATGCGCTCTACCACTGAGCTACAACGGCCCGTCGGCGCCGCTCGTCTCGCCCATGGCCTCGTGGCCGGGCGATCCGTGGTGCGCCGAAGACGAGCGGGGGGATAGCGGATCGCCCGGCGCATTGCAACAGGCTCGCGGGCCAGAATCGCGACCCCGTCCGGACGGCCAAGCTCACCTTCCCTGGCCCGCCCCTTGCTTACGTCTCGCGCAGGGAGAATCGCCGAGGGGAGCGCGCGTGGACATCGAACTCGCCAGCCTGACCAAGCGCTACGGCGACACCGTCGCGGTCGATGGGATCAACCTGAAGATCCGCTCGGGCTCGTATTGCTGCCTGCTCGGGCCGTCGGGCTGCGGCAAGACCACGACGCTCCGGATGATCGCCGGGCACGAGACCGTCACCTCGGGCGACGTGGTGATCGGCCCGAAGGCGGTCGGCGACCTGCCGCCGGCGCAGCGCGGCACCGCGATGATGTTCCAGAGCTATGCGCTGTTCCCCCACCTCACCTGCCGCGACAACGTCGCCTTCGGGCTCAAGATGCGGGGCGTCCCGAAGGCGGAACGCGTGAAGCGCGCCGAGGCGATGCTGGCGCTCGTCCAGATGGACCACCTCGCCGGCCGGCTGCCGGCGCAGCTCTCGGGTGGTCAGCAGCAGCGGGTGGCGCTGGCCCGAGCCCTCGTCACCGGGCCGAAGGTGCTGCTCCTCGACGAGCCGCTCTCGGCCCTCGATCCGTTCCTGAGGGTGCGGATGCGCACGGAGCTGAAGCGCCTCCAGGGCGAGCTCGGCATCACCTTCGTGCACGTCACCCACAGCCAGGAGGAGGCGATGGCGCTCTCCGACCTCGTGGTGGTGATGAATGGCGGCCGCATCGAGCAGGCGGCCGATCCCCGCACGGTGTTCGAGCGGCCGGCCACCGCCTTCGTCGCCCGCTTCATCGGCGGCCACAACGTCATCGCGCTGCCCGACCGGCGCATCGCGGTCAGGGCCGACCGGATGCGCCTCGGCCCCGAGGCCGGCCCGGAGGGGCTCAGCGCCCGCGTCGTCGCGGTCGAGTACCAGGGCAGCACGGTGCATGTGAGCCTCGAGGCGCCGGACCTCGCGGCCGAAGCCGGCGCAGCCCTCACCGCGATCCTGAGCGACCACGCCTATGCCGGCCACCCCCTCGCCCTCGGAGACACGGTGCGGGTGGGCTGGCCGGCGGACGAGGCCCACCGCCTCGACGCCTGACCCCGATCCGACAAGGGAGATTCCGCCGTGACCGAGACGAAGACACCCCGCCTGTCCCGCCGCACGCTGCTGCAAGGGGCCGGCGCCGCGGCCGGCCTCGCCGCCGGCTCCGGCGTCGTCACGGGCTTCCCGGCGATCATCGCCGCCGAGCCGGTGACCCTGCGCTATCTCGGCACCGCCGTGAACCAGAGCGGCGACATCGCCCGCAAGGTGAAGGAGGATCTCGGCATCACGATCGAGTACATCCCGGTCGTGACCGACGAGGTATCGAAGCGCGTCGTCACCCAGCCGAACTCGTTCGACATCGTCGATTCCGAGTATTTCAGCCTCAAGAAGCTGATGCCGTCGGGCAACCTCGTCGGCATGGATGCGCGCCGGATCAAGAACGCCGACAAGATCACCCCGGTCTTCACCAAGGGCGAGGTCGCCGGAAAAAAGATCGGCGACCAGGGCACGGCGCCCAAGAAAGTCTTCTACCTCGAAGGCCAGACCTCGACCAAGTTCGCGAGCGCGCCGACCGAGTGGATCACCCTGATCCCCACCACCTACAACGCCGACACGCTCGGCATCCGTCCCGACCTGATCAAGCGCCCGATCACCTCGTGGAAGGAGCTCCTGAACCCGGAGTTCAAGGGCAAGGCCTCGATCCTCAACATCCCGTCGATCGGCATCATGGACGCCGCGATGGTGGTGGAGGCGACCGGCGACTACACCTATCCCGACAAGGGCAACATGACGAAGGCCGAGATCGACCGCACCATGAAGGTGCTGATCGAGGCCAAGCGCGCCGGCCAGTTCCGCGCCTTCTGGCAGGACTTCAACGAATCCGTGAACCTGATGGCGTCGGGCGAGACGGTGATCCAGTCGATGTGGTCGCCCGCCGTCACCAAGGTGCGCTCGCAGGGCGTCGCCTGCACCTACCAGCCGCTCAAGGAAGGCTACCGCGCCTGGGCCTCAGGCTTCGGCCTGCCCAAGACCCTGACCGGGAAGAAGCTCGACGCTGCCTATGATTTCATCAACTGGTTCCTGTCGGGCTGGGCCGGTGCCTATTTGAATCGCCAGGGCTACTATTCGGCGGTGCTGGAGACGGCCAAAGCCCACATGGAGCCCTACGAATGGGCATTCTGGATGGAGGGCAAGCCGGCCGAGAAGGACATCAAGGCCCCGGACGGCACCATCATGGAGAAGGCCGGCGCAGTGCGCGACGGCGGCTCGTTCGAGACCCGCATGGGCGCCGTCGCCTGCTGGAACTCGGTGATGGACGAGAACACCTACATGGTGCGCAAGTGGAACGAGTTCATCGCCGCATGAGCACGGCCACGGCTCGCGTCCCCGCATTGCCGGAGGCGGCGCAAGCCGCCCCGGCCCTCCCGGGCCTCGCCGCCGCGACGCGGCGCCAGCGCCGCCTCGCCTACTGGCAGGCGATGCCGCTGGGATTGGTCTTCCTCGCCTTCTTCCTGGTGCCGCTGGCGCTGACGCTCGTCGTCAGCTTCTGGGAGTACAACGAGTACGAGATCATCCCGGCCTTCACGCTCCAGAACTACGCCGACGTGTTCGAGGGCTGCCTGTCGGGGGGCGACCTCTGCACCACCTTCCGGACCTACCTGTCGACGCTGAAGTTCTGCCTGCTCGGCTGGGCCGCGACGCTGGGAATCGGCTTCACGGTCGCCTATTTCGTCGCCTTCCACGTCCGCTCGACGGCGATGCAGACGGTGCTCTTCCTGATCTGCACCATCCCGTTCTGGACCTCGAACGTGATCCGGATGATCGCCTGGATCCCGCTGCTCGGCCGCAACGGCCTCGTCAACGACACGCTGATCGGCCTCGGCCTGATCCGCACCCCGATCGAGGGGCTGCTCTATTCCGACTTCTCGGTGGTGCTGGCCTTCATCCACCTCGACACGGTGTTCATGATCGTGCCGATCTTCAACTCGATGATGCGGATCGACCGCTCGCTGATCGAGGCCGCCACCGATGCCGGCGCGACGCCCTGGCAGACGCTGTGGAACGTCATCGTGCCGCTCTGCAAGCCCGGCATCGCCATCGGGTCGATCTTCGTCCTGACCCTGATCATGGGCGACTTCGTCACCGTGGGCGTCATGGGGGGTCAGCAGATCGCCTCGGTCGGCAAGGTGATCCAGGTACAGATGGCCTACCTGCAATTCCCCGCGGCCGCCGCCAACGCGGTGGTGCTGCTCGGCGCCGTGATGGTGCTGATCGCCGCGCTCACCCGCCTGATCGACCTGCGCCGGGAGCTTTAGAGAGATGCGCCGCGACGGGCCCCGCTCCTTCTCGTTCTACGTGCTCGCGGCCTTCTTCGGGCTGTTCGTGCTCTTCCTCTACGGGCCCACCCTGACGATCCTGGCGCTCAGCTTCCAGGGCCCGCAGGGCGGCCTCACCTTCCCGATGAACGGGGTCTCGACCTTCTGGTTCTCGCGCCTCTGGGCCGGGCTCGGCGTGGTCGACATCTGGGCGGCGTTCCGGCGCTCGCTGGCGCTCGGAATCGTGGTGATGGGGCTCACGGTCACGATCGCGTTCTTCGCAGGGCTGGCCTTCCGCAAGGGCTTCCTCGGCCAGACGCCGCTCTTCTACACCGCGGTGGCGAGCCTGATCGTGCCCTCGATCGTGGTGTCGCTCGGAATCGGCCTCGAGTTCCGGCTCATCGACGAGGGGATCAAGGCGCTCGCCGCCCGGATCGGCTGGGGCTTCCTCCAGGACCACGGCACCGTGATGGGGATGTTCACCTCAGGCTTGGGCGCCCACCTGACCTGGACCCTGCCCTTTGGCCTCCTGATCATGTTCGCGGTGTTCAACCGCTTCAACCCGGCCTACGAAGAGGCCGCCCGCGACCTCGGCGCCACCGGGCCGCAGTCGCTGCGCCACGTCGTGGTCCCGATCATCCTGCCGTCGCTGGTCGGCGTCGCCTTGTTCGGCTTCACCCTGTCCTGGGACGAGCTCGCCCGCACCAGCCAGGCGATCGGCGGGCGCAACACCCTGCCGCTGGAACTCCAGGGCCTCACCACCACCGTGACGACGCCGGAGATCTACGCGCTCGGCACCGTCACGACGGGCGTCTCGCTCCTCGTCATCGGCCTTGCCTTCGGCAGCTTCCTCGCGATCCAGCGCCGGCGCGCCCGGAGGGTGACGCTGCCGGGCACCTGACCCAGGCGGTGGCCCGGCAGACACACCTCCGTCACAATCCAGCAAAAGCCCGGCAAGCCGGCGCCCGGCGCCGTTGAAGCCTGCCCCTGGGTCGCGCACTCTCCCCAACGTCAAGGATCCGCATCGGCGGACGGACCGGGGGAGCAGCGGATGCGGGCGAGCAGGCGGCTTCTCGGGTCGGTGGCCGGGCTCGCCGCCCTGCAGGGGGCCGGGCATGGGGTCATGGCTGCGGACTTGGCCGCGGACTTGGCTGCGGACTTGGCCGCACGCTTGGCCGCGCACCCGCGGACGCCGGTCGAGTATGTCCGGGTCTGCACGACCCACGGCACCGGCTTCTTCGTCGTCCCCGGCACGGACACCTGCCTGCGGGTCTCCGGCCGGGCGCAGTTCCACGCCGGCTACGTCCAGTCCTACAGCCGCTCCGGCGTCAACGGCGATCTCACCAATTACTGGGGCGCCGGCCGCCTCAACCTCGACGCCCGCACCCAGACCGCCTACGGCACCTTACGCGCCTTCGTGCGCGTCGACCTCGTCAGCCGCACCGGCAACTACGTCACCTCGGGCTCGCAGCAGCGCATCGCCCGGGCGTTCCCGGCGCTCGGCGTCGACACGTTCGGCCGCGCGCAGCAATTCGTGAACGTCGACAAGGCCTTCATCCAGTTCGCCGGCCTCACCGCCGGCCGCGCCGCGTCGTTCTACGACTTCTACGCCCATGATTTCGAGATCGCGGCGGCCTCGCTCGGCTCCGACCTGTTCTCCACCAACCTTATTGCCTACACGGCGAAGGTCGCGGACGGCGTCTCGGCGACGCTGTCGATCGAGGACCCGATCTACCGCAAGAACCCGGTCTTCGGGAACGGCATCGCCGGCAACACCGCGAGCCAGTTCCAGATCTTCGCCCCCAGCAACGGCAACTTCGCCCCGCTCGTCGTCACCGACGCCGCCGGCTTGCCGGTGGGCGAGGCGTTCTACGACGTGGCGCAGCGCTCGCGCCTGCCCGACATCGTCGCCGTGCTGCGCTACGACGGGTCGTGGGGCTCGGTGCAGGCCTCGGCCGCCCTGCACGAGATCAACACCGGCAACGCCGCGTCGCTGACGCGCTTTTCCGGCGCGCCGACGGGCGCCGTCGCGACCCCGCGCCCGGCGACGGCTTACGGCTTCGCGGTCCAGGGCGGCCTCAAGCTCAACCTGCCGACGATCGCGGCCGGCGACGCACTCTATCTCCAGGGCGCCTATGGCGACGGCGCGACGCTCTATACCGGCTACGCCAACTACACCGGCAGCTACACCGCGACCGCCTCGCTCGGCCAGGGCACCGCGGTGCCGCAGGATTTCGTCGACGCGGTGCTCGATCCCGTCACCGGCCGCCTCGACCGCTCGACGAGCTGGACGATCCTCGCCTCCTACCTGCACAACTGGAACCCGAACTGGCGCTCGGCGGCCTTCGGCAGCTACGGCGAGATCGCGTTCGGCAAGGCGGCGCGGACCGGCCTCGGCCTCCTCAACTTCGCCGGCATCCCGAACCCGGCCCTGCGGCCCGGGGCCTTCGCGCTCAACGGGACCTTGCGGGACGCCAACCAGCTCGTGGCGGGCCTCAACCTGATCTGGTCGCCCGTGCGCGAGCTCGATATCGGGCTCGAGGGCCTCTACAGCCGCGTCGGGCTCCAGTCCGGCCGCACGATCGATCTCGGCCGCACGCCCGGTGCCGTCGTCGCCGACGTGGTCGACGGCGTGCCGGTCACCGCGACCGGCGCCCCGCTGCGGACGGTGAGCAGCACCGACGTGTTCCAGTTCCGCATGCGGGTCCAGCGCGAGTTCTGACCGCCAGAAGGCCGCGCCGCGCCCCCCGGCGGCAGGCATTATGCCGCATGACCTGCGCCGCCGGACGCCGTTCCGGGCGCCGGATCGGCCCTGCGAGGCCGTCCGGGGCATCGCTCAGCCGCGGCGCGTCCGTCTTCCGGGCACCGCCGCCATATTATCCTGTGTCATTCGCCAAACTCTACCGAAGTCACCTCTGCGGCCGAGCCGGACTACGGGCGACGAAACCGTCCAGTCTTCGTCCCCGGCGCATCTCGGTATGTTTTCCCGACAACTCGCTCGCCCGATTGCAGCCGCATTCTGGTTTTTGCTGCAATGCAGCAAAACCATCGAGACCACGGCGTTGCGCCGTTCCGACTGGTGAAACGGACCACCGCAAAACCGTTCCATCACGGCCGCGTGAAAATCCAGTCGGGCCAGAATCAACTACAAAGGATCAGTTAAAAAATTTGATCCAATTTCGCAGTGCGGTATTTCAAGAACAACCGCATCAACGAGTGACATGGGCCGCCTCCGGGCGGGCCCGTGATCGTGGGTGCACAACCGCAACGCTTCGATCGGAGGTCCCGGTGACCCAGTCGTCTTCCCGCTCGCGCCCGCAGGCGCCGCATCGGCACCGTGGCCTCGTCCGGCTCTCGAGCGTCAGCCTGGCCTCGGTCCTCGCCCTCTTGATCGGGACCTCCGTCCTGCCGCCGCTGGTGGCCGACCAATCGGACCGGGCGGTCGTCAACGCGCCGGTGGCGCTCCTGACCGCGCCGATCGCCGGCGACATCGCGGCGATCCCCGTGAAGGCCGGCGACAGCGTGGAGCCGGGCGCGCTGCTGGCGCGGATCGCCAATCCGCGGGTCGACCGCACGACGGCGATCCAGCTCGACAGCAAGGTGACGGACCTGCGCGAGCGGGCGCTCTCGGCCGAGCGCAAGCGCCTGTCGAACCTCGCCTATCTCGAGAGCCTCGACGGCGCGATCAAGCTCCAGTCGGAGGGCATCGCCCAGATGTTCCGCTCCGAGATCGAGGGCCTGCGGGCCAAGATCGCCTCGGCCCAGGCCTCGGCGGAGGAGAAGAAGGTCCTGATGGACCGGCAGGTCAACATGGTGTCGCGCAACGTCGCCAGCCCCGACATGGTCAAGTCGACCTCGCAGGCCTACGCGGCGGCGCAGCAGGAGCAGAAGGCGGCCGAGGCCAAGCTGTTGCAGAAGACGACCCAGCTCGAGGGCCTGAGCCGCAAGGTCTATGCCGGCGAGGAGCTGAGCGGGCTGGCAGAGATCACCCAGAAGCGCATGGCGATCTTCTACGACGCGCAGCGCCTCGAGATCGAGGAGACCGAGCTGAAGGCGGCGCTCGCCGAGCAGCAGCGGCTGCTCGCGCGCGAGAATACCCGCATGGACAGCCTGTCGGGCACCGAGATCCGTGCGCCCGGCGGCGGCTTCGTGCTCAATGTCGGGGCGAGCGTCGGCCGCCACGTCACCGCCGGCGACAGCCTCGCCGCCCTCGTCGATTGCGAGCAGAGCTTCGTCGTCGCGATCTTCTCCTACCGCCAGGGCCAGAACCTGCAGGTCGGCAGCCGCGTCACGATCGATGGCGGGCCGGCGGGCTCCCAGCCCGGCACGGTGACCGAGATCCTGCCGAAGACCAGCGACAAGGCCGACGCCGCCTACGCGGTGCCGTTCCCGCAGACCGAGCGGCGCGAGCTCTACGTCCTGGTCAAGCCCGATCCGGCCCCGGCCCCGGCTCCGGCCACCGCCAGCAGCGCGCTTCCCGCCAACAGCTGCGGCGTCGGCCGCTGGGTCAGCGTGACCCGCGAGGCCGGCTGGGTGCCCTCGACCTCGATGCTGTGGCGCTCGGTCGGCGACCACGCCGCCAGCCTCGTCACCCAGGCCAGCACCGTCGTGACGGCGGCATTGAAGCCCCTTACCGCCGAGACCGTCATCGCCGCCACCGAGCCGGCCCCCGCCGCTCCGGCCGGGCCCCCGCCGCAGGACCAAGCGAAAACGTCGCCGCAGGCGCCTGCGGTCCCGTCGCCCCAGGTCCTGTCAACCCAGCTCCCGGCGATCGCAGCGCCCGAGACCACGGCCTCGACCGTACCGGCGGCGCGCGCCGCGCCGCAGGCCGCCGGGCCCGGCGCCGAGGCGATGCCGCTGCCGCCCCAGCGCCCCCAGGAATTCGGGCAGGCCCCGGCCGAGCCGAAGCGGGCGCGCCGCGAGCAGCGGGCCGAGCGCTGAGGGCGCGGCGGGTGAAAGCCCTCCTCGCCGCCCTCGCCCTGGCGACCGGCCTCGCGGCGCCGATGAGGGCCCTTCCGGCGCAGGCCGCACCCGCCCTGTGCGGGGCGGTCGGCTCCGCCCTCGACGCGGCGGCGCCCGACGGAGGGCCCGCCTTCGCGGCGAGCTACGGTCCGGGCCCCGGCGAGGCCCAGGTGCCGGCGCCGTTGCGCAACGCGGCCTTCGCGTATGACAACGCCCTGGCGGTGATGGCGCTCACCGCCTGCGGTGACGAGGCCCGCGCCCGCCGGATCGGCGACGCGTTCCTGGCCGCCCTCGCCGCGGACCGCACCTTCGCGGACGGGCGGGTGCGCAACGCCTACCGGGCCGGCCCGGTGACCGCGCGCCCGGTGCTGCTGCCGGGCTGGTGGGACACGGAGCGGAATGGCTGGTCCGAGGACCGCTACCAGGTCGGCAGCGCTACCGGCAACGTCGCCTGGGTCGGCCTCGCGCTGATGACCCTGCACGACGCCACCGGCGAGGCGCGCTACCGGGCCGGCGCCGTCCGGCTCTTGACCTGGATCACCGCCAACGCCGCCGCCGCGGACGGGCGGGGCTTCACCGGCGGCCGCGACGGCTACGACCCCGAGCAGGCGCCGCTGCCCTGGGCCTCGACCGAGCACAACCTCGACGTCGTGGCGCTGGGAACCTGGCTTGGACCCGAGGGTGCCGGAGCGGCGCGCGCCGCCCGCGCCTTCGTCGACGCGGCGTTCGACGCGAAGGCGGGCTGCTTCCGGATGGGGACCGGGCCGGACGGGCGGATGCGCGGCACGGCCGAGATCGCCCTCGACACCCAGCTCTGGCCGCTCCTCGCAGTGGCCGAGCCGCCGGCGTCCTGGCGCCGGGCTCTGCCTTGCGCCGAGGCCCGCCTCGCCGTGACGGGCGGGTTCGACTTCAACGACGACCGCGACGGGCTGTGGGTCGAGGGCACGGCGCAGGCCGCCCTCGCCTATCGGGCCGTCGGCGAAGGCAAGCGCAGCGCGGCGCTGCTGGCCGGCGCGATGCGGGAGCGGGCGCCCTCCGGCCTCCTCTACGCCACCCGCGAGGCGAAGGTGACGACCGGCCTGATGATCGGCCCCGCCAGCACCGGGCCGGACTTCCTGTATTTCCGCCGCCCGCATCTCGGCGCCACGGCCTGGGCCGTGCTGGCGCAGGCGGGCTGGAACCCCTTCGACGGCAAGAGTCTGCCGGCAAACCCTTGAGGTCGCACGCATGTTCAGCACTCCCGGCGACGTCTCGACGGTGCTCGCCCTCAACCTCGCGGTCGCGCTGGCGCTCTACGCCCTGCCGTCCCTGCTGGTGCCGCAGCGCGCCTACGATCGCTGGGTCTTCGGCGGCCTCACGGCGGCGCTCGTCGTCACCTACCTCGCCTGGCGCTGGACCGACACCCTGCCGCCCCTCGAGCTCTCGGCCGAGGCGTTGTGGCCGTACCTGTTCTTCACCTTCGAGGCGGTGGCGATCACCTACACGCTGATGTCGATCGCGATCCTGATGCGCTACAAGGACCGCTCGGCGGAGGCCGATCGGGCGCAAGCCCGCCACGCGGCCGCGGATGACTGGCCGGCGGTCGACGTCTTCATCTGCACCTACAACGAGCCGCTCGACGTGCTCGAGAAGTCGATCCTGCCGGCGCTCGCCATCGACTACCCGCACAAGACCGTGTGGGTGCTCGACGACACGCGGCGCGACTGGCTGCGCGACTACTGCGAGACGGTCGGCGCGCGCTACCTGCGCCGGCCCGACAACAAAGGCGCCAAGGCGGGCAACCTCAATAACGGCCTGCGGGCCACCGCCGCCGAGACCGACGCCCCCCTGATCCTGGTGCTCGACGCCGATTTCGCGCCGCAGGCGGACATCCTCACCCGCATGGTCGGCCTGTTCGACGATCCCCGCGCCGCGGTGGTGCAGTCGCCGCAATTCTTCTTCAATGCCGACCCGATCCAGCACAACCTTTCGGCCTCCGAGAGCTGGGTCGACGACCAGCGCATCTTCTTCGACGTGTTCCAGCCGGCCAAGGACGCCTGGGGCTGCTCGTTCTGCGTCGGCACCTCGTTCCTGGTCCGCCGCGACCGGCTGAACGAGATCGGCGGCTTCCCGGACGCGGCGATCTGCGAGGACCTCAACCTCTCCTGCGGCATGATGCGGGCGGGCTACCGCACCCACTGGCTCAACGAGCGCCTCAGCATGGGCCTCTCGGCCGAGGGCCTGCCGGAATACATCACCCAGCGCACCCGCTGGTGCCTCGGCACGATGCAGGTGGCGCTTTTGCGCTCTGGCCCGCTCTTCGGCTCCGGCTACACCCTGGTCCAGCGGCTGCATTTCATTCACGGCGTGCTGAACTGGCTGTGCAAGCCGTTCATCGTGCTGATGCTGATCGCGCCGTCGATCTACTGGTTCGCCGGGCTGCCGGCCTTCCAGGCCGATTACCTGTCGTTCCTGCGCTTCGGCCTGCCGATGCTGCTCGCGGTCTGGGCCTACAATGGCTGGATCTCGGGCTCGCGCACCCTGCCGCTGTTCATGGAAGTCACCCACACCATGACGGCGTTGCCGATCACCGTGACGCTGGCGGTGGCCGCCGTGAAGCCGTTCGGCCGACCGTTCAAGGTGACCGACAAGGGCGGCGACCGCTCGCGGATGACGGTGCGCTGGCGCCTCGCCGCCTTGTTCGGCGGATTCTCGCTGCTCTCGGCCTTCAGCATCGTCTGGGCCTTCGTGGCGCCGGACGCCGCGACGGAAGTGTCCTCGATGGATTACTTCAACCTGGTCTGGGCCGGCGTCGCCATGGTGCTGACCTTCGTGGCCTTCCTGGTCTGCTTCGAGTACCCGCGCGGGGACCTGCTGTTCCCCTGCGAGCTCGACGCGACGCTTCAGGCCGGCGGCCTGTCGGTGCCCGCCCGGATCACCCATCTGTCGACCGACCGCGCCACCTTCGACCCGGACGTGCCGGTCCCGGACGGCGCGGTGCTCCACCTGCCCGGCATCGGCGCCGTGCCGGCCTCGCCCCTCGGCGAGGGCCTGGTGCGGCTCGAACCGGATTTCGCCCAGCGCCGCGCCCTGGTGCTGATGCTCTACGGCGCGCCACGGGACACGATCGCCCGCCAGGCCCGCCTGTCGGGGGCGATGGCCGGGCTGGTGCGGCGGGGATTCGGGCTGTCGTGAGACCCGAGCGGAACGTCGCGGCCCGGAATCGCCGTGACCGCCTCAGGAGGCCGGTGGGTTGAGCAGCACCCAGAGGCGCGCGATCCTGCCTTCCACGACCTCGGCCACGTCCGCGCCGGTGACCGCGACCGGACCGCCCTCCGGGCCGGCCTGCCACGGCAGCCACGCCAGGCCGTGGTGGCCGACGGCCGGGCCGACGGGCGTGAACCGGAAGGTGGGTCCGAATTGCGCCAGCAGCGTGCCGGCGACCGCCGCGATGGCGCTCCGTCCGGCGACGACGTTGGTCGGCTCGAACATGACCGGCTCGGCCACGAAAAGCTCGTCCAACGCCGCCGCCCGCTTGCCGGGGTCGCGCTCGTTGAAGACGCGCTCCAGGTTGGCGCGCAGCAGCCGGTCGTAGTCGGGGTCCGGCGCCGGCCCGTCGGTCTGCGTGGTCTCGGACATCGGATCGTCCTCCTTCCAGGGTGGGACTCGTGAGACGGAATGCAGGGGCAGCGTGCGGCTGGTCCCGAAGGACCGCGCCGGGGATGCGGGCGATCAGACGAGGCGGGCGCCGCCATCGACGTGCAGGGTCTCGCCGTTCATGAAGCCGTTGCTCATCAGGAAGACGACCGCCGCGCCGGCCTCCTCGGCCGTGCCGAGGCGCCGCAGCGGCAGTGTTTCGGTGAGCGCAGCGACATAGGCGTCGCGGTGGGCGCCGAGCGTGCGGGCGAGCAGCGGGGTGTCGGTGGTGCCCGGCGACAGGGTGTTCACCCGCACAGGTGCCAGTTCGAGCGCGAGGCCGCGGGCCAAGGCCTCCATCGCGGCCGAGGCGGCGGCCAGCACGGCGGTGCCCTGGGCGCTGGGGCGATCCGCCAGGGCGCCGGAGATGAAGGTGACCGATCCGTCCTCGGCCAGCCGGTCGCCGAGGGCGCGAAGGGCGTGGATCGCAGCCCAGATCCGCTCGTCGAAGGCCCGTTTCAGGTGGTCGACCTCGGCGTCGCGGATCTTGCCGGCCACGAAGGTGCCGGCGAGCAGGACGAGGTGGTCGACATGGGGGATGTCGGCCAGCGCCGCCGCGATGGTCTCGGGCCGGGTCACGTCGGCGGCGCGCCAGCCGGCAAACCCGTTCTCGGCCGCGACGCGCTCGGCGCCCTCGGCGTCGAGGCCGACCACGATGACCGCGGCCCCGGCCGTCCTGGCCTGCCGGGCAGCCGCGAGGCCGATGCCCGAGGTGCCGCCGAACACGACCGCGATGCGGTCCTGGAGGGTGCTGCTCACGACGACGGTCCTTCTCGCGGGCGCTCGTGCCGCGCCGGTGAGGAGGAGAATGGCGCCTGACCTGGACCTTGATAATCGGGCCGGCCCTCGCTTCAATCATGCCGTCATGGAACAGATCGGCCTCGACCGCCTCACCGGCCTCATCGCGTTCGCGCGGGCCGCCTCGCTCGGCAGCTACACGGCCGCGGCCCGTTCGCTCGGCCTCACGCCCTCGGCGGTGAGCAAGAGCGTGCAGCGCCTGGAGGGACGGCTGGGCTTGAGCCTGTTCACCCGGACCACGCGCTCGCTCACCCTGACGCCGGAGGGCCGCGACCTGCACGAGCGGGCCTTGCGCCTCCTGCGCGAGGCCGAGGCGATCGAGCAGGCCGCCGTCGCGGCGCGCTCCGAGCCGGCCGGAACCCTGAAGGTGACGGCGCCGCTCCCGGTCGGCCTGCACCTGCTCGCGCCGGCGCTGCCGCGGTTCCGCGCCCGCCACCCGCGGCTGACGATCGACCTGCGCCTGGGCGACCGCATGACGGACCTGATCGAGGAGGGCATCGACGTCGCGATCCGGGTGGGCGACCTCTCGGATTCGCGACTGATTTCCCGCCGCCTCGCGCCGCACCGGGTCTGCGCCTTCGCCGCGCCGGCCTATCTGGAGCGGCGCGGCGTGCCGCGGCATCCGGACGATCTCGTCCACCACGATTGCGTGAATTTCCGCTTCCAGAGCACCGGCCAGGCCCTGCGCTGGCCGTTCCGGGTGGGCGGCCGCACGATCGAACTCACGCCGGATGCAGGCATCGTCACCGATTTCAGCGATGCCGTCGCGGCGGTGCTGGTCGCCGGCGGCGGCATCGGCATCTCGCCGACCTACATTGCCGCGCCGCATGTCGCGCAGGGCGTGCTGGTGCCGGTCCTGAAAAATTTTTCCGTCGAGCGGTCCGCCTTCACGGCGCTCTGGCCGGAGAGCCGACGGGGCAGCCCGAACGTGAAGGCCTTCCTCGCCTTCCTCGACGAGATTTTTGCTTCGCCGGCCCCGTGGGACCGGGTGATCGGGGATGGGATGCCCGCCTCACCCGCCGGTTGAGCGCGGAGCCCCGTCCCTGGGCCCCCGGTCCGGGACGGTGGACGAGGCGGGAAACCGGCGCGCGCACGATCACGCGGAGTGAGCGTCGGCCACCCGTCATACCATCGCGCTTTCGCATCGACGCGTCGATGCGAAAGGTCCGGCGCATCAGCGCCGGCGCCCATTCGGGCTGAGCCAGCGCCTTCGAACGAGTGCGTTCGAAGGCGCTGCGGTATCAATCCGTCGTCCGCACCGTCCAGGTCGCCCGGCGGATGCCCTCGGCGGCGCCGAGCCGGGCGATCACCGCGTCGATCTCCTCCGGCTCGATCGACGTGCTGACCAGGGTGGCGACCACCTCGACGTCGTCCTCGCCGCGTTCCTCGACATCGACCTCGCTCACCGGGTAATGGGCCGCCTCCAGGCGCTCGACCAGGAGGTCGCGCACCTCCGAGAGCCGGTCGGTGTCGGTGGTGGCGCGGACCTCGTAGGTCGCTTCCGCGTCGCGCTCGTCGATCGGGATGCGGTTGATGGCGTTGACGAGGGGCCGCAGCAGCGTGTTGCCGGCGAGGACCGCGGCGGTGACGAGGGTGGCTTCCGCCGCCAGATCGACGCCCGACAGGGCGCCGACGGCCGCCGAGCACCAGAGCGTCGCGGCGGTGTTGAGGCCGCGGACGTTCATGCCCTCCTTCATGATCACGCCGGCCCCCAGGAAGCCGACGCCCGAGACCACGTAGGCGACGATGCGGATCGCGCCGTCGGCGTGGCCGATGCGCATGCCGAGATCGGCGAAGGCCGCCGCCCCCACCGCCACCAGCACGTTGGTGCGCAGGCCCGCGGTCCGCTGCCGGTACTGGCGCTCCGCCCCGATCAGGGTGCCGAGCACGAAGGCGCAGAGGAGGCTCAAGGCCGAGTTCAGGAATTCGCCGGGCTGGAAGGCCTGGATGATCGCCATCGCGTCGCGCCGCTCGTGAGGGAAGGCGCGGGCCGTGGCAGCCCGCGCCGAAACCCCGAGCCTATAGCGGGGCCGTGTGACGGCCGGATAGCGGAGGAGTCAGGGCACGGCCTTGGATGCCGGGTTCTTCGACGCGGGATTTTTGGACGCAGGACTCTTCGAGGCAGGATTTTTGGCGTCGGGCGCCTTGGAGTCGGGCGCCTTGGGATCCGGAGCCTTGGGATCCGGAGCCTTGCCCACCTTCGCCTTGGCTTTGCGGGCCTTCGCGCCCTCGGCCCCGGCGGCGCGGATCAGGGCGGCGAGCCCGGCCTCCGTCACCGCTTCGGCCGCCTCCGGCACGCTGAACCAGCGGCACTCGCGCTCGTGCTGCTCGGGCCAGGTCTTGAGCTGCTTGCGCACCTCCAGGCGGAAGACCTGGACCTGGCACAGCACCGCGTCGCGGCTCTTCAGGCGCTTGTGGTAGAAATAGCTGCCGAGGGCCCGCCGGCCGACCCGGCCGATCAGGCCCGCCTCCTCGTAGGCCTCGCGGGCGGCGGCCTCGTAGTTCTTCAGGCCCTTCATCGGCCAGCCCTTGGGCAGCACCCAGCGCCGGGTCTCCCGGGAGGTGATGAGCATGACCTGGAGGCTGCCGCCCGGCCCGGGCCGGACCGGCAGCACGGCGACCTGCCGGCGCGGCTCGCCGCCCCGCTCCGACCAGCCGGTCAGGAGACCCGCCAGGGACCTCAGGCTCTTCATGATCCGGCGCGGTCCGCGGCGGAACGGCAGAGGGCGCGGCTCGGGCGAAGCTCGGGGCAGGTCACGGATGTCACGTCGCGGCGCACTCGCTGGTCCGGTCCCGAGCACCGTGCCCGAGATCATCCCCTGGGAGAAATCCCTTGTGCAAAGCTCTCTTGCGAGAGGTCTTCTGCCTCGGGAAAGATCCTTCGGGCACGCTCCGCGGTCCGGACTCCCTCGCGGCGGACGACGCACCTCTCCCGTCCCTTTAAGCGGGGTGGGCCGTGGCACTCAAGCGCGATTTGTTAACCGGCAAACAACTTCCACGCCGGCTGCCGCCGTCAGGCCTCGCTGCCGAGGGTGGCGATGAGCGCGTCGAGGCGCCCGCGCAGCTCCGCGATCTCGCCCTCGGACATCTTCAGGGTGTCGACCACGGAGCGGCGCACCGCGACCGCCTCGTCCTGCAGGGCCTGGCCCTCCTCGGTCAGGCTGATCTCGACCTCGCGCTCGTCGGCCTGCCGCCGGGTGCGGCGCACGAAGCCGGCGGCCTCGAGCCGCTTGAGCACCGGGGTCAGCGTGCCGGAATCGAGGCGCAGGCGGCGGCCGATATCGGAGACCGTCAGCCCGTCATGCTCCCACAGCACGATCAGCACGAGGTACTGCGGATAGGTGAGGCCCAGCCGCTCGAGCAGGGGCCGGTAGCACTTCGTCATGCGGTGGGAGGCCGCGTAGAGCGCATAGCAGAGCTGGTTGTCGAGCCGCAGCGCTTCCACACCTGACGGGACAGGCTTGAGAGAGTTCATATGCACACCATACCGACGGCACCCGGGCGCCGCCCTCGCCGCAGGATCCTCATGCCGCCAGCCTAGCACGCCGGGCGGACCACCGAAATCCAGGCGGATGCGTTCGATGGTGAACGATCATCTCTCGGATAGGGATCTATCCGCAACAGCATAAGATGGGCGACTGGATCGCGGCCGTCCGAAACCTCAGCGCCGGCCGTCGAGCGGCGGGCGGGTGCGGCGCTCGACCAGGGGCCGGCCGGCCCGGCGCTCGACGATCACCGTGCGCGGGCCGCGCAGGCCGCTGCCGGTGCTGATGATCCGCTCCGGCGCGCGCTCGGTCCTCGGCTTGGCCGCCTGGACCTGGGCCGCCTGGAGCACGTGCGGGCGCACCTCCTCGGGGGGCAGGCCGATCAGGCCAGCGGCGATCTCGACCTGCTGCTCGATGTCGTCGGCGAGATCCTGCGCAGCGGCCACCGCCTCGGAGACGGTGGGGGGCTCCTTGCGCACCCGGATCGGCGGCAGGTTGCGGGGCTTGTCGGTCGGCTTCTTCACGGGGCGGCTCATCATCATGAGGCTGAGCATAGCGCAGGCGCCGCGATTGTTGCAGTGCAACACGCGCATGTCCAACCCGGCACCGCTGGAATGGTTGCGCCGGCCTCACGGTTAGGACCCGCTCGCGGAAAGGAAATCCGGCACATTCTGACGTTACGGCATGAGGTCGGGCATAAGGTCGCACCACGAGGCAGCGGCCGCCCCGACACGGGCCCGGCCGGCCTCGACGGCCTGCTTGCCTGGATCAGGCCGGCCCGACGGCCGGCTTGCCAGGACCGGTCGGCTTGCCTGAATCAGGCCGGCCCGGACGGCCGGCTTGCCCGGACCCGGCGGGCCTGAGACAGTGGCGCGGTCATGACCGATCTCCCCCGCCTCGACCCGCGCCTGACCCCCGCCCGGCCCGACCTCGCCGACGAGCGCCTGCGCGGCCGTGTCGAGGCGGCGCGCTACGTCCCCGGCCGGCCGTGCCGGATCGCCCGGCCCGTCGCGCCCCTGCGACGCGCGCCCGATCCGGCCGCCGCCCTCGACAGCGAGGCCCTGCTCGGCGAGGCCGCCACGGTCTACGACGTGCGCGACGGCTGGGCCTTCGCGCAGCTCGCGGCCGACGGCTATGTCGGCTACCTCCCGGCCGAGGCGCTCGGCCCCGTCGATCCGGCCCCGACGCACCGGGTCTCGGCCTTGCGCACCTTCCTCTACCCCGCCGCCGACCTGAAGCGCCCGGTCCTCGGCGCGCTCAGCCTCGGCGCCCGGGTGGCGGTGGCGGCCCGGGAGGGCGCCTATGCGCGCCTCGCCGACGGGCGCTTCGTCTGGGCCGGGCACCTCGCGCCCGTCGAGGCGATCGAGCCGGACGTCGCCGCGACGGCCCTGCGCTTCCTCGGGACGCCGTATCTCTGGGGCGGGCGCAGCAGCCTCGGGCTCGACTGCTCCGGGCTGGTGCAGACGGCGCTCGCCGCGGCCGGCATCCCCGCCCCCCGCGACAGCGACCAGCAGGAGGCCGCCCTCGGCGGGGCGGTGGCGCTCTCCCCCGATCTCGCCGGCCTGCGGCGGGGCGACCTCGTGTTCTGGCGCGGCCATGTCGGGATGATGTTGGACGAGACCCGCCTGATCCACGCCAACGGGCATCACATGGCGGTGGCGGTCGAGCCCCTGGCCGAGGCCGAGGCGCGCATCCGCGCCGGCTGGACCGGACCGGGCACGGGGGACGGGGCGATCCGCACGATCCGGCGCCTGAAGCCCGCCGCCTGACGATGCTCCCCGGCGGTTCGGCGCGAGGACAGTTCCGATAACCCTGCGGCAATCCTGCCCTGTGGGACGGGGATTCCGCGCGCAAATCCGTGGACATCTGGCAGGATCTTGGCGGTGCGCGACCGGTCGTGCCTCGCGCCGGCCATAACCCGCGGTAGAATGCGCATGACGGCCGCCGCCGGCGGCCCCGTCTCGAACCCTGAGGACACAAGCCCGCGATGCTGACCGGTTCGGCCATCACCCGCGCCCTCGTCATCGTCGTGCTGGCGGCGGGCCTCGCCGGGCTGTGGCAGTTCCTGATGCCGCGGGCCACCGGGCCCAACCTGTCGGAGCCGCCCAAGCGCACCGAGGCCGGCCGCAGCGTGGCGCCGCCCGCGCCGACGAGCGAGACCGGGGACCAGGTGCGCTCGGTCTATCCGGGCCCGCGCCCGGCCGATCCGCCGGCGTCGCGCGCAGCGCCGGTGGCGGAGGCGCCTCCCGTCACGAGCCCCGCCCCGGTGCCGGCTCCGGCGCCAGCGCCGGCACCGGTCCCGACGCCCTCCCCTCCCCCGGTCTTCAGCCCGCCGGCCTTCACCCCGCCGGTCGAGACGACAGAGCCCGCCGAGCCACCCGCGCAGCCCACGGCCGGCACCGTCGACCTCAACACCGCGAGCCTCGCGGAGCTGAACGGCCTGCGCGGCGGCGGCATGATCGGCAAGGCGATCATCGCCAAGCGGCCCTATGCCTCGCCGGGCGACCTCCTGTCGAAGCGGGTGCTGAGCCGGGCGACCTACGAGAGGATCAAGGATCAGATCACGGTGCGGTAGGGCGCGATCGGGCCGATCGGCCCCGCCTCTCCGCGTCGGCCTGGGGCCGCGAACAGCCGTTCAGCCGCAGCAAGGCTGCTTGCTGGTCGAGGGGCCGCAGCAGGCGCTCGCCTTCTGCTCCTCGAGCCAGCGGTCGCGCGGCTTGCAGCTCGCCGCACGCGGTGACAGGTCGACGGCCAGCCTCCCCTCCGCCATCCGCGGGTGGCCGGCGCAGTGGAGCTGCATCGGAGCCACCCCGTCGCTCACCTCGAAGGTCAGGCGGGCGCTCAGGTCCAGGCCGACATGCTCGGACACCTTGCGGATGATCGCGGCGAACTTGCCCGCGTTCATATGCGTGCGGTCGCCGTCGATCACGTCCCAGAGCTGCACGAAGATCTCCGACCAGGCCTCGGGATTGCCGCCGCAATCGAGGGCGGCGAACTGCCCGGCCTTCACCTCGGTGACGTGGTAGCCGGGGCGGATCGTCCGGCCCTCGTACGAGAACACCAGGGGCGCGGCCGTCTGGGCGTCGCAGGCGGCCAGCAGCGTGCCGAGCGAAACATCCTCGACGGCGACCGGCGGCGGCAGGGTCGCGTCCATCTTGGCAACGTCGAGCATCTTTGCTACCTCATATTTCGATAATTTTAGGATTGTCGAAGCATGGACGAACGTCAAGCCCTCCTGGCCTTCGCGGCCCTGGCGCAGGAAACCCGTCTGCGCCTCCTGCGCCATCTCGTGACCGCCGGCCCGGAGGGGGTGGCGGCCGGCACGCTCGCGAGCGAGGCCGGCGTGTCCGCCTCCAACGTGTCGTTCCACCTGAAGGAGCTGGAACAGGCCGGCCTCGTCGCCTCGCGGCGGGAGGGGCGCTCGATCATCTACAAGGCCGCCTATCCGGCGTTGTCCGGCCTGATCGCCTTCCTGTTGAAGGATTGCTGCCAGGGGCGGCCGGAGGTCTGCACGCCGGCGGTCACGGCCCTCACGTCCGGCTGCGGCACCCAGGCAGGAGCCTGCGCGTGACGGTCACCCTCTACCACAACCCGGATTGCGGCACCTCGCGCAGCACCCTCGCGCTCCTGCGGGCCTGCGGCGTCGAGCCGGCGGTCATCGAGTACCTTCGCACGCCGCCCTCCACGCCGGAGCTGGTCGCCCTGCTCGACCGCATGGGCGTGCCGGTGCGCGAGATCCTCCGCCAGAAGGACACGCCCTACGCGGCCATGGGCCTGGGCGATCCGGCCAGGACCGACGCCGCGCTGCACGCCGCGATCCAGGCGCACCCGATCCTGCTCAACCGACCGATCGTGGTCACGGCGGCGGGTGCGAAGCTCTGCCGTCCCTCGGAGGTGGTGCTGGACCTCCTCCCGGGACGGCGGCCCGCCATGGCCGCGGCCCGCGACGACGGCACGGCCTTTCTCCGGGACCATCGGGCCCGCGGCGACGACCCCGACCTGGTGGAGGCCCTGGCGGCGGCCGGCCTGCCCACGGCCGACCTCACCGATCCCGGCCGCATCGTCTTCCGCTACACCACGCTCGACCGCCAGGACGTCGGCTGGGGCGGGTTCGAGCGCTACGGCGCCGACGTGCTGCTGCGCTCCATGATGGTGATGCCCTGGTGTCGCCGGCAGGGCGGCGGGCGCAACCTGGCCGCCCTGCTGATGCGGCGGGCCTACGATCAGGGCGCACGCCAGGCCTACGCGCTGACCGGTGGCCCGGAAGCCCGCGCCTTCTTCGAACGGCTGGGCTTCTCGGCCTGCGACCGCGCGGCGGCCCCGGCCGCCATCCGGACCACGCGCCAGGCGAGCGGGCTGTGCCCGGCCTCGGCCACGCTGCTGACCAAGCGCATCACCTTCTGAAAGCCCGGCCCATGTCCACCTTCGAGCGCTACTTGACCCTGTGGGTCGCCCTCTGCATCGTCGCCGGCGTCGCGCTCGGCCATGCGATGCCGGGATTCTTCCACCTGGTCGGCGCGGCCGAGATCGCCAAGGTCAACCTGCCGGTGGCTGTGCTGATCTGGCTGATGGTCGTCCCGATGCTGCTCAGGATCGATTTCGCCGCGCTCGGCCAGGTCGGCCGGCACTGGCGCGGGATCGGGATCACCCTCCTGGTCAACTGGGCGGTCAAGCCGTTCTCGATGGCGCTGCTCGGCTGGCTGTTCGTCGGCTGGCTGTTCAAGCCCCTCCTGCCGGCGGACCAGATCGACAGCTACATCGCCGGCCTCATCATCCTGGCCGCCGCGCCCTGCACCGCCATGGTGTTCGTCTGGTCGAACCTGACCCGGGGCGAGCCGCATTTCACGCTGAGCCAGGTCGCGCTCAACGACAGCATCATGGTGGTGGCCTTCGCCCCCATCGTCGGCCTGCTGCTCGGCCTGTCCTCGATCACCGTCCCGTGGTCCACCCTGGTGCTCTCGGTGGTGCTCTACATCGTCGTTCCGGTGATCGTGGCGCAACTCGTGCGGCGCAGCCTGTTGGCCTCCGGCGGGCAGGCGGCCCTCGACCGGCTGCTGAACACCCTCGGCCCGGTCTCGCTCGTCGCCCTGCTCGCCACGCTGGTGCTGCTGTTCGGCTTCCAGGGCGAGCAGATCCTGGCGCAGCCGCTGATCATCGCCCTCCTGGCCGTGCCGATCCTCATCCAGGTCTACCTCAATGCCGGGCTGGCCTACCTGCTCAACCGCCTGGCCGGGGAACAGCACTGCGTCGCCGGCCCCTCGGCGCTGATCGGGGCCAGCAACTTCTTCGAGCTGGCGGTGGCCGCGGCGATCAGCCTGTTCGGCTTCCACTCGGGCGCGGCCCTCGCCACGGTCGTGGGCGTGCTGATCGAGGTCCCGGTGATGCTGACGGTGGTGTGGATCGTGAACCGCAGCCAGGGCTGGTACGAACGCGGCGCCCTGCGCAGGGGCGCGGCGCTCGAGCCCGCCTCCCGTGACGCCTGAGCCGGGCGGGCGCAGCCGCCTCGCCGTCGTCTCCGCCCTGGGCGTCGTCGAGATCCTCGCCTGGGGCTCGTCCTTCTACCTGCCGGCGATCCTCGCCGGCCCGGTCGCGGACAGCACCGGGTGGCCGCTCGCCGGGATCGTCGGCGGCCTGACCCTCGGCCTCCTGGTCGCCGCCTTCGCCTCGCCGCATGTCGGCGCGGCGATCCAGCGCCATGGCGGCCGGCCGGTCCTCGCCCTGGCGGCTTGCCTGCTGGCGGCCGGCCTCGTCACCCTGGCGCTCGCGCCTGTCCTGCCGGTCTACCTGGCCGGCTGGCTGCTCCTCGGCCTCGGCATGGCCTGCGGCCTCTACGACCCCGCCTTCGCCACGCTCGCCCGCCTCTACGGCGCGGCGGCGCGGCCGGCGATCACCACGCTGACCCTGTGGGGCGGGTTCGCCAGCACGGTATGCTGGCCGCTCTCGGCCTTCCTGGTCGCGCAGACCGGGTGGCGGGGCGCGTGCCTCGCCTATGCCGCCCTGCATCTGCTGGTCACGCTGCCGCTGGCACTCCTCTTCGTCCCGCCCGCCCCGGCACTAGCGACGACGACCGACGCCCATCGGGCGGACAGGCCGCTCTCGGCGCGCGAGCGGCGGGTGTTCCTGCTGTTCGCCGGGGTGCTGGTGCTCGGGGGGGCGATCATGTCCCTGGTGTCGGTGCACCTCATCGCCCTGCTGCAGACGCGCGGCGTCGCCCTCGCCTCGGCGGTGTCCTACGGGGCGCTGATCGGGCCGGCGCAGGTCGGCGCGCGGATCGTGGAGATGGCGCTCAAGGGCCGCCACCACCCGCTCTGGACGCTGACGGCGGCCTTCGGCCTGGTCGCCCTCGGCCTCGCGCTGCTCGCCGGCGGCGTGCCCGGCCCCGGGCTCTGGCTGGTGCTCTATGGCGGCGGCAACGGGATCTATTCGATCGCCCGGGGCACGGTGCCGCTGGCCCTGTTCGGCCCGGACCGTTACCCGCTGCTCGCCGGCCGCCTGGCGCGGCCGGGGCTGATCGCCCAGGCCCTGGCCCCGCCGGCCGGGGCGTTCGTGCTCACCCAGGCCGGCGCCGGCCCGTTATGGGGGCTGCTGCTCGCCTGCGCCCTCGTCAATCTCGGCCTGATCGGGGCGCTGTGGCGGACCCGATCGCCCTCGACCGCACCGCTCGGCGCGTGACGTTCCGGCCGGGCCGCCGGGATCACGCCCCGGAGTCTCGGCCCCCGGCGCACCGCACCAGGGGCCGGACCGACGAGGACCCGCCGGTCACGCCGCCATCGGCGCCGGGATCTCGGTCTCGCGCTCGGTCACCAGGTCGGCGGCGATGCGGCCGGAGCCCGCCGCCATGGTCCAGCCCAGCGTGCCGTGGCCGGTATTGAGCACCAGGCCGCGGATCCGGGTGCGGCCGAGATAGGGCACGTTCGAGGGCGTGGTCGGGCGCAGGCCGCTCCAGGCGGTGGCGGCGGAAAAATTGCCGGCATTCGGGAAGGTGCGCCGGGCGTTCTCCAGGATCGCCGCGACCCGCTCTGCGTCGAGGTGGCGGGTATAGCCCGACAATTCGGCGGTGCCGGCGACCCGCAGGTGGGTGCCGAGGTTCGAATAGACCAGCTTGTACTCGTCGTCGGTGAGGCTGACCTGCGGCGCACCGTTATGGCCCTCGATCGGGATCGAGACCGAGTAGCCCTTGGCCGGGTAGATCGCGAGGTTCACGCCGTAGCGGCGCAGGAACGGCGCCGACCACGCGCCGAGCGAGACGACGACGTTCGGGGCGGTGAGCCGCTGGTGCCCGCCCGCCACCATCGCCTCGACGCCGGTGATGCGATCGCCGTTGGCTGAGAGCAGCAGGCGCGTCGCCTCGGACCCGTACAGGAAGGTCGCGCCCATCGCGGCGGTGCGGGCGGCGAGCGCCTGGGTGAAGGCGCGGGCGTCGCCGCTCTCGTCCTCGGCGGTGTAGGTGGCGCCGACCACGTCGTCGATGGCGTGGGCGAAGGCCGGCTCGAGGGCCAGCACCTCGTCGCGCGAGACCACCCGGCGCTCGCAGCCGTGCTGGCGCATCAGCTCGGCGACGGGCTTGGCCGCCTCGAACTCCTTGGCGTCACGGTAGAAATGCAGGATGCCGAGGGTCTTCTCGGCGTAGGCCAGGTTCTCGGCGGCGCGGATCTCCTGGAGCTTCGCCCGGCTATAGGCGCCGAGCCGCACGATCTCGACGGTGTTGCGGCGCGCCCGCTCCGGGGTGCAGTTGCGCAGGAAGCCGGCGATCCACGACCATTGATGCCGGTCGAGGCGGGGCGTGAACAGCAGCGGCGCCTTCGCGTCGAACAGCCACTTCATCACCTTGAGGGGGGCGCTCGGATTCGCCCAGGGCTCGGCGTGGCTCACCGAGATCTGGCCGCCATTGGCGTAGCTGGTCTCGAGCCCCGCCCCGCCCTGGCGGTCGATCACGCAGACCGACAGGCCGGCACGCGCCGCCCAGTAGGCAGTGGCGGTGCCGACGACGCCGGCGCCGAGCACGATGAGATCGAAGGAGGTCTGTTGTCCCGACACGCGTTCCATCCTTCCCGCCGGTTCAGGGCAGGTCGCAGGAGTTGGAACTCTGTTCGGGTGGCCTGAGAGATTCGCCGGGCTCGCACCCGGCTTGCTCCATCGGCGGGCGACATGCGCCCTCTCCAGAGTGCCCTCTCGGTCGCGGTCCTTCTACCTGAGAGCTTCGGCGCGCAGCACGGCTGGCACGCCTTTCCCCTTCGGTGCCGACCCTAAGGCCGGTCTCTCCCGCGATCGTCAACGGACGGCCGAGCCTGTAGCACGGCCGTACGGGGCGCAAAAGCGCAAAGATCGGTCGTCCCCGCGCAGGCAGGATCGGCCGCTCACGCTCACGCGCGGCAGGCCTCGAAGCCCTTGCGGATGGCTTCCGGATCGAGGTGGCGGCCGATGAACACGACGCGGGATTCCCGCGGGTCGCCCGGCTTCCACTCGTCCTGCAAATCGCCGTCGAGGATCATGTGCACGCCCTGGAAGACGAAGCGGCGCGGCTCGTCGGGGAAGCTCACGATGCCCTTGCAGCGCAGGATGTCGGGCCCCTGGACCTGGGTCAGGTCGGAGATCCACGGCATGAACTTGTTGGGATCGACCGCGCCGGGGAGCCGGGCCGAGATCGACTGGATCTCGTCGGAATGGTGGTGATGGTGCCCCTCCTCGAGGAATTCAGGCTCGATCTCGACGATGCGGGCGAGGTCGAAGGCGCTGCGGCCGAGGACCTTGTCGAGCGGCACGGCGCAATGCTGCGTGCGGTGGATCTCGGCCGAGGGGTTGATGGCGCGGATCTGGCGCTCCACCGCGTCGAGGCCGGCCTCGTCGACGAGGTCGGCCTTGTTCAGGAGGATCACGTCCGCAAAGGCGACCTGGTTCTTGGCCTCGGGCGCGTCCTTCAGGCGCTCGGACAGCCACTTGGCGTCCACCACCGTCACCACCGCGTCGAGGGTGGCGGCCTCGCCGACATCCTGGTCGACGAAGAAGGTCTGGGCGACCGGCGCCGGGTCGGCGAGGCCGGTGGTCTCGACGATGATCGCGTCGAACTTGCCCTTGCGCTTCATCAGCCCGTCCATGATGCGGATCAGGTCGCCGCGCACGGTGCAGCAGATGCAGCCGTTGTTCATCTCGAACACTTCCTCGTCGGCACCCACGACGAGGTCGTTGTCGATGCCGATCTCGCCGAACTCGTTGACGATCACGGCGTAGCGCTTGCCGTGCGGCTCGGTGAGGATGCGGTTGAGGAGCGTGGTCTTGCCGGCGCCGAGATAGCCGGTGAGCACCGTGACGGGGATCTTGTCGGACATGCGGGGCCGTCTGTTCGCAGGTGAGCGGGGCGCCGGGGGGCGCCGCGACGGGTGATATAGTGTGTCACTCCGCCCGGCGCGAGACCGGTCCGTCCAAGCTGAAGCGGGCGACGTCGCGCAAAAGGTCGACGAAGGCCCGGGCGCCGTGATCGAGGAGGGCGCGGCCGGCCTCCGCCGTCCCGAGGCTCGCATCGCCGATGGCGCCGGCCGCGTTGAGGTCCTGCGCGTGCCAGGCAAGGGCGGCCGGGCGGCCGGCGCGCAGGTGGGTGTAGGTGCGCTCCATCGCGCGGCTTGCCGGCACGAAGTCGCGGATCGCCGCGCGGCGCACCAGGTCGGGCCGGAGCGCCAGCATCAGGGCGGTCTCGATCCCGCCGCCATGGATGCCGTGGCGCACCTCACCGTCCGGAAACAGCCCCGGCGGCGTGCCGAAGCGGCTCCAGGCGGTGGTGACCGCCACCATCCCGTGCCGGCCGCGCAGCGACAGGGCCACGAGGTCCATGAGCGCGCTGTTGCCGCCATGCGAGGAGACGATGACGAGCCGGGTGCAGCCGGCCCGCACCACGCCGTCGCCGATCTCGGTCCAGGCCCTGAGCGCCGTCTCGGGCGTCAGCGTCAGGGTGCCGGGAAAATCCGTGTGCTCGGGCGACAGGCCGACGGTCTGCACCGGCAGAACCCGCACGTCGAGGTCGCCGGGCACGAGGTCCGCGACCCGCGCCAGGTAGCCCTCCGCGATGACGACGTCGGTGGCGAGCGGCAGGTGCGGGCCGTGCTGCTCCACGGCCGCGACCGGCAGCACCGCCACGGTGGCTGCGAGCGCGCCGTCGCGGCATTCCTCGGTGGTCAGGTCGCCCCAGGGCCGGGCCGGCATCGCGCATCCTCCGTCTCTCGCGCGGCCGACCATAAGCCGCGGACGGACGGGCCGGAACCGGCCTCGCGTCATCCAGTCGTCACAGGCCGGCTGGCATGTGCGCCCTCAAGGGCACCATGCGGCGCCCCGCCGGCCGCCCTTGCGCTCACGGTGCAGGCGCGGCAGGATTTGTCTCGAGAACAGGGGCGGGTGCCATGGCAACGGGCGAGCAGGCTTTGGCCGTGGACGCGCCGCGCCGGGCGGCCAAGCGCCTCCGGCCCCCCGGCGCCAAGAGCGTCGGCTGGGCCCTGATGCAGGCGGCGCGCCTCCATCGCGGCCGCATCGGCGACCGCCTGGCGGAACTCGATCTCTTCGCCGGCCAGGAGCAGGTGGTGCAGGCGCTGGCCGCCGCCGGCACCATGACCATGGGCGATCTCGCCGCCACCCTGCGGGTGCGCCCGCCCACCGCCTCGAAGACCATCACGCGGCTCGCCGCCATGGGGGTGGTCGAGCGCCGGACCGAGGCCGGGGACGGCCGCATCGTCCGGGTGCGCCTGACCGAGTCGGGCCTGGCCAAGGCCGCGGCGATCGAGGGCATCTGGGACGAGGTCGAGGCCGAGATGCTGGAAGGCTTCGACAACAAGGAGCGCCGGCGCCTGCGCAAGCTCCTGCGCCGCGCCGCCCGCAACCTCGCCGAGGCCGCCGGCCTCGAGGCGCACGAGTCCGACGCCGAGGCGGAGGACGATCTCGACGGCGGGCTCGACGGCGCCGATGCCGGCCGGGACATGGATTGATACCGCCGCGCCTTCGAACGGACTCGTTCGAAGGCGCTGGCTCAGCCCGGACGGGCGCCGGCGCTGATGCGCCGGACGCTTTCGCATCGACGCGTCGATGCGAAAGCGCGATGGTATGACGCGCGGGATCGACGCACAGCCTATCCCGATCCGCCGGATGGATTAGTTCCGACGCCATACGACCTAACGTGAAAGATCAGGCATCGCGTAACAGTTATTTCCTTATCAAGGACATCGTTCCTCATTCATCTGCCTTGCAGACAATCGGCTTGCGACGGGCGCAAGGCCGTTGGGCCGGTGCAGACGAGTGTCCGATCACGACCATGACAAGGCGAGCGTGGCGGGGCCGTCCGGCTTCCGCGCGCGTCCGCTCCGGACCCATGTCACGGCCCTGGCGGCCGCGCTGCTGGTGCCGGCGCTCCTCATCATCGGGCTGATCGCGCAACGCTGGGTCCAGGCCGAGCAGACGCGGATGGAGGAGCGGACCGCGACCCTCAACGCCCATGCGGTGGAGCAGATCGACCGCTTCCTCAGCGGCCAGATCGCGATGCTGCAGGCGCTCGCCACCTCGCCGGCCCTGGAGACGGAGGATTTCGCCCGGTTCGACCGCCAGGCGCGGGAGGTGGTGCGCCTGCAGGGCATCAACATCGTGCTGCGCGACCGCGACGGGCAGCAGCGCGTCAACACCCGGCTGCCCTGGGGAACGCCCCTGCCCCTGGCGGTGCTCGGCAACGACCAGGCCGTGGAGGAGACCGGCGCGCCGGCGATCTCCGACCTGTTTCCCGGCACCGTCACCGGCAAGCCGATCGTCGTCGTCACCGTGCCGGTGCGGCGCGGCGGTGCGCTGGCCTACTTCCTGAACGCCACCCTGCCGGCCCCGCTCTTCGGCGAGATCCTGCGGGCCGCCGGTGTCTCCGCCCCCTATTCCGGCTCGGTCGCCGACCGGCAGGGCCTCATCATCGGCCGGTCCGTCGACACCGAGGCGGCGGCCGGCCGGCCGCTCCCGGGCTTCCGCTCGGTCGGCGGGACGACGGGGCAGTGGTGGGGCCGCAACCTCAGCGGCATCCCGGTCTTCGGCACCCATCACCGCTCCGGCCTCTCGGGCTGGGTGGTGACGATCGGCATCGAGCAGGCGGCCCTGCGGGCGCCCTTCGTCACCTCGGTCCTGGTGCTGGCGCCGGTGGTCCTCGGCCTCCTCTTGATCGCGCTGGTCGCCTCGCTGCTCGTCGGCCGCCGGATCCTGCTCGCCAAGGCCCTGCTGTCCCAGGCGGCGGACGACCTCAGCCGGGGCGTCAGCTTGCGGATGCCGGTGACGCCGATCCGGGAGGTGAACGAGGTCGGGGCGGTGCTGGCGCAGACCTCGGCGATCCTGCAGCGGCAGGCGGACGCCCTGCGCAAGAGCAACGCCGACCTCGAGGACCGCATCGCCGAGCGCACCCGGGAGCTCGTCGAGAAGGAGGCGGTCCTCAAGATGACCCTGGACGCGATGGACCAGGGCCTGATCATGGTCGATGCGCAAGGGCGGGTCGCGGTCACCAACCGCCGGCTCGCCGAGCTCCTCGACCTCGACCCGGCCTTCCTGGCCTCGCGTCCGTCGCGGCAGGAGATGCGGCAGGTCCTGACGGCGGCCGGCGAATATGCGGGGCTCGATTCGGCCTTCGAGCGCGCGATCGCGATGGGCGACCTCGCGGTCATCGGCGACCGCTACGAGCGCACGCGGCCGAACGGCACCATCCTGGAGGTCCACAACGCGCCGACCGCCGACGGGGGCGTGCTGCGCACGGTCACCGACATCACGGCGCGCCGCACCGCCGAAGCGGCCTTGCAGCGCAAGAAGGCCCTACTCGACGCGACCCTCGCCAACATGGACCAGGGGGTGCTGGTGATCGACGCCGCCGGCCTCGTCCAGCTCTGCAACGAGCGGGCGATCGACCTGCTCGGCCTGCCGCCGGACTACCGACACGACCACCCGGCCTTCGCCGACCTCGTGGCCTGGCAGAGCGCGAGCGGCGAGTTCGCCGGGGCCCGGGTGGAGCGCGAATCGTGGCTCAAGCTCAGGGGCGACCTCCTCGCCGCCCCGCCGGTCTACGAGCGCACCCGCCCGGACGGCACCGTGCTCGAGGTGCGCACCGTGCGCCTCGCCGAGGGCGGGGCGATCCGCACCTTCTCGGACGTGACCGAGCGCAAGCGGCGCGAGCTCGCCGTGCTGGAGGCCAACCGCGTCGCCGAGGCGGCGCGGCTGCAGGCCGAAGCCGCGCGGCGCCAAGCCGAGTCGGCGAGCGCGGCCAAGACCGAATTCCTCGCCACGATGTCGCACGAGATCCGCACGCCCCTCAACGGCGTGATCGGCTACGCCGAGCTCCTCGTCCGGGAGGGCGACCTGTCGCCGGAGCAGCGCCGCAGCGCCGAGCGGATCCAGGAGGCGGGCCAGGCCCTGCTGACGGTGGTCAACGACGTGCTCGACTTCTCGAAGATCGAGGCCGGGCAGATCGACCTCGACCCGCAGCCCTTCGGGCCGGCGGCGCTCGCCGACAGCGCGGTCTCGATCGTCCGGACCGCGGCCGACGCCAAGCGCCTGGCCCTGAGCGTGGAGACGGCGCCGGGCCTCGCCTCGCGCCTGGTGGGCGACCCGGACCGGCTGCGCCAGGTGCTGCTCAACCTCGTCAACAACGCGATCAAGTTCACGCCGGCGGGCCGCGTCACCCTGCACCTGTCGAGCGCGCCGCTCGCGTGCGGGCGTCACGCCCTGCGGGTCGCGGTCAGCGATACCGGGATCGGCATCCCGGCCGACCGGCTCGGCCAGCTCTTCCAGCGCTTCAGCCAGGTCGACGGCTCGATCCAGCGCCGCTTCGGCGGCACCGGCCTCGGGCTGGCGATCAGCCGGCAGCTGATCGAGGCCATGGGCGGCGAGATCGGGGTCGAGAGCCGGCCGGGCGCGGGCTCGACCTTCTGGTTCGCCGTCCCGCTGCCGGCGGCGGCGGAGGGAGAGGCGGCCCGGGAGCGGCCCCCGCTCGCGCCGCTCGCGCGGCCGGCCCGGATCCTCCTCGTCGAGGACAGCCCGGTCAACCAGGACATCGCCCGCGCCATCCTGGAGCGCCGCGGCCACCAGGTGACGGTGGCGGGCGACGGCGCCGAGGCGATCCTGGCCGTGCAGGCGGGCGGGTACGACGTGGTGCTGATGGACGTGCAGATGCCCGGCATGGACGGGCTGACCGCGACGCGCCACATCCGCGCGCTCGACCGTCCGGCGAGCCGCCTGCCGATCGTGGCGCTCACCGCCAACGTGCTGCCGCAGCAGATCGCCCAGTTCCGCGCCGCCGGCATGGACGACCATGTCGGCAAGCCGTTCCGTCCCGACGAGTTCCTGGCGACGGTGGAGCGCTGGAGCGTGCCGCGGACGGCCGACGCGGCTTGAAAGCATGGGGACCGGCCGCTTGCCGCGGCAGCATGAGCCCTCCATGTCTTGCGCCGAAACCGACACGGAGAACGCCGTCATGGCCAAGCAGGACCGCAGCGTGCTGATCGTCGGGGCCTCGCGGGGGTTGGGGCTCGGGCTCGTACGGGCCTTCCTCGCCCGCGGCTGGGCCGTCACCGCCACCGCCCGGGGCGAGGCGCCGGCGCTCGCCGCCCTGAGCCCCGTCGCGCCCGAGATCCGGCGGGTCGACATCGACGACGACGCGGGCGTGGCGCGCCTGCACGACGACCTCGTGGAGAGAAGCTTCGACGTGGTGTTCGTGGTGGCGGGCATCGCCGACGGCGCCCATGTGCCGCTGCCGCAGGGCGACCGGGCGACGGCGCTCAAGGTCTACGAGACCAACGCGGTGAGCCCGATCCGCTTCGCCGAGGCCTTCGCCGACCGGATCGCCCCCGGCGGCCTGATGGTGCTGATGAGCTCGATCCTCGGCAGCGTCTCGCTCAACGAGGGCGGCACCTGGGAGAGCTACCGGGCGAGCAAGGCCGCCCTCAACACCCTCGCCCGCTCCTTCTCCGCCCGCCACCGCGACGCGCCCTTCGGCACGGTGCTGATGCATCCGGGCTGGGTGCGCACCGACATGGGCGGCCCGGAGGCCGACATCGACGTCGCCACCAGCGCCGAGGGGATGGCGGAGGTG
This sequence comes from Methylobacterium currus, assembly GCF_003058325.1. Taxonomy (NCBI): domain Bacteria; kingdom Pseudomonadati; phylum Pseudomonadota; class Alphaproteobacteria; order Hyphomicrobiales; family Methylobacteriaceae; genus Methylobacterium; species Methylobacterium currus. The sequence continues at coordinate 3,498,406 of NZ_CP028843.1, forward strand.
GTGGAGGGGCGGCTCGGGCAGCGGGGCTGCGCGTACCTGGATTATCGGGGCGAGACGGTGCCGTGGTAGGACAGCGGCACCGTCGATCGACGCGGCGATCCTGATATCCGCGGGGTCGTTCCGGGGCTGTGAAACCGGAGCCCGGAATCCAGACACCAGGGGAAAAGGAACCAGGACGGCGCTCCGCTTCTCCTGGACGATCAGAGTTTCTGGATCCCGGGCTCTCGCCGTCGGCGAGCCCCGGGATGACCCTCCGAAGCGGACAATCGTGCCTATCCGGCCGGTTCGCGGGATGGATGGCCCGCCTCACTCCCCCGCCAATCCCCGCCCCAGCGCCCCCACCACGATCTCGATCTGCCCGCGCAGGACCGGCTCGCTCAGCACCATCAGCTTCTCGTCGAGGCCGAGGCTGACGAGGCCGTGGGTGGCGGAGAACAGCGAACGGGCGAGCAGCGCCCGCTCCCCCTCCGCGAGGTCCGGCCGCAGGACCCGCAGCGGCGCCTCGATGTAGCGGAACAGGCGCACCTGCTCGACGAGGTACCAACCGGGCAGCGCGTGCGTGACCCGGTGCTGGAACAGGGCGCGCCAGCGCGCCGGATTGCCTGCGGCGAAGTGCAGGTAGGCTACCGCCAGCCGGACCAGGGTCTCCACCGCCGCGTCCCGCTCGGCCGGCGACGCCGCGCCCTCCGGCTCCGGCTCGATGCGCACGGCGGTGATCGCCCGGTCGAACAGGGCGAGCGTGCGCAGGTTCACCGCCAGGATCAGCGCGTCGAGATCGGGAAACACCGTGTAGATCGCGCCGAGCGCGCAGCCGACGTCCTTCGCGAGGTCGCGGGCCTTCAGCGCCGAGAGGCCGCTCTCCGCGATCGTGCGCTCGGCGGCATCGAGCAGGGCCGCCTTCAGCCGCTCCCGTCGCTCCTCGTTCCGCATGCGTCCGGCCTCTCCCTGAACTGATCGCTGAACAATGTTCAGATTTGCGCTTGAACAACGTTCAAAGCTGTGGAAGGATGCGATTGTGAACAACGTTCACGCCAACGGAGCGGATGATGCTCAACCTGATCTCCACCCTCGTCCGGGGCGCCGCCGCCAGGGCCGCCGAGGACCTTCACGACCGGCACGCCTTCCTGATCCTGGAGCAGCAGCTGCGCGACGCGGCCGCCGCCCTCGACGACAGCCGCCGGACGCTGGCGCGCGCCCTCGCGCAGGAGGCCGCCGACGCGAAACGGCAGGCGGCCCTCGCCGCCCGGATCGCCGAGCTGGAGGGAAGCGCCGTCGCGGCTTTGGCCGGCGGGCGCGAGGACCTGGCGCAGGAGGCCGCCGAGGCCCTGGCCGAGATGGAGGAGGAGGCGCAGGCCCTGGAAGTGACCCGCGCGGCCTATGGGGCGGAGGTCGCGGCCCTGCGCCGGGCGGTCCGCAAGGGCACCCGGCAATTCGCCGAGCTGGAGCGCGGCCAGCGCATCGCCCGGGCGGCGGAGGCGGTGCACCGCCTGCGGGCCCGGCGCGGGCAGGGGCTGGGAAGCCCGGCGGCTCTGGCCGAGGCGCAGGCCAACCTGCGGCGCCTGCGGGAGGCCCAGGCCGCGGAGGCGGCCTCCGACGAGGCCCTGGCGATCATCGAGGCGGCGGCGCCCGCATCCCTGTGCGAGCGCCTGGAGGAGGCCGGCTTCGGCCCGCGCGCCCGGCCGAGCGCCGGCAGCGTGATGGAGCGCCTGCGCGCCAAGGCCGCCGAGGCCCGGCACCAAGCCGAGACCAGCGCCGCCTGAGCGCACCGGACCCGCATCGGAATCCCGAGGAAACCCCATCCATGACCCCGCAGACCCCGCAGCACACCTCCGCCTGGGTGGCGTTCACCTACGCCTCCTTCATCGGCGCCGCCACCATGGTGGCGGGCGGCATCCTGTTCCTGCCCCTCGACCTCTGGACCAAGGGCTACCTCGCCATGGGGGTGACGATGCTGGTCCAATCCTGCATCACCCTGGTCAAGACCGTGCGGGACGTCCACGAGGGCAAGCGCCTCGTCAACCGCATCGAGGATGCCCGGGCCGAGCGCCTGCTGATGGAGATGGGCAAGGAGTAGCCCGTCTCCACCGGGATGGCCGCTCCTCGACATCGGATCGCCAGACATCGGATCGCCACAAGACCACGGCAACAAAGCCGGTTAGGGTTTACCGGCTAAGCATCCGTCTCCTGCCGCGGCGGCGCCCGGCCATTCCGCACACCCGTCACCGAGCGAGGAACGCCTTCCATGTCCGGATCGCTGATGGCCAGCCGGCGCTTCGCGCCCCTGTTCTGGTGCCAGTTCTTCTCCGCCTTCAACGACAACTTCCTCAAGAACGCCCTGGTGTTCCTGATCATGTTCGGGGCGGGCGGGGTCGGCGGCGGGGCGGATGGCGGCTCGGCGGCCCTGGTGACCTTGGCGGGCGCGGCCTTCATCGCGCCGTTCTTCTTGCTCTCGGGCCTCGGCGGCGAACTCGCCGACCGCTACGACAAGGCGTTGATCGCGCGCCGCCTCAAGGCGGGGGAGATCGTGGCGGCGGGGGTCGCGGTGCTCGGCTTCTGGCTCGCCTCGGTGCCGGTCCTGTTCGTGGCCCTGATCCTGTTCGGGATCGTGGCGGCCCTGTTCGGGCCGATCAAGTACGGCATCCTGCCCGATCACCTGGCGCGCGCCGAGCTGCCGGCCGGCAACGCGCTCATCGAGGCCGCGACCTTCCTCGCCATCCTCACCGGCACCATCGCGGGCGGGCTCGCCGTCACCCATGGCGGCGCCCACGCCTTCGGGCTCCTGGTGATGGGCTTCGCATTCCTGTGCTGGCTCGCCAGCCTCCTGATCCCGAAGACCGGCGAGGCGGCGCCCTCCCTCACCATCGACCGCAACGTGCTGCGCTCCACGGGCAGCCTGATGCGCGACCTCTACGAGGACACGCGGCTGTGGCGCACCGGCGTCATCACCAGCTGGTTCTGGCTCGTCGGCGCCGTGGTGCTGGCCCTGCTGCCGGCGCTCGTGAAGGGCACCTTCGGGGGCGACGAGACCGTGGTGACGGCGCTCCTCGCGATGTTCTCGGTCGGCGTGGCGCTCGGCTCCGGCCTCGCCTCCTGGCTCTGCGCCGGGCGGATCGTGATGCTGCCGACGCCGATCGCGGCGCTCATCATGGGCCTCGTCTCGCTGGATCTGGCCCATGTCGCTGCCACCAGCGTGCCGCCCCCCTCCGCGATCGGCGCCCTCGATTTCCTGAGTTCCTGGCGCGGCGCCCGGATCGCCCTCGACTTCGTGCTGCTCGCCGCCGCCGCCGGCCTGTTCATCGTGCCGTCCTTCGCCGCGCTCCAGGCCTGGACCCCGAAGGAGCGCCGCGCCCGCGTCATCGCCGCCTCGAACGTGCTCGCCGCCGCCCTCATCGTGCTCGGCGCCGTCGGCCTGGCGGTGCTGCAGAAGGCGGGCCTGTCCTCGGCGGGGCAGTTCCTGATCGTCGGCATCGCCAACATCCTGGCCGGACTCGCGATCCTGGCGGTGTTGCCGACCAGCGGATTCCGCGACTTCCTGTCGATCCTGTTCCGGGCCTTCTACAGGCTGGAGGTGCGCGGGATCGAGAACGTCGAGAAGGCGGGGCCGAACGCCATCATCGCCCTCAACCATGTCAGCTTCCTGGATGCCGGCCTCGCCCTGTCGCTGACCGAGCGCGACCCGACCTTCGCGATCGACCACGCCATCGCGCAGAAATGGTGGGTGAAGCCGTTCCTGTGGCTGACCCGGGCGCTCCCCCTCGACCCGACGAAGCCGATGGCGACGCGCACGCTCATCAACGCCGTCAAGGCGGGCGAGACGCTGATCATCTTCCCCGAGGGGCGGCTCACCGTCACCGGCAGCCTGATGAAGGTCTATGACGGCGCCGGCCTCATCGCCGACAAGTCCGGGGTGCCGGTGGTGCCGGTGAAGATCGAGGGGCCGGAGCAGACGGTGTTCTCGCGCCTGTCCCGCGCCCAGGTGCGCCGGCGCTGGTGGCCGAAATTCACCGTGACGGTGCTGGAGCCGGTGCGGCTCGAAGTCGATCCGGCGCTCAAGGGCAAGGCCCGCCGGCAGGCCGCGGGGGCGGCGCTCTACGGCGTGATGTCGGACCTGATCTTCCGCACCGCGCCGATCGACCGCACGGTGTTCGACGCCGTGGTCGAGGCGGCCGAGCGCGAGGGCGCGGCCCGCGTCGCGGTCGAGGATCCGGTCTCCGGCAGGCTCACCTACCGCCGCCTGCTGATGGGCGCCCGGGTGCTGGGGGGCAAGCTCGGGCCGCTCGCGCCGCAGGGCCGGGCCATCGGCGTGATGCTGCCGAACGCCAACGCCGCCGCCGTCACGGTGCTCGGCGTGATGTCGGCGGGACGGGTGCCGGCGATGATCAACTTCACGGCCGGCCCGGCCAACATCCTCAACGCCTGCAAGGCGGCGGAGGTCGACACGATCGTCACCTCCCGGGCCTTCGTGCAGAAGGGCCGCCTCGACACCCTTCTGGAGGCGTTGAGCCGGAGCCTGACCATCGTCTACCTGGAGGATGTCCGCCAGCAGGTCGGCCGGCTCGACAAGCTCCGCGGCCTCCTGGGCTGGCGGCAGGCGCTGCATCCCCGGAAGCCCGACGACCCGGCGGCGATCCTGTTCACCTCGGGCAGCGAAGGCACGCCGAAGGGCGTGGTGCTCTCCCACCGCAACATGCTGGCCAACGCCGCCCAGGCCCAGGCGCGGATCGATTTCGGCCGCACCGACAAGGTGTTCAACGTCCTGCCGGTGTTCCACTCCTTCGGGCTCACCGTCGGGCTGGTGCTGCCGCTGGTCTCCGGCGTGCCGGTCTACCTCTACCCCTCGCCGCTGCATTACCGGGTGGTGCCGGAGCTGGTCTACGGCTCGAACAGCACCATCCTGTTCGGCACCGACACGTTCCTGGCCGGCTACGCGCGGGCCGCCCACGCCTACGATTTCCGGTCGCTGCGCTACATCCTGGCCGGGGCCGAGCCGGTGAAGCCGGCGACCCGCAAGGCCTACGCGGAAAAGTTCGGCCTGCGCATCCTCGAGGGCTACGGCGTCACCGAGACGGCGCCGGTGCTCGCCCTCAACACGCCGATGTTCAACCGCTTCGGCACGGTCGGGCGGATCATGCCCGGCATGGAGGCGCGGCTGGAGCCGGTGCCGGGGGTGAGCGAGGGCGGGCGCCTGTTCGTGCGCGGCCCCAATGTGATGCTGGGCTACCTGCGGGCCGAAAACCCCGGGGTGCTGGAGGCGCCGGCGGAAGGCTGGCACGATACCGGCGACATCGTGACGATCGATCCGGACGGCTTCGTCACCATCCGCGGCCGGGCCAAGCGCTTCGCCAAGGTCGGCGGCGAGATGATCTCGCTCGCCGCAATCGAGGCCCTGGCCGCCGAGCTCTACCCGAATGCCGCCAGCGCCGTCGCGGCCCTGCCCGATGCGCGCAAGGGCGAGCGCCTGGTGCTGGTGACCGAGCAGGCCGATGCGACGCGCAGCGCCTTCCAGGCGAAGGCCCGCGCCAGCGGCATGAGCGAGCTGGCGGTGCCGGCCGAGATCGTGACGGTGGACAAGCTGCCGCAGCTCGGCTCCGGCAAGGTCGATGCCGCGGCGGTGACGCGGCTCGCCGCCGAGCGGACGCGGCCGGCGGAGGCGGCGGCTTGACCCGGCGACAATGGACATGCAGCGTATTCGCCAGTCTCGCATCGACGGTGGGTCGTCGCTGACTGGTTCGATCCAGGCATCGATTTGTCTAGGAGTTGACTAAGCTCCGTCCGGCACCACCCGGCTGTCAGGATCGCTGCATGTCCATCCCTGTTCCCAGCGCACCGGACGGGCCCGTCTTCTCCTCGCGCGAATTTTTGCGGCTGCTCGAGAGCCGCGGGCTGACCGGCAGCTGGGGCTGGACCTTCGCCACCGACGAGCACGTCTGGTCGCCCGGCCTGTACCGCCTGCTGGGCCTCGACATGGGCGTGGTCCGGCCGAGCTACGCCAACCTCCTGGCGATGGTTCATCCCGAGGACCGCTTCGACCTCGCTACCGCCGCGCAGATGATCCAGGGCGGAACCCTGCGCGACCAGACGGTCCGCGTGATCCGGCCGGACGGGTCGCTGCGCATCCTGTCCTTCCGCGGCGAGGTCTACCACGACCCGGACGGACGCCCGCGGGCCGCCGCCGGCAGCGTGCTGGACGTGACCGACCGCGAGCGCCTGGTCGCCCTGCAGGCGGAGGAGCGCCGCCGCCGGCGGGCGCTGTTCGAGCAGACCCAGTCCTGGACCCACGCCGCCATCGACGACCCGGCGCAGCGGGTCGGGTCGCAGGAGGTGCTGGCCCTGACCGGCCTCACCCAGGAGGAGTATCGCGAGGATTGCTGCCGGGTGATCGCCCCCGACGACCGGGCCCGGGCCCGGGAGCAGGTCCGCACGCTCCTGCAGGCCGGCCGGCCCTTCGCGATGAGCAAGATGCTGCTCCTCGCCGAGGGCGGACAGGGCCGCTTCCGCTTCGCCTACGCGCCGATGCGGGACGAGCGGGGCACGATCCAGAACTGGACCATCATGGCCTCGCGCCTCGACGGCCCGATGAATGCGGCGATGGACGAGCCGGTGCAGCAGGGATTCGAGAGCGGGATCGGCGGCCGGCATCTCTGCGCCGCCCGGGGCCTGCTCGGCTGGTCGATGCAGGATCTCGCCGCCTTCAGCGGCCTGTCGCTCTCCTCGGTCCGCCGCCTGGAGGACGACGGCGAGGCCCTGACCACCCGCACGCGCTGCGCCGCCATCGCGGCGCTCCGGAAGGCCGGGATCGTGTTCATGCTGACGGACGGCAACGCGGTGGCTGTGTACCGGAAGTAGCCGGATCCGCAGGCGGTCCGACGCCGTCCCGGGATGGCGCCGGACCGTCGAGCGTGGTCGTTATACCATCGCGCTTTCGCATCGACGCGTCGATGCGAAAGACTCCGGCGCATCAGCGCCGGCGCCCATTCGGGCTTAGCCAGCGCCTTCGAACGAGTCCGTTCGAAGGCGCTGCGGTATTACACCCGCTCGCGCCGGATCTCGGCGCCGCAGCGCACGAGCTTGGCCTCCAGCGCCTCGAAGCCGCGGTCGAGATGGTAGACCCGGTTGATCTGGGTCTCGCCCTCGGCGGCGAGGCCGGCGATCACCAGCGACACCGAGGCGCGCAGGTCGGTCGCCATCACGGGGGCGCCCTTCAGGCGCTCGACGCCCTCGACCACCGCGACGTCGCCCTCGAGCCGGATCCTGGCGCCGAGGCGCGCCAGCTCCTGCACGTGCATGAAGCGGTTCTCGAAGATCGTCTCGCGGATGCGCGACTGGCCCTTCGCCTTGGTCATCAGGGCCATGAACTGGGCCTGGAGATCGGTCGGGAAGCCCGGGAACGGATCGGTGGTGACGTCGACCGCCGCCACGCCGTGGCCGTTGCGCCGCACCCGGATGCCGTGATCGAGCGGCGTCACCTCGGTGCCGGTGGTGGCCAGGATGTCGAGGGCGCTGTGCAGGAGGTCGGCGCGGGTGTTCTCGAGCGTCACGTCGCCGCCGGTCATCGCCACCGCCATGGCGTAGGTGCCGGTCTCGATCCGGTCGGGCAGCACCGCGTGGCGGGCGCCCGAGAGGCGCGACACGCCCTCGATCACGATGCGGGGCGTGCCGGCGCCCTCGATCCGGGCGCCCATCCGGGAGAGGCAGGCGGCGAGGTCCACCACCTCCGGCTCGCGGGCGGCGTTCTCGATCACCGTGGTGCCGTGGGCCAGCACCGCCGCCATCAGGGCGACGTGGGTGCCGCCGACCGTGACCTTCGGAAAAATGATCTCGCCGCCGCGCAGGCCGTTCTTCGTGCGCGCCACCGCGTAGCCGCCGTCGATCTCGATCGTGGCGCCGAGCGTCTCCAGGGCCATCAGCAGGAGGTCGACCGGGCGCGTGCCGATGGCGCAGCCGCCCGGCAGCGACACCCGCGCCTCGCCGAAGCGGGCGAGCAGCGGCGCGATCACCCAGAAGCTCGCCCGCATGGTCGAGACCAGGTCGTAGGGCGCCGTGGTGTCGATGACGTTCGAGGCGGTGAGCCGGATCGTCTGGCCGGCCTCGGTGGTCTGGCCCGGGCGCTTGCCGACCACCATGTGGTCGACGCCGTGATTGCCGAGGATGCGCAGGAGCGAGGCGACGTCGGCGAGCCGGGGCACGTTCGACAGTTCCAGCGTCTCGCCGGTGAGCAGGCTGGCGATCATCAGCGGCAGGGCCGCGTTCTTGGCGCCCGAGATCGGGATGATGCCGTGAAGCGGCTGGCCGCCGACGATGTGGATGCGATCCATGGTGACAACGTCCCTCGCGCAACGTGGCGCGTTCCCCGCGCCCGACTGACGCGCTTTCGGTTCCGAAACCTGTTTATTGCACCGCAGCGATGCAACCGCTACGCTTGGGCGTCAACGCTCATCCCCGGCCTTTCGATCCGCGGGCGGTTCCGGTTCCGGCTCCGCCGCCTCGCGCCCCCGCACCTTGCGCCGCCGCAGATTCTCCCGGAGCGCCGCCTTCAGCCGCTCCTCTCGGGTTCCTTGCCGGCTTCCTTCGCCCTGCCCGCTCATCGCGCGCGACCCTTCGTCGCCATGACCAATTTCCAGCTTCCGTGCCCGTGCGGGAGGCGGCAGAACGCCGGTCTCGCCCTCGACTTTTTCAAAAGACAAAGCCGTCGCATTTGAGCGAGATCAAGGCGCGACCAGCGGTGGATCGGTGATCCGTGCCCCGCCGCGCGGACGGGCTCCTCCCCGGGGCCTCGCCCGGTCCCGCCCCGGACGACCGTCCGGCCAGCCCCGCGAAGGACCACGATGCCCGAGACCCGGCCCGAGACCCGTCAGAGCGCGACCGACTACCAGGCCCTCTTCCGCGGCGCCCTCGCGCGCCTGCACGGCGAGCGCCGCTACCGCGTCTTCGCCGATATCGAGCGCATCAACGGCCGCTTCCCCACCGCCCTGTGGCGCCGGCCGGACGCCTCCACCCGCGAGATCACCGTGTGGTGCTCGAACGATTATCTGGGCATGGGCCAGCACCCGGCCGTGGTGAGCGCGCTCACCGAGACGGCGCGGCGCTGCGGCGTCGGCGCCGGCGGCACCCGCAACATCGCCGGCAACAACTCGCCGCTCGTCGACCTCGAGCGCGAGCTCGCCGACCTTCACGGCAAGGAGTCGGGCCTCGTCTTCACCTCCGGCTACGTCTCGAACCAGGCCGGCATCTCGACGATCGCCAAGCTGATCCCGGACTGCCTGATCCTGTCGGACGCCTTCAACCACAACTCGATGATCGAGGGCGTGCGCCAGTCCGGCTGCGACAAGCAGATCTTTCGCCATAACGACCTCGCCCACCTCGAAGAGCTGCTGATCGCGGCCGGCGACCGGCCGAAGCTGATCGCCTTCGAGAGCGTCTACTCGATGGACGGCGACGTGGCGCCGATCGGCAGGATCTGCGACCTCGCGGAACGCTACGGCGCCATGACCTACCTCGACGAGGTCCACGCGGTCGGCCTCTACGGGCCGCGGGGCGCCGGCATCGCCGAGCGCGACCGGGTGATGCACCGGGTCGACGTGATCGAGGGCACGCTCGCCAAGGGCTTCGGCTGCGTCGGCGGCTACATCACCGGCTCGGCGGCGCTCTGCGACGCGGTGCGCAGCCATGCCCCCGGCTTCATCTTCACCACCGCCCTGCCCCCGGCCATCGCCGCCGCCGCCATCGCGTCGATCCGCCACCTGAAGCAATCCGGCACCGAGCGCGAGGCGCACCAGCGCCAGGCCGCCCGCACCAAGGCGGCGCTTCTCGACGCCGGCCTGCCGGTGCTCGCCACCGACACCCACATCGTGCCGGTGATGGTGGGCGATGCGGAAGCCTGCAAGGCGGCGGCCGACCGGCTGCTGGAGCGCCACGGCATCTACATCCAGCCGATCAACTATCCGACCGTGCCCCGCGGCACCGAGCGCCTGCGCATCACCCCCTCCCCGTTCCACGGCGAGGCGCAGATCGCGGCGCTGACCGAGGCGCTGGTGGAGGTGTGGGACGCGCTCTCCCTTCCGCGGGCCGGGACGGTGTTCGTCGAGGCGGCGGAGTAGGCTTCCTCCGCCGCGCGGCTTCGGCCGGCGAGGCACCGGAGACCCGATCCAGCGGCGGATGCGCCCGGCTGGCGCGTGAGCGGCCGGATCGCGTCCCGAGACCGATACGGCGGCACGCATCCGGGACGGATCCGAACCCGGGAGCGGATCGGCGCCCGGCCGCTTGGTCGAAGAGTCGCCGCGTCCGCACCTCGCGGCCGTCGACCGTGCGGTCGGCACCTCCGACAATCCCGATCGAACCACCGGCCGCGAGTCGGCGGCAGCCGCGTTGGACGCTGGCGCAGGCTCGACGCGGCGCAGGCTCGACGCGGCGCAGGCTTGGCGCGGCGCAGGGCGGGTGTTCGCATCGCCCCCGTCTCGCGCACGGCGCGTCTGGGAGTAGAAGGCCGCAGGAGTCCGGCCCGGCGCCCCTCCCGCTAGGTCTGACACGGAGCATCGTATATCCGGGGCGGACGGCAATCGGACTTTTGCGATGTCGGGTCCCTATACATTGCATCGCGTGATTAATCGCCTTTAGATTGCATAAATAATTCACATACAACTGAAAATCACTAGGAAATTTATCGTTTCATTTAGAATTGCGGGCAATTGTACCCGCCTAGAGGATATCGATGCCGAGCCGAAAGGGCTCGCTGTCTCAATCGCCCAGCGAGACCGGCTGGATTTGTCCCCAAGCAGACATGGCAACCACGGCAGTGGATCCGGATGCCGCAACACGCGATCGCATCTCTTTTCGCAGGCAGACTCCGGGAGAGCCGCCGAACGGCTCGGGCATGGCGACGGGTCCGCTGCCTCGCCGCCGATGGGCGAGGCAGCGCCGCGGTCGAGTTCGCCCTCGTGGCCATGCCCTTCCTCGCCCTCGTCGGGGCGATCATCCAGGTCGCGTTCCAGATCTGGGCCGCCCAGAACTTCGATCGCGCGGTCCAGAACGGCGTCCGGACGGTCCTCACCGGCCAGTTCCAGCTCGCCAATGCCGGGAAGACCGATGCGCCGACGCTGCTCGCCAATCTCAGGGCGACGATGTGCGGATCGGCGTCGGCCAACATCGTGACCGTCTTCGACTGCAGCAAGGTGAGGATCGAGGTGGCGACGGCGGGCACGTTCGCCGGCGCGGCACCGGTCCAGCCGATCGATACCAGCACCGGCTCCTGGAGCACGAGCTTCGGAACGAACTACGCCTGCGCCAAGCCCGGGACCATCGTCGTCGTCACGGCGGCCGTCCCGTTCCCAGCCTTCTTCAACCTGCTCGGCCTGGTCACCCGGCAGTTCACCAGCGGCGCCGACAACGGATCGGGCCTCCTGACCGCGACGGCCGTGCTTCGCACCGAGCCATACCAGGTGACCGGGGCGGGCGCGTGCTGAGATCCGCCTTCCTGCGCGACCGGCGCGGCACCGCCATGACCGAATTCGCCCTGCTGCTGCCGGTCATGCTGGCCCTGCTCGCCGGCATGTCGGAGCTGTCCCGCGCGTTCGACCACTGGCGCAAGCTCACGCTGCTCGCCCGGACCGTCGCCGACCTCGTGTCCCAGGGCGATTCGCAGAACCCGTTCGCCACGGCGGCGATGACCGACATCCTCGCCGTCGCCCCGCGGGTGCTGCGCCCGTTCGGCGCCTCCGGCGTGCAGATCGCCGTGAGCGCGCTCGGCGTCGACCCCGCCAAGTTCCAGCTCGTGCCGCAGGTCTGCTCGGCCACGGCCTCCGGAACCGCGGCGCGCGCGCTCGGTCCCGCCAAGGACCTGACCGTGCCGCCCGGCTACCAGACGCCGGGCATGCGCTACGTCCTCGTCGAGGTGAAGGGCACCTACGCCCCGATGATCGGCGGCGCCCTGGTCAAGCTCGTCAACGGCGTCAGCAGCGAGATCACGCTCTCCGCCAGTGTCCCATGGCCCGTTCGAGGCGGCCAGATCTATGGAACGAACACCTTCACGGAAGTCGTCCTGCCCGGCACGAACCCGAAAGCCTGCGATGGCTCCGCGCCTTGAGGCCGCGGCCCGGGCGGCGTGGCGGCGCGTCCGGCATCCTGCGCGCGGCTTTCCCGGCGATCGCGGAGGCAACCTCACGATCCTGTTCAGCGTCCTCCTGCTGCCGATGCTGATCTTCGCCGGCGCGGCGATCGATTACGGCGCGGCGATGCGGATGGAGACCAAGCTGCAGGCCGCGACCGACGCGACCGCGCTTCTCCTGTGCCAGACGCCGCTGACCACGACGAACGACGACCTCGACGCGCTCGCCCGCACGACCATGACCGGGCAGATGGGGGCGGACGGCCTCGTGGTGGATCCGCTGTCGATCACCAGCAACCCGCGCCAGATCACGCTGACGACGCACAAGCTCTCGACGGTGTTCTTCGGTCGGATCACCGGCACGCGCAGCATCAATCCAGGCGCCCAGGCGCGCTGCGCCACGCCGATGCCGCGGACCTTCGAGATCGCCCTCGTCCTCGACAATACCGGATCGATGAGCAACTCCGGCAACGACGGCGTCTCGAAGATCTCCGCGCTCCGCTCGGCGGCCAAGCAATTCGTCACCTACGTGCTCAACAACAAGAGCTTCGCCGCGGATACTAGAATCGCGATCGTCCCGTTCTCCTCCGCGGTCGCGGTCGATGCCGCCACGTACAGGAATGCGAGCTGGGTCGATACGCAGGGCAAGTCCCCCTATCACTGGACGAATTTCTCCGGGACCGCCGCCGCCGGATTCCAGAGCCGGTTCGACCTCTTCGCGAAGCTGCAAGGGGTGGTGCCGAGCTGGAAATGGGCCGGCTGCTTCGAGTCGCTGCCCTATCCGCAGAACGTGAGCGACATGGCGACGAACGGCAACGCCTCGCTCTACATGCCCTACCTCGCGCCCGATGAGGGCGGCGCGGGGACGCCGGCCGGCTATTACGCGGTCTGGAACGGCAACTACAGCGTCAATAGCTATATCGACGACGACGATGGGACGACCACCGGCACCTGCCCCAAGCTATCCAGCACCGACGGGTACCCGACGGCGCTGAGCCGCGCCTGCAAGTACAGCGCCCCCCGCAATGCGCGGCCAGGCAGCCTGGGCGAACTCGGCGCGAACGGCCCCAACTTCGGTTGCACGACCCAGCCGCTGCAGCGCTTGACGCGAAACGCGGCCGTGCTCACGGGACTGATCGATAACATGGTCGCCGGCGGCACGACGAACATTCACGAAGGGCTGATGTGGGGCTGGCGCACCATCTCCCCCAAGAGCGTCTTCGCCGACGGCGCCGCCTATGGTGGCAACACCGTCAACAAGATCATCGTCCTGATGACCGATGGCGCGAACACGTGGCTGGCGAACGGCTCCTCCTCCAGCAAGTCGTTGATTTCCTCGAACGGGTACTTCATCAATGCGGACGGGAGCGATCCCGACATCCACTTCCCGCCCGCGAACCAGAACGTGTCGACCAGCGCGCAGGCGCGCACCGCCCTCGACGCCCTGACGAAGCTCGCCTGCGCCAACGCGAAGGCGGATCCGGCCAACATCGCGATCTACACGATCGGCTTCAGCGTCTCGTCGGATCCGATCGACTCGCAGGGCATCGACCTGCTCAAGACCTGCGCATCACAGAACCAGTACTTCCAGGCCAACGATTCGAGCAGCCTCATCGGGGCCTTCAACGCGATCGCGGCGAGCATCGGCAAGCTGCGGCTGACGCAGTAAGACCATCGCGCCTTCGCCTCGACGTGTCGATGCGAAGGCGTCCGGCGCATCAGCGCCGGCGCCCGTTGGGGCTTGGCCAGCGCCTTGGAACAAGTCCGTTCGGAGGCGCGGCGGTATAACGCCGCCGATCCGCAGCGGGAGAGCGGCCTCCCGCTGCGAGCAGGCCGTCAGAGCCGCCCGAGCAGCCGCTCCACCAGCGGGTTCTCCGCCGCGAAGGCGTAGTCGATGCGGCGCACGCTGACCGCCTGGGCCCCGGCCTGCACCAGCGCGTCGGCGAGGCCGAACACTGCGTCGGCGGGGCAGCGCAGCACGATCTCACCCCGTCCTTCCGGGGCCCCGTAGGGCAATTCGGCCTCGTGCAGGGCGGCCAGCGCCGCGAGGTCGATCTCGCCGGAGGCCGGCATCCCGGCCCGGACCTCGCGGGTGGTGCGGGCCCGCTCCTCGGCGCTGATGCGGCCGAGCACCGCCTGCACGGCGCGGCGCGGGGTCTCGCTCCAGGAGGCAGCGAGCGAGGCGACGAGGTTCGCCTCCGAGCGCAGGATCACCCCGTCGTCGAGGATCTTCAGCGCGTTGGCGGCGAGCGTGGCGCCCGTGGTGGTGATGTCGACGATGATCTCGGCGCTGCCGGAGGCGGGCGCGCCTTCCGTGGCCCCTAAGCTCTCGACGATGCGGTAATCGGCGATGCCGTGCTCGTAGAAGAAGCGCCGGGTCAGGTTGACGTACTTGGTGGCGATGCGCAGGCGCTTGCCATGGCGCACCCGCATGTCGCTCGCCACCTCGTCGAGGTCGCTCATCGAGCGCACGTCGATCCAGGCCTGGGGCACCGCCACCACCACGGTGGCCTGGCCGAAGCCGAGCGGCGTCAGGAGCTCGACCTGGCCGGCGGCGTCCGGCAGGGTCTCGCGGATCAGGTCCTCGCCGGTGATGCCGAGATGGGCTGCCCCGCTCGCGAGCTGGCCGGCGATCTCGGAGGCCGAGAGGAAGCGCACCTCGACCCCGTCCACGCCTTTCAGCCGGCCGCGATAGTCGCGGGCGCCGCTGGTCTGGGCGAGCGTCAGGCCGGCGCGGCCGAAGAAGGCGGCGGCGTTCTCCTGCAGGCGGCCCTTCGAGGGCACCGCCAGGACCAGAGGGCCGTCGAGGGGGCTTGCGGTCATCGTGTCGCTCATCAGCACGCGCCCCCTAAGCGTTCGAGCCAGAACGAGCAGCCCACGGCGGGCAGGGCGTCCCGGCTGCCGAGATGCTGGAGCAGGCCGTCGTAGCGCCCGCCGCCGACGAGGGGCTTGTCCCCCGCCGCCTCCGCGACCTCGAAGATGAAGCCGGTATAATAGTCGAGGTTGCGGGCGAAGCTGCCGGTGAACACGAAGCGCTCGAGCGGCAGGCCGCGGGCGGCGATGAAGCCGTTGCGCTCCTCGAACAGGGCGAGCGCCGCCTCCAGCCGCGGATCGTCGAGGCCGGCCCGGCGGGCGAGGTCGCGGGCGGCCGCCGCCGCGGCGTCGGGGTCACCCGTGAGGGCGAGATAGGAATCGAGCACCTCGCGGGCACGTCCGCCGAGCCCGGCGCCGCCCTCGGCATGGGCCGCCGCCTTGGCGAGGAAGCGCTCGGCGATCTCCCCGGCGGTGCGGCCGCCGACCCGGCTGATGCCGGCGATGGCGAGCACGTCCTCGACGAAGGCGCGGACGCCTTGCGGGTCCTGGCCCTGGATGGCGGAGAGAAGGCCCGCATGGGCCGCGTCGACCGCCACGGGGGTGGCGATCTCGTCGAGGGAGCGGCCGGCGGCCACTGCCCGCAGCGTCCGGCGCTTGGCCGCCGGCTGGACGTTCAGCGCGTCGAGGAGCGCGGTGATCAGCCCCATATCGCCGAGGCGCACCTGGCCGTCGCGGCGCCCGAGCCGGTCGAGCCCGTCGAGGGCGAGGCCGAGGATCTCGGCATCGGCCGCCGGCACGTCGGCCCGGCCGATCGATTCGATGCCGGCCTGGTGGAACTCGTCGGGCTCCGCGGCCCGCAGGCGGAAGACCGGGCCGAGATAGCTGTAATCGGCCGCCTGCCCGTCGGCGACGGCACGGTGGTGGCGCCCGACCGGGATCGTGTATTCGGGCCGCAGGCAGAGTTCCGCCCCGGCGCCGTCCTGGGTGATGAAGATGCGGCGGCGGATGTCCTCGCCGGACAGCTCCAGGAAGGGCTCGACCGGCTGCAGCACCGGCGGCTCGACCCGCGCGTAGCCCCGGTCCTCGAACAGCGCCAGGAGCGCCTCGTGCGCCGCCGCCGGCCGGGGGGCCGCGGCTCCGTTACCCGTCATTGGTCACAATATCCAAATTTCTTGGACGGCCGTGTAGCAGCACCAGACGGGCTTGGCGACCGATCGCTGTTGGGGACATGTGCGCAGATGACAGCCGGCCAGGACGTGCCGGATACGGTATCCGCTCGCAACCTGCTCCCTCCGTGGAACCCTAGAGCCATCTCAACTCCGCTCGAGTGAGCGCATCACGAATGATGAACCGCTCACTCCGGCTGGCCGAGCATGTCCTCCACCAACCTCGGATTTTTCTCGATGAGGGCCAGCAGCACGCGCGCAGGGCCCTGCGGCTGCCGCCGATGGTGCTCCCCCTGCCGAAGCGTCGCGACCGGAACCCCGATGCTTGCCGCGAAGGCCGTCTGTGCCTTTCCGGTCTGACGACGGATTTCGGCGACGTCAATCGCATCGGGAACACGGATGATCAGGCCTGGAGGCGTTTCACCCTGTGCGTGAGCCTCGGCTTCCTTCAAGGCCGGCAAAGTCCTCTCGAATATGTCTCTGGCCACGCGCTCGAACCCGGTGCTGAGGCGGATCATTGCCGCCGATGCTGCCAATACGCTCTGATCGAAGATGTCAGCTTGGCAAGCTGCAGCACCTCGGCATCGCTGGAGGTATCCCGGTCGCTCTTGCTCAGCACGGCCAACAGGTAGACCGGGGCATCAGGTCCGACAGAGGCCGTCAGCACACGATATCCTCCGCTCTTCCCCTTTCCGCGACCAGCAACCCGCACCTTACGGATGCCCACCGGAGCCAACGATGAGATCGCCCGCCTCCGGATCGGCCGCGAGCATGGGCTTGAGCGCGAGCCGGCTCGCTCGCGGCATGCGCTCGGCCTCGGCGTCCCTGACGAATTCCGAGGTCTCTGCGACCGTATGCAACGGAGATCCGCCACTCATAGCTGAGCCTGGCGGCAAGCTATGTCAATGACGTAGTCTCCGGAGGGCGAACCCGTCTCACCTCCCGTAATGCCGCCCCAGCACCTCGCGCACCCGCGCGACCATCTCGTCCGCCGGCACGGAGAACTGAGCCGGCCGGGCGGCCTTCCACTCGGCGTTGCTGTCGATTGCCGCGGCCGCCTTCGCGCCCTCGATCAGGTCCTTGATCTGGACCTCGCCCTTCGCCCGCTCGTCGCTGCCCTGGATGACGACGCAGGGGGCGCCGCGGCGGTCGGCGTACTTCATCTGGGCCTTCATGCCGGAGGCGCCGAGATAGAGCTCGGAGCGGATGCCGGCCTGGCGCAAGGCCGCGACGAGCGCCTGGTAGGCGGCGGTCTCCTCGCGGTCGAGCACCAGTACCACCACCGGGCCGGGCGCGGCCTGACCCGACACGATCGGGCTGCGGACCAGCTGGAGGGCGGAGAACAGGCGCGAGACGCCGACCGAGAATCCGGTCGCCGGCACCGGCTCGGAGCGGAAGCGGCCGACGAGGCCGTCATAGCGCCCGCCGCCCGCCACCGAGCCGAAGCGTACGGTCTGGCCGTCCTCGTTGACGACCGGGAAGGTCAGCTCGGCCTCGAAGACCGGGCCGGTGTAGTATTCGAGGCCCCGCACCACGGACGGGTCGGCCCGCACGCGGTCGTGGCCGTAGCCCGCCGCCTCGCACAGCTTCATGATGGCGTGCAGCTCGGCGATGCCCTGGCGCCCGGTCTCGGAGGAGCCGACGACCTCGCCCCAGCCGCCGAAGAAGCTTTCCCAGAAGGCGAGGCGGTCGCCGCCGTCGGTCGGGGCGGCCTGGAACGAGACGTAGCGCAGGATGCGCTCGATCGCATCGTCCGAGAGGCCGGCGCCCTTGGTGAAGTCGCCGCTCTCGTCCTTGCGGCCGGGGCCGAGCAGCAGGCGCACGCCGTCGGGCCCGAGGCGGTCGAGCTTGTCGATCGCCCGCAGCACGGTGAGGCGCCGGCCGGCCTGGTCGTCGCCGCCGAGCCCGATCGCCTCCATCACGCCGTCGAGGACCTTGCGGTTGTTGACCTTCACCACGTAGTCGCCGCGGCCGATGCCGACCTTCTCCAGCGTGTCGGCGGCCATCATGCAGATCTCGGCATCCGCCGCGACGGTTGGCGCCCCGACGATGTCGGCGTCGAACTGCATGAACTGGCGGAAGCGGCCCGGGCCCGGCTTCTCGTTGCGGAAGACGTAGCCGGCGCGGTAGCTGCGATAGGGCTTGGGCAGGGCGTCGAAATGCTCGGCGACGTAGCGGGCGAGCGGCGCCGTCAGGTCGTAGCGCAGGGATAGCCAGGATTCGTCGTCGTCCTGGAACGAGAACACGCCCTCGTTCGGCCGGTCGAGGTCAGGCAGGAACTTGCCGAGCGCCTCGGTGTACTCGATGAAGGGGGTCTCCACCGCCTCGAAGCCGTAGAGCTCGAAGCTCTCGCGGATCTTCTCCAGCATCCGGTTGGTGGCGGCGATCTCGGCCGGCCCGCGGTCGACGAGGCCGCGCGGCAGGCGGGGCTTGAGGGTGGCGGCCTTCTCGGCCTTCGCGGGCTTGGACATCGGGTCTCGCAGAGCAGCGTTCGGCGGCGCGGCCTCGGGCGCCCGTCGCGGGGGACGGGCCCGGCAAGGGGCGGGCGCGGGGTCCGCCGGGCTCTAGCCCATTTGCCGGCGCCTGCAAACCGATGCTGCCCTCACGCCTCCCCGCCGGCGAGCCAGCGCACCCGCGCCGCCTCCAAGCCCCAGACCATGCCGAGCATCATGTAGACGTGGCGCCACTTCTCCATGTCGATCTGCATCGCCTGGAGGAAGAACATCAGGAGGGCCGGCACCACGATCTGGGCGTGGCGCCGGTAAGGCGTGTCCTGGCTCATCAGCCGCAGCCCCACCCGGGTGGTCATCAGCACCAGGAACACGAAGGCGACGCCGCCGACCCAGCCGCCGTTGGAGAAGGCGCCGATATAGGAATTGTGCGGCTCGAGGTTGAAGGTGCGGCGCCAGCGCAGCGGGCCCATGCCGAGCGGGTCCTCGATCAGCATGCCGATGCCGCGCAGCTGGTTGCCGAAGCGGCCGGTCTCGCCCTCGTCGTAATCCTGGGTAACGGCGGCACGCTTGGCGAAGGTCTCGCCAACATTGCCCACCGAGAGCAGGCCCACGAGGGCGACCGCCCCGAACCCCGCCGTGAGGGCGGCGAGCAGCACGATGCGGCGGCGCAAGAACGGAGCGCTGGTCTGGTGGAGCATCAGGACCATCAGCCCGCTCATCGCCAGGGTTCCGCCCCAGGAGCCGCGGGAGAAGGACAGGAACACGCCGGTGAGCAGGATCCCGAGGCCGAGGCCCGAGAGCAGCGGATGCCGGGCGCGGCCGGTGAGCAGGTTGTGCATCAGGTAGAGCGCGCCGAGGGTCAGGAACGAGCCGAACACGTTCGGGTCCTGGAAGGTGCCGGAGGCCCGGCCGTACTTGGAAAACAGCTCCTCGTTGCCGATCAGCTCGAGATAGCCGCCGATGCCGAGGACGGCGCTGAACAGCGTGCTGGCGGTGTAGACCTTGAGGGCGGCCTCGATCCGGCGGTCGCTGCCGTCCGAGAAGAACATCGTGAAGAAGATGCCGGTGACGGCGAGGTAGCAGAGCTGCAGCGTCCAGATCGCCGAGAGGTCCTCGTCGAGATAGGGCATCAGGGCGACGACCGTCGCGCCCACGAAGACGAGGAGCACCATGACGACGGGCACCGCCCCGCGGTAGAGCCGCACGCCGAGCAGGACCCAGAGCACGATGGTCGGGATTGCCACGATGTCGTAGGGCGATGTGTCCGAGAAGGCGAAGCAGGCGAAGAAGATGAACGCCGCCATCAGGACGTGGCCGAAGCCGCGCAGCAGCGACAGGACCGGCACCGCGGCGAGGTCGCGGCGCGGCAGGACGAACGTGGTCATCGGGCGCCTCCTCGGGTGACGGCACCCGGTAAAACTAGAGGCGGGATGGTGTGCGCCGGCTGAAGCGACAAGGTGAATGAAGGCTTAAAACGATCGACGGTCGATTCCCGGACGTTCTCCGACCGTCATCCCGTCGTAGAGCCCCGAAGAAACGGCGCGGCCCCGCCGCGGAACGCGCGACGGGGCCGGACATTCGGGAGAGCCGGTACGCAACTTGGCTCCCCATGAGAATGGCGCGACGACGTGAATCTTTCGTCAACGCCGCCAGATCAGCGCCAGTCGGGTCGGCGCCGCTTGGATCAGCGCCGCTTGGATCGGCGCGCCGCGAGCTTGGATCGGCGCGCCGCGAGCTTGGATCAGCGCGCCGCGAGCTTCGCGGCGGCCGGCGCGACGCCGGCCCGGGCCGGGCCCTCCTCGGCGGCGAGCGCGTCTTGCGTGCGCGCGGCGTAGCGGCGGGCGAGCGCGGCGCAAGCCATGAGCTGGACCTGATGGAAGAGCATCAGGGGCAGCATGATGCCGCCGACATCCTGACCGGCGAAGATCACGTTCGCCATCGGCACGCCGGAAGCCAGGCTCTTCTTCGAGCCGCAGAACACGATGGTGATCTCGTCCTCCTTCGAGAAGCCGAGGAGGCGGCTCGCGGCGGTCGTGATCGCCAGCACCGCGGCGAGCAGAACCAGGTCGACGACCAGCATGGTGGCCAGCGCCGGCAGGGGCGTGCGGCTCCACAGGCCGGTCACCACCGCGTGGCTGAAGGCGATGTAGACGATGAGCAGGATCGAGCCGCGATCGACCACCATGGTCAGCGGCTTGTGCCGGGTCAGCCACGGGCCGAGGCGCGGCTGCAGCAGCTGGCCGAGCGCGAAGGGCAGGAGCAGCTGGGCCATGATCTTGCCGACCGCCCCCCAATCGAAGCCGTGGTGGCTGCCTTGCGTGTTGAGCAGCACCGCGACGAGGAGCGGGGTGATGAACATGCCGAGGATGTTCGAGGCCGAGGCCGAGCAGATCGCCGCCGGCACGTTGCCGCCCGCCACCGACGTGAAGGCGATGGAGGATTGCACGGTGGAGGGCAGCACGCAGAGGAAGAGCACGCCCGCGGCCAGCGCCGGGGTCAGCAGGGTCGGGCTGAGCAGGCCGGCGGCGAGGCCGAGGATCGGGAACAGCACGAAGGTCGAGGCGAAGACCACGAGGTGCAGCCGCCAATGCACCAGCCCGGCGAGCGCCGTCTGACGGTCGATGCGCGCCCCGTGCAGGAAGAAGAGGAGCGCGATCATGCCGTTGGCGAAGACGCCGAGCCACTCGGCCGGCCGGTCCTGAACCGGCAGCAGGCTGCCGAGGATCAGGGCGCCGACGATCATCAGCGTGAAGGTATCGGGGCGAAAGCGCGAGAGCATGGCGGGCCGAGCGTCTGGAAGGAACCTCGCCTACCTAATCGGACAGGCCCCGGATGGGTACGCGGGAGCGCAGGATTACAGTTATCGTGAAATGCGATAGCGTAGGCTTCGCTCATGCAGGATGCGGAGAGCCGACGTGACCCGCCTGATCGATCCCGTGCTGCTGCGCACCCTGGCGGCGGTGGTGCGCAGCCGCAGCTTCAGCCGGGCGGCCGAGCAGCTCGGCCTCGGCCAGTCGACGGTGAGCCAGCACGTCCAGCGCCTGGAGGCCCAGATCGGGCGCCGGCTGGTGGCCCGGGACACCCATTCGGTGGCCCTGACCCCGGAGGGCGAGACGGTGCTGGGCTTCGCCCGCACGGTGCTCGATGCCCACGAGCGGCTGGAGCGGGCGCTGGCCGGAGGTCCCGTGCGGGGCAAGGTCCGCTTCGGCGCCTCGGAGGATTTCGTGCAGAGCCGGCTGTCGGAGGTGCTTCGCGATTTCCGCGAGGCCTACCCGTCGGTGGACCTCGAACTAAGCGTGGCGTTGACCGGCTTCCTCCACGACGCGCTGGCGAGGGGCGAGCTCGACCTCGTGCTGGGCAAGCGCCATGTCGGCGAGACGCAAGGGATGCTGGTCCGGCGCGACCGGCTGGTCTGGGTCGGGTTGCCCACCGCCCTGCCGGAGCGGGGCGAGCCGGTGGCGCTCGCGAGCTTCCCGGCCCCCAGCATCACCCGGGCGGTGGCGCTCGCGGCTCTCACGCAGGAGGGCCGGGCCTTCCGCATCACCTGCACCTGCGCCAGCCTCAGCGGCTTGCGCGCCGCGGCGCTCGCCGGCGTCGGCCTGATGGCGCAGCCCCGCAGCCTGATCCCCGACGGGTTGCAGGAACTCTCCCACGCCGACCTGCCGCGCCTCGCCGACGTCGAGTTCGTCCTGTCCGGCCCCGGCCTCCACCGCGAGCCGAGCCGGGCGCTGGCACACGAGATCCTGAACGCGGATATCTGGGACTGATCCGGTCTCCCGGCCTCGTGCGCGGCTCCGGTGGGCCCTCTGGGCAGCCTTGATTTCCCCGGGCAGCCCTGCCGCCCGGGACGGCCCGCGCGATCCCGGGGACGGGACGCGCGCCCTTACGGCGCCAGGTCGTGGACCGGGGCCTTGACCGGGATGTCGCTGCTGCTGAGCACCGTGTCGCTCACCGGAACCGGCTTCAGCGGAGCGCGGTCGATCGCCGGCGGGGCCGGTAGCTGCAACTGCTCGCTGGTATAGGCCCAGCCTTGAGCGACCTTCTCCGGATCGTCGTTCAGGCGCTGGCCGTAGCTCGGGACGATCTGGCGGATCTTCGCCTGCCATTCGGGCGTGGCGACGTTCTTGGCAAAGACCTTCTCGAGCACCTGCAGCATGATCGGCGCCGCCGTGGAGGCGCCCGGCGAGGCGCCGAGCAGCGCCGCGATGCTGCCGTCCTGCGCGTTGACGATCTCGGTGCCGAGCTTCAGCACCCCGCCCTTGTCCTTGTCGCGCTTGATGATCTGCACGCGCTGGCCGGCCTGCCACAGGCGCCACTCGCCCTTCCTGGCGTCCGGGAAGTATTCCTTCAGCGCCGCGTGCCGGTCGTCGTCGGAGAGCATCAGCTGGCCGGCGAGGTATTCCACCAGCGGGAACTCGTCGAGGCCGACCCGCATCATCGGCCAGACGTTGCTGGTCGTGGTCGAGGTCAGCAGGTCGAGATACGAGCCCTCCTTCAGGAATTTGGTCGAGAAGGTCGCGAACGGCCCGAACAGGAGGACGCGCTTGCCGCCGAGCACGCGGGTGTCGAGATGGGGCACCGACATCGGCGGCGAGCCGACCGAGGCCTTGCCGTAGGCCTTGGCGAGGTGGAGCGTGGCGACGTCCGGGTTCTCGTTGATCAGGAACGAGCCGCCGACCGGGAAGCCGGCATAGTCCTGGCCCTCCGGGATGCCGGAGGCCTGGAGCAGGTGCAGGGCGCCGCCGCCGGCGCCGATGAACACGAACTTGGCGTCGACCGCCTGGCGCGACCCGTCCCTGAGGTTGCGCGAGGTCACGCGCCAGGAGCCGTCGGCGTTCTTGGCGATGCCCTGGACCTCGGTCGAGACGTCGAGGCGGAAGGTCGGCTGGCGGCGCAGGTGGGCGACGTATTGGCGGGTGACCTCGCCCCACTCGACGTCGGTGCCGAGCGGCGACCAGGTGGCGGCGACCTTCTGGTTCGGGTCGCGCCCCTCCATCATCAGGGGCACCCACTTTTTCAGCTGCCCGGGATCGGTCGAGAACTCCATCCCGGCGAAGAGCGGGCTCGCCTTCAGCGCCTCGTAGCGCCGCTTGAGAAAGTCGATGTTGTCATCACCCCAGACGAAGCTCATGTGGGGCGTGTAGTTGATGAAGGTCTTGGGGTCCCTCAAGACGCCGTTCTTCACCTGCCAGGCGAGGAACTGGCGGGTGACTTGGAACGCCTCGTTGATCTCGACAGCCTTGGCGATCTCGATCTTGCCCTTCTTCTCGGGCGTATAGTTCAGCTCGGCCAGCGCCGAATGGCCGGTGCCGGCGTTGTTCCAGCCGTTCGAGCTCTCCATCGCCACCTGGTCGAGGCGCTCGAGCATCCGGATCGACCAGCCCGGCTCCAGCTCGTTGAGCCACACGCCGAGCGTCGCGCTCATCACGCCGCCGCCGATCAGCAGCACGTCGACCTTGTCGGCGCCGGTTCCATCCGGATCCTTGGCCAGGGCGAGCGAATCGGGCAAAGCCGCGGCCGCGAGGCCGGCAGCCGCACCGCCGAGGATCCGGCGCCGGCTCACGCTGGCAAGGCTGGTGGTCTTGTCGTCGGCACGCATGGCCAAACCCCGTTCTGGTACAGGACCGGCAGGCGCGCGCCCCCGGCCGTGACAGGCGTCCGATCGCGAGCGCGCCGCCGGCTCGCCGCGTAAGACCTTTTCGGGTGGTTTCCTCGGGAGGAGGCCGCGGTACCCCGACGCCGTCGGTCCCTCGGGGCCTCGATTCCCCGCGCGTCCGGACCAGGCCGGAGGGCGGGGCGGCATCCGCTTCGCCCGCTCTTCGCGGCAGCCTGACGGCTGCTTCGGGGGCTCTTTAGAAGACGCCGGCTGGTGAGCTCGATTGAGTCTGGCGCCGGGTCATAGACGATGCCCGGGCAAAGGACAACGACCGTCCGGCATCCGGCCTCTCTGCCGCGATCATCGATGGGCCATGCTGTGGAATGCCGGCATTTCCTCACCGGCATGTCCGGGATCTTCATGCCGCGTGCCGCGCCCGGATGCGGCGGGATCCTCACAGCTGCGCGGCGATCACCTCGGTCAGGGTCACCGGGCGGCCGGCCTCGCGGGCGAGTCGCAGCAGGGTCGATTGGCGGAAGCGCGCATCCGCCGTGATCTCGCGGCCGAGCCAGTCCGGCAGGGCTACGACCTGCGCCTCGTGCTCCAGCTCGATCTCGGCCAGGACCATGCCGGCGAGCGACCCGCCATACTCGTCCACGGTCCAGACCAGCCCGCCATGCGGCACGCAGTGGCGCGTCTTCTCGATCAGGCAGGTCTCGCAGACGAGGCGCAGCATGTCCTCGGCCTCGCCCCGCGGGATCTCGTACTCGAATTCCGGCCGGGACAGGCCGTCGCGCCGGCCCTTGACGGTGAGCCAGGCCCGCTCCTCGTCGAGCCGCACCCGGACCTTGCCGCCGGCGAACTCGCCCACGAGCCCGTCCGTGAGCCGGTGCCGGCTCACCGCGTGCTCGCGCCAACCCGCATGAGCGACCAGGAACTTCCGCTCGACCTCGTACCGCATCACCCTCGACCGTTCATGCCCCGCCTCGCGGCGACGGGGCGGTGACGTAGAGAAAACCCGGCAGGACCGGCCGTTGCCGGCAGGGCTGATAGCTGATCGGGCTTGTGAGGGCTAGGGCATTACGTCAACTCTGTGACGGTGCGAAACGGGCGACGAGCTCGTGCGCCTCACCCGGATAGGTCAGCCGCACGACGGTGACGGGGCGCCCGGCACTCCAGGTGCGGCGCTCGACGACGAGGCAGGGCGTCCCGGGCGGACAGGCCATCGTGGCGGCGAGGCCGGCATCGGCGCTCCGCGCGCGGATGCGGTGCTCGGCCGCGCTCCAGGGCACGTGATGGACGAGCCATGCCCCCGGCGGCTCCGCGGAAAAATCCTGCGCCTCGGCCTCCGGCACCGCCGCGAGGTGGATCAGCCGCTCCTCCAGGCAGAACGGGCGCGGCCCGGCGTCGTGCCGGCCGGTGAGGGCCAGGACCGGGGCCGGCGCGTCGAGCCCGAGTTCCGCGCGGTCGGCCTGCGTGCTGCGCCTCCGGCGGCGCCGGAGCAGGGTGAAGCGGTAGGGCAGGCCCAGGGCCTCGACCTCGCTGCGGATCTCCGGGATCTCCAGCACCGCCGATTGCGAATGCGGCTGGCGCACGAAGGAGCCGACCTTGCGCCGGCGCTCGATCAGCCCGGCGGCGGCGAGCTGGGTCAGCACCTTGTTGACGGTCATGCGCGAGCAGCCGAACTGCGCCGTCAGCTCGTGCTCGAACGGGATGCGGTGGCCGGGGGGCCAGCGGCCGGACAGGATGTGGCCCTGGAGTTCCGAGAGGATCTGCTGGTGCAGCGAGATCGGCCGGGCCTCGGGGCGGGCGGGATCGTGGGCGGTCATCGGGGATCAGGTCCGCTCAAGGGATCTCGCTCGCACACGCCGCCTCCTGCCGTCGACTCCACCGGGAGGTCCGGCCGCCTCTCTCATACCCGAGCTCGAAGACGGAAGCCGCATGGCAATCCAGACTGGGCGCGATTCGATGACGGAAAGCCGCGGGATCCCCTCTCCCGTGTGGGAGAGGGGAGGTGTGCTCGACTTGGGAAAGCTGAGGGAGCTGGGATCGGTGACAGTCGATCACGCCGCCATCAGCCGCCCGAGCGCCCCCGCATACCGCGCCGCCACCGCCTCCCGCGCCACGTGGCGCCCGCCCGCGACGACCTGCCGGCCGTCCACCCACACCGCCTCCACCGCCCGCGAGCCGGCCGCGAAGATCCAGCCGTCGAGGAGGGCGTCGCCGCTCCGCTCGATCAGCGCCGGGTCCGTCCCGGCCAGCGCCACGCAATCGGCCGGCGCCCCGGCCGCGAGCCCTCCCCCCTCCGCGGCGAGGGCCTGGGTGCCGCCGGCGAGGCCTGCGTCGAACAGGGCCCGTCCGGTCGAGGCGCCGGGGGCGGCCAGCACGTTGCGCTGCCGGTTCCCGAGGCGCTGGGCGTATTCGAGCTGGCGCAATTCGTCGGCGGCGCCGACCAGCACGTTCGAATCGGTCCCCACCCCGTAGCGCCCCCCCGCCGCGACGAAGCCGGGGCCCGGGAAGATGCCGTCGCCGAGGCTCGCCTCGGTCACCGGGCACAGCCCCGCGACGGCGCCGCTGCCCGCGAACCGGGCGGTCTCGTCGGCCGTCATGTGGGTGGCATGGATCAGGCACCAGCGGGAATCGAGGCCGGCCTCGTCGAGGAGCCACTGCACGGGCCGGGCGCCGGACCACCCCAGGCACTCCTCCACCTCCCGCACCTGCTCGGCGGCGTGGATATGGACCGGCCCGCCTTGCGCGAGCGCGACGGCGGCGGAGAGGTCGTCGGGCGTCACCGCCCGCAGGCTGTGGGGCGCGACGCCGAGCGTTGCGCCGGGGAGATCCGCCACCGCGGCGCGGGATTCCTCGACGAGGCGGGCGAACAGGTCGAGGTCGCTGACGAAGCGGCGCTGGCCCTCGTTCGGGGCGACGCCACCGAAATTCGACCAGCGGTAGAGCACCGGCAGAAGGGACAGGCGAAGCCCCGTGAGCGACGCGGCGGCGGCGATCCGCTCGGCCATCTCGGCCAGGCGGGCGTAGGGGCGCCCGTCCGGGGCATGGTGCAGGTAGTGGAACTCGCCGACCCGGGTGAAGCCGGATTCGAGCATCTCGACATAGGCCTGCGCCGCCACCGCCTCGGCCTCGTCGGGACTCATCCGCAGGGCGAAGCGGTACATCGTCTCGCGCCAGGTCCAGAACGTGTCGGAGGAGGGGCCCCGCCGCTCGGCCAGCCCCGCCATGCCGCGCTGGAAGGCGTGGCTGTGCAGGTTCGGCAGCCCCGGCACCAGCACCGCCACGCGGGTGTCGCCCGGCTCCGGCGCCCGGTTGGCCTCGACGGAGGAGAACCGGCCCGCCTCCAGGGTGAGCCGGAGATCGGCCTGCCAGCCCGTGGGCGTGAGGGCGTGGGCAGCGTGCAGCACGGTCATCGGCGCGTCTCCTGCATAGGTCCTTGGGGTCCTTGGCGCTCGCGCGCGTCGCATCATGTCTATACAAGCCCGATCGCTCATGTCTATACATATACGCGAATCACGGAGGAGACGCGCATGAGCGAGACAGAACGGGTGCCGCAGGTCTGGCGCAACGTCCGGCTCGCCACCGTCGCGCCCGGGCTCCCGGGCATCGGCGCGGTGGAGAAGGCCGCGCTCGCGATCCGCGACGGCCGCATCCTGTTCGCCGGCGCGGAGGCCGACCTGCCGGGGGCGGCGCTCGACGGCGCCGAGATCGTCGACGGCGAGGGCCGCTGGATCACCCCGGGGCTGATCGACTGCCACACCCATCTCGTCTGGGCCGGCGACCGGGCGCACGAATTCGAGTTGCGTCTCGCCGGGGCCTCCTACGAGGAGGTGGCGCGGGCCGGCGGCGGCATCGTCTCCTCGGTCGGCGCCTTGCGTGCGGCGAGCGAGGACGAGCTGGTGCGCCAGACGCTTCCCCGGCTCGACGCGCTGATGTCCGAGGGCGTCACCACCGTCGAGGTGAAATCGGGCTACGGCCTCGACCTCGCCAGCGAGCGCAAGGCCCTTCGCGCCGCCCGCCGGCTCGGCGAGATGCGGTCTGTGGGCATCCGCACCACCTTCCTCGGCGCCCACGCCCTGCCGCCGGAGGCCGGCGGCGACAAGGACGCGTTCATCGCCGCGGTCGCCGACACGATGCTGCCGGCGCTCGCCGCAGAAGGACTGGTCGACGCGGTCGATGCGTTCTGCGAGGGGCTGGCCTTCTCGCCCGATCAGGTCGCCCGGGTGTTCGACCGGGCCCAGGCCTTGAGCCTGCCGGTGAAGCTCCACGCCGACCAGCTCTCGAATCTCGGCGGCGCGGCGCTGGCCGCGCGCTACCGCGCCCTCTCGGCCGACCACCTCGAGCATACCGACGAATCCGGCGCCGCCGCCATGGCGAGGAGCGGCACCGTCGCGGTGCTCCTGCCCGGCGCCTACTACTTCATCCGCGAGACCAAGCTGCCGCCGGTGGCGCTCTTCCGGCAGCACGGCGTCCCCATGGCAGTGGCGACCGACGCCAATCCCGGCACCTCGCCGCTCACCTCGCTGCTGCTCGCCATGAACATGGCCGCGACCCTGTTTCGCCTCACCGTCGACGAGTGCCTGGCCGGCACCACCCGCGAGGCCGCCCGCGCCCTCGGGATCCTGTCCGAGGTCGGCACCCTCGAGGCCGGCAAGCGCGCCGACCTCGCGGTCTGGTCGGTCGAGCGGCCGGCCGAGCTCGTCTACCGCATGGGCTTCAACCCGCTCCACGCCCGCATCCGGGGAACACGATGACCGAGACGATCACCCTCGTGCCGGGCGCGGTGCCGCTCTCCGGCTGGCGCGCGGTCTATCGCGGCGCCCGCGCCGCCCTCGATCGATCTTGCGCCCCGGCGGTCGCCGAGAGTGCGGCGGCGGTCGCCCGGATCCTCGCCCGGGGCGAGCCGGTCTACGGCATCAATACCGGATTCGGAAAACTCGCGAGCGTGCGGATCGACGCCGCCGACCTCGCGACGCTCCAGCGCAACATCGTGCTCTCCCACGCCGCAGGCGTCGGTGAGCCGAGCCCCGTGCCGGTCGTGCGGCTGATGCTGGCGCTCAAGCTCGCGAGCCTGGCGCAAGGCGCCTCCGGCGTGCAGTCCGAAACGCTCGACCTGCTGGCGGCGATGCTCGCCCGCGACGTGATCCCGGTCGTGCCGTGCCAGGGCTCGGTCGGCGCCTCGGGAGACCTCGCGCCGCTCGCCCACATGGCGGCGGTGATGATCGGGGTCGGCGAGGCCTTCACGCCGACGGGACGGATGCCCGCTGCCCAGGCTCTGGCCGCGGCCGGCCTCGCGCCGGCCACGCTCGGGCCGAAGGAGGGCCTGGCGCTCCTCAACGGCACCCAGTTCTCGACCGCCAATGCGCTGGCCGGCCTGTTCGAGGCCGAGACCCTGCTGCGCACGGCCCTCGTCGCCGGGGCGCTCGCCACCGACGCGGCGCGGGGCTCCGACGCACCGTTCGATCCGCGCATCCACGGCTTGCGCCGCCACCGCGGCCAGATCGAGACCGCGGCCGCCTTGCGCGCCCTGATGGCCGGCAGCGCCATCCGGGCCTCGCACCTCGTCGGCGACGAGCGGGTGCAGGACCCCTATTGCCTGCGCTGCCAGCCGCAGGTGATGGGCGCGTGCCTCGACCTGCTCCGGCAAGCCGCCGAGACGCTCGCCACGGAAGCGAACGGCGTCTCCGACAACCCGCTGATCTTCCCCGAGACCGACGAGGCCCTGTCCGGCGGCAACTTCCACGCCGAGCCGGTGGCCTTCGCGGCCGACATGATCGCCATGGCTTTGTGCGAGATCGGCTCCCTGTCCGAGCGGCGCATTGCCATGCTGGTCGACCCCGCCCTGTCGGGCCTGCCGGCCTTCCTGACGCCGAAGCCGGGGCTGAATTCCGGCTTCATGATCCCGCAGGTGACGGCCGCTTCCCTCGTCTCCGAGAACAAGCAGCGGGCGATGCCGGCGAGCGTCGATTCGATCCCGACCTCGGCCAACCAGGAGGACCACGTCTCGATGGCCGCCCACGGCGCCCGCCGCCTGATGCCGATGGCCGAGAACGCCGCCGCGGTGGTGGCGATCGAGGTCCTGGCGGCGGCGCAAGGCTGCGACTTCCACGCGCCGCTCACCTCGAGCCCCGCACTGGAGGCGGTGCGGGCGCGGCTGCGGGCGGACGTGCCGCATCTCGACGACGACCGGCATTTTCACCCCGATATCGCGGCGGCGCTGGCGCTGGTGCGGGACGGCAGCCTCGTGGCGGCAGTGGGCGAGGTGCCGCTCCCAGCCCTCGGCTGAGACGACGTTCGACCCGCAACCACGGTCGCACGGACGGCAATCCTCTCCCACCCGTCCTCAGGATGAGGTCGCGGGTGGGATGACACTCATGAACTGCGATTTCTCGACCTTATCTTCTCCGGAGCCCCCGCCCATGACCCGCATCGACAACGCCCGCATCGTCCGCGCCCCCCATGGCCCGACCCTCACCGCCAAGAGCTGGCTGACCGAAGCGCCGCTCCGGATGCTGATGAACAACCTCGATCCCGACGTCGCCGAGCGGCCGGGCGAGCTGGTAGTCTATGGCGGCATCGGCCGGGCGGCGCGGGACTGGGCGAGCTTCGACCGCATCGTGGCAGCCCTGCGCGACCTCGACGACGACCAGACCCTGCTGGTCCAGTCCGGCAAGCCGGTCGGGGTGTTTCGCACCCATCCGGATGCCCCCCGCGTGCTGATCGCCAACTCGAACCTCGTGCCGCACTGGGCGACCTGGGAGCATTTCCACGAGCTCGATCGCAAGGGCCTGATGATGTACGGCCAGATGACGGCCGGGTCCTGGATCTATATCGGCAGCCAGGGCATCGTGCAGGGCACCTACGAGACCTTCGTCGAGATGGGCCGCCAGCACTATGCCGGCGACCTGTCGGGCCGCTGGATTCTGACGGCGGGCCTTGGCGGCATGGGCGGCGCGCAGACGCTCGCCGCCACCATGGCGGGGGCCTCGTGCCTGGCCGTCGAGGCGCAGGCCTCGCGCATCGAGTTCCGGTTGCGCACTGCTTACGTCGACGTTCAGGCCCGCGACCTCGACCATGCGCTCGCGCTGATCGAGGAATCCTGCCGCACCAAGACCCCGCGCTCGGTCGCGCTGCTCGGCAATGCGGCGGACATCTTCGCGGAGCTCTACGCCCGCGGCGTGCGCCCCGACTGCGTCACCGACCAGACCTCGGCCCACGATCCCGTCAACGGCTACCTGCCGGCGGGCTGGACGGTCGCCGAGTGGGAATCCAAGCGCGAGACCGACCCGGCCGCCGTGGCGGCGGCGGCGAAGCGCTCGATGGCGGTGCACGTGCGGGCGATGCTCGACTTCCACCGCGCCGGCGTGCCGGTGGTCGATTACGGCAACAACATCCGCCAGATGGCGCTGGAGGAGGGCGTCGAGAACGCCTTCGCCTTCCCGGGCTTCGTGCCGGCCTACATTCGTCCGCTCTTCTGCCGCGGCATCGGGCCGTTCCGCTGGTGCGCCCTCTCGGGCGACCCGGAGGACATTTTTGCGACCGACGCCAAGGTGAAGGAGCTTCTGCCCGACAACCACCATCTCCACCGCTGGCTCGACATGGCGCGGGAGAAGATCCGGTTCCAGGGCCTGCCGGCGCGGATCTGCTGGGTGGGCCTCGGCGACCGCCACCGGCTCGGCCTCGCCTTCAACGAGATGGTGCGCAAGGGCGAGCTGAAGGCGCCGATCGTCATCGGCCGCGACCACCTCGATTCCGGCTCGGTCGCCTCGCCGAACCGCGAGACGGAGGCGATGCGCGACGGCTCCGACGCGGTCTCCGACTGGCCGCTGCTCAATGCCCTCCTCAACACCGCGTCCGGGGCCACCTGGGTTTCGCTGCACCATGGCGGCGGGGTCGGGATGGGCTTCTCGCAGCATGCCGGCATGGTGATCGTCTGCGACGGCAGCGAGGCGGCGGACCGGCGCCTGGAGCGGGTACTGTGGAATGACCCCGCCACCGGCGTGATGCGCCACGCCGATGCCGGCTACGACGATGCGGTCGCGTGTGCCCGGGAGCACGGGCTGAACTTGCCGTCGCTCGGCTGAGCGCCGGCTTGAGTGGGTGGACTGAGTGGCGACCCTCGGCGTCATCCTAGGTTCTCGCTTTCGGCGAGTTCCGGGATGACGCCGGGAGATGTCGATGTGTGTGCGGATTTCCCGATAAAACCAGGATGTTCGGAGTGGCGGGACGTGACCGCTCTCGACGAAGCGGCCAAATGGAAGCCGGCGTACTTCGGGAACTCCGCGTGACTCCGCGTCGATTGCTTCAGAAGGCTTCGTGGCCGCCGAGACCGTCATGGTTTCGTTTGCCCCGCCTCCATCCCGAAACCGCCCGTCCTGCGCGCGCCTTATCCACTCCCAATGCCTCCGCCATGGCGGGGAGATCGTGCGTCGCCGCCGCACCGATCGGTCACTCTCCCCGCTGTCCCCGATGTACGCTCCCGCATCGCCGCGGTCGTTTCATCCCCTGGCGGCACCGTTCGGCGGGACGTCCGTGACCGCGACCGGCACACTCTTCCGCCCCGCCGCCTCCCCGGATAGCGCATCCGCCCCGACCGACCGCCGCCGGGGCGTACTTCACGAACGGTCCACCCTGGCGGGAACCCCCGATTTCCCGTCATCGCGCATCGCCGTCCGATCCCGTCGCCGCCTTGAATCCGCTCGTACGATGCGAGGTCTGACGAGTCGAGATCGCGATCCGCCACCCCGGAGAGTCCCACAGGAAAGCTTTCTCGAGTCGAGTCCAGTTCGCGCGCTCCGGTTCGACAGATGCCGTCGTGCCCTGATTCGGTCCGGCGAGTCCCGTCGACTCCTGTGGGTGCCTTGTGGACCCGTTCTCGACTCGTGTTTGCGGGCTGTGATTCCGGGCCGGACTCGCTGTCCGGCTTTTCCCCAGAATGCACCGCTTAGAGTGTTACAGGAATCTTTATCGATTTAGGCGCTCGGGCGGCGGCGATTCCTGGAACTCGCCCAAATGCTTAATGCGGGTGGGCCGTTCCCGATGTACCGACGATTCGTCCCCGAAGTACCGCGCCCTCCGTCCCCGAAGTACCGTGCCGGCGTTCCCGATCGCACGGTGGGCGTTCCCGAAGTACCGTTCCGGCCCCGGAGCGTTCCCGAAGTGCCGACTCTGCCGGAGTCATTCACAGGGATTCCGGGGATTTCTCCTCGGGGCCGCCCTCGTCGCCCGCCGCATCTCCCGTACATCGGGAACGGGCGGGCCTGTGGATCAATGGGCGTCGCGCACGAAGCGCTCGGCGAACCCTAAGAAGGCGCTCTCGTAGTTCTTCGGCTCGCGGTCCGGATCGCCTTCGAGCCAGTGGTCGAACTCGGTCTTCAGCCCGTACACGTCCCATCCCGGATGGGCCTTGCGGCACAGCGCGATCGTCTCGTCGGAGAGGTGGCGGAAGAGCGGCAGTGCCGGCGCCGCCTTCGGCTTGCGGGTGCGTTTCGGCTTCGGGGCTGCCTCGACCAGCACCTCGTCGGTGACGAGGTCGCGGCGGATCATCCGCAGATGCGGCTCGCCGCGCTCCTTCTCCTCGATCCGCAGGACGAAGCCCGGCAATTCGTCCGCCTTGGCGATCTTGGCGATCTCGAACTTGAACCGGCGGTAGGTCCCTTCCGCGCCCGACTTCTCGAACAGGGTCGGCAGGCTGATGGCGAACCCCCCCTCCCCCGCTCCCCCGGCATGCTTGCGGGCGATGCGGTAGAGCCAGCGCTCGCGCCCGCCGGTGATGCCGAAATAGGCCGGGTCGATGGCGAGCACGCCGCCATCCATCAGCACGCCCTCGTAGAACCAGTCCGACAGGGTGATCGACATGCCGCGGCTGGCATTGGTCTCCTCGTCGATCGTGTCGTCGAACGCGTCGATCCAGCTGAACTGACGCTCCTTGCGCTTCGCCTTCTCGGCCCGGATGTTGGTGCGCACCGAGGTCGATTGCAGGCGAAACAGCGCGTCGCGCAGGAGCTTGTACTGCCGCCCGCCGGTCTCGCGGCCGATGCCCTTGAGCAGGTCGTAGGGCATGAAGTGGAGCTTGCGCGGAATGTCGTTGCGGCCGCGCTTCTTCATCTCGCAGATGGTCGAGGCGGCCCAGATCAGGATGTCGGCATCCCAGATCGTCGCCATGCCGTAGGCCTGGTTCGGCAGCACCCGTACCCAGACCGAGCCGTCGGGGCTGGTATAGTCGATCTCCTTCAGGCGCTTCTGTTTGGCGATCGAGAAGAACGGCCGCTCCATCGTCTCCCGCTGGTCGCGGAAGTGCACGAAGGGCACCACCATGTCGATCTGGTCGTTGCGCCGATGGCTCATCGTCACGCCCGTGCGGGTCCCATGGCCGGAGCGCAGACCTGTCGCCGCGCCGTGCCGCCCCCTGCCGTCCCGTTGGTCCGCATCCGTCTCATGGCGACGACGCTAGGAGCCGCCCGCCTTCCAAATCGTGGACGGAACAGGGTTTTCGGGTTCCGTCCCCAATCCTCTTCAATCGCGGTTAACGCCGAATCCGGACATGCAGCCCCGGAACCTCCCCCGTAGACCCGCCGTTCTCCCTCGACGGCCAAGCTGCCCCTGCCTTTTCGAGATTCCGCCCATGCGCCTCGCCCTCGCCGCCCTCCTCGTCGCCACCGGCCTTAGCTCCGCCCAC
The DNA here is from genome assembly GCF_003058325.1 of Methylobacterium currus. Lineage (NCBI taxonomy): Bacteria > Pseudomonadati > Pseudomonadota > Alphaproteobacteria > Hyphomicrobiales > Methylobacteriaceae > Methylobacterium > Methylobacterium currus. Next base: position 3,533,222 of record NZ_CP028843.1, read on the forward strand.
GCCCAGGGCACCGCCCGCGGGGCTCAGGACGGCGCGGCACGGGGCGAGGTGATCGCCGGGCCGGTGGGTGCGGTGGTGGGCGGGGCCATCGGGGCTGCCGTCGGCACGGCCAACAGCATCCTGGGCATCGACCGGCGCGAGCGCTTCCGCATCTATGCCGCCGGCGAGCGCCGGCCGTCCTTCGTCTACGAGGGGCCTTTGCGCGTCGGCACGGTGCTGCCGCCCGAGGGCGTGGTCTATTACGACGTGCCGCCGGAATTCGCCCTCAAGGGCTACAATTACACCATCGTCAACGATCACCCGGTGCTGGTCGAGCCCGGCACGCGCCGCGTCGTCGAGGTGATCGACTGATCCGATCGGCAGAGGCCTGGACGCCCGCGATGGACCGTGACGCAGGGGGCGGGTTCGGGCTAAGAACCCGTGGGACCACCGCTCCCGGCCCGGAATGTCACGCCCTCCCGATCCGCTGAAAGCCGCGTGCGATCCCGACCGCCTCGCCGCGCTCGAATCGTATGCCGTCCTCGACACCCTGCCCGAGCAGGGCTTCGACGACGTGGTGCGCCTGGCGAGCCGGCTCTGCGACGTGCCGGTCGCCCTGGTGAGCCTGGTCGCCGGCACCCGGCAATGGTTCAAGGCCCGGACGGGATTTCCCTTCCCGCAGACCGATCTCGGCCGCTCGGTCTGCGCCCACGCCCTGGCGCATCCGGACTCGCTCCTCGTCGTCCCTGATCTGACCCAGGATCCCCGCACCCGCGACAACCCGCTCGTCACCGCCAATCCCGGCATCCGGTTCTATGCCGGGGCGCCCCTGCGCACGCCGGAGGGCCAGGTGCTCGGCACGCTCTGCGTGATCGACTACGTCTCGCGGCCGGAGGGCTTGAGCGCCGTCGAGGCCGAGGACCTGCGGGCGCTGGCGCGCCAGGTGATGGGCCAGCTGGCCCTGCGCCGGGCGAATGCCGAGCAGGAGGCGTCCTTGAGGGCGGCGCAGGCCACCGAGGAACGCTACCGCCGGGCCGCGCAGGCCACCCGCGACGCGATCTGGGACTGGGATTTTTCCACCGACCACGTGCTTTGGAACGAAGCGCTGGAGGCAGCCTACGGCCACCCGCTCGCGGCGGTCGCGCCGACCGGCGCGTGGTGGATCGACCACATCCATCCCGACGACCGCGCCCGGATTGACGCCTCGATCCACGCCGTCATCGACGGGGCCGGGACCGTGTGGAGCGACGAGTACCGCTTCCGGCGCGCCGACGGCTCCTACGCCCACGTCTTCGACCGCGGCTCGGTGATCCGCGACGAGGCCGGCCGCGCGGTGCGGATGATCGGTGCCATGCTCGACCTCACCGAGCGCCGGCGCGCCGAGGCCGACAGGCGCGATTCCGAGCGCCGGCTCGACCTGGAGCGCAGCCTGCTCGAAGCGGTCTTCCGGCAGGCTCCGGTCGGCATCTCGGTCGCCGGCCTCGGGCCGGGGGCGCCGAACCTGATCAACGCCCGGGCCGAGGCGATCCTCGGCCACGATCTCGGCGGGCCCACGCTCTCCCGCTACGCGTCCTTCCGCGCCGTGCATGCCGACGGGCGCGCTTACGCGCCGGAGGACTATCCGTCCCTGCGCGCGCTGCGGGACGGCGCCGTGGTGACCGGCGAGGCGATGCGCTACCGCCACGCCGCGACCGGGGCCTTGCGCCTGCTCGAGGTCTCGAGCAGCCCGGTGCGGGACGAGGACGGGGCGATCCGCGCGGCGGTGACGGTCTTCCTCGACGTGACCGAGCAGCGCGCCGCCGAGGCGGCCTCGCGCCGCCTCGCCCTCGTCGCCGAGCAATCGAGCGACTTCATCGCCATCGCGGATGCGATGGGTGCCATCGACTACGTCAATCCGGCCGGGCGCGCCCTGGTGGGCCTGGGCGAGGACGCGGCGCGCGGGGCGCGCCTGACCGATTTCTTCCCGCCCGAGGACCTGCCCTTCGCCGAAGGCACGATCCTGCCTGCCATTCGGGCCGGCGGAAGCTGGAGCGGCGAGTTCCGCATGCGCAACCTCGCCACCGGGGCCGTGGTGCCGGTGCGCTACAACCTGTTCGCCCTGAGTGGATCTGGCGGGGCCTTCGAGGGCTTCGCGGCGGTGAGCCACGACATCTCGGCCCGCAAGGCGGCGGAGGCGCAGCAGGAGATCCTCAACCGCGAGCTGAGCCATCGGCTCAAGAACACCCTGGCGATGGTGCAGGCCATCGCGGTGCAGACCCTGCGCAACGCCGCCGACCCGGCGGCGGCCCGCGAGGCGCTCGTGGCCCGGCTGGTGGCGCTCGGCAAGGCGCACGACATCCTGCTGACCGGCGAGGGCGAGAGCGCCTCCTTGCGGGCGGTGCTCGAGAGCGCGCTCGCCATCCACGATGACGGCCGGCCCGGCCGCTTCCGGCTCGCCGGACCGCCGGTGCCCTGCGGCGCGCGGGCGGCGCTCTCGCTCGCCCTGATGGCGCACGAGCTCGCCACCAACGCGGTCAAGTACGGGGCCCTGCGCATGCCCGACGGCCACGTCACTCTCGACTGGACGGTGAGCGGCCCCGATGCGCCGGTCCTGGCCCTGCGCTGGCAGGAGCATGGCGGCCCGCCGGTGACGCCGCCCGCCCGCAAGGGCTTCGGCTCGCGCCTGATCGAACGGGGCCTCGCCGGCACCGTCGACGGCGAGGTCGCCACGCATTACCTGCCCGAGGGGGTGGTGTGCACGCTGACGGCGCCGCTGGCGGAGCTGCGGCGCGGGGAGTGAGGAGCGGCCCGAGCCCCGGACCGGGCCGTCCTATTTCGCCGGGCCCGCGTCGCTCGCCGTCGTGAACGTCCCCTCGAAGCGGCCGCGCTGGGTGTCGGCCGTGCAGGCGACGGTGGAGCGGTTAGGCCCCGAGGCCGGGAAGCGGCAGGAGCCGACGGTCATCAGGGTGTCGCGGGTGATGCCGCCGTCGGTCCCCTTCACCGTGAGGATCACGGCGCTGACCGGCTGGAGGGCATCCACCCCGACCTCCTCCTGGCGGTCCTGCGGCATGCCGGTGCCGCTGAAGCTCACCGTGGTGCCGTCGCTCGACGTGAAGTCGAACGAGGTGCGCCGGCCCTGGACCGTGTTGACGATGCTCTCGCCACAGGTCGGGCTGACGTCCTTGCCCGCGATGACGAGCTTCTCGCAGGCGCCCTTGAGCACGTTGCGGGTCAGGCCTTGAGCGTGGGACTCGACGGCGCAGGACAGGCCGAGGAGCATCAGGAGGGTGAGGACGCGCGTGAGCATGGCGGCACTATAGGGGTCGCGGGCGCGAAGCCCACTATGCGTTTAGTCCAATGCGGCTTCAGCGGAGCGCCGCCGCGATCGACTCCGCCGCCCGCTCGCCCTCCGCGAAGGCGCCGCCCGCCGTGCCCCACTGCTCCCGCGACAGGGCCTCGCCGGCGAACCAGATTCGCTCAGCGATCGCCTCCTTGAGGAGGTCGCGGGCGCCCGTATGGCCCGGCGGCACCACCGCCCAGGAGCCGCGCGACCAGGAATCGTGGCGCCACTCGGTCACGGCCGGCACCGCGAGGTCGCGCAAGGATCCGCGGCCGACCTGCCCGGCCAGGGTCTCGCGCACCAGCCGCCGGGCGCCGTCGGCTCCGGCCCGGGCGGCGTCGAGGCGCCGGGCCAGGGGCACGTCGAGCTCGAAATAGTGGAACGGCGTGCCGTCGACCCGCGTCAGCAGGCCCGGCGGCTGGAGGCGGCCGCCGATCAGGCTCGCCAGCCGGTCGCGGCCGCGGAACGGCGAGGACGGCCAGTGCAGCACCACGTGCTCGTAGATGCCGGTGCGGAACCCGTCGATGGCCGCGCGCACCGGGCCCGGCAGGTCGGGAGCGAAGCGCAGCGCCGGGGCCGGCTCCTGCAACACCATCATCGGGGCGGTGACGAGGGCGGCACGGGCCTGCAAGGTTCCGCGCCCCCCGAGATCGAGCCGCACCCCCTCCCCCGCCCAGTCGAGGGCGGTGACGGGGGTGGAGAGCGCCACCGGCAGCCCGGCGGCGAGGCGGGCGAGGTAGGCGCCGTAGCCGCCGGCGATGAAGAAGTTGTCGCCGTACTCCATGCTCGGGAAGTCGTGCAGGCTGATCTCGGTGAGCGGCCGACCCGAGACGAGGCCGTGCACCAGAGTCACGCGCTGCCCCCAGGGGCCGAGGCCCGGCGGCAGGGCGCTCGCCGCGGGCCGGTCCTCGCCGTGGAGGCGGGCGCCGTCGGTCATCGCCCGATCGGCGACGGCCCAGGCCCGGCCGAAGGCCAGCTCCTCCGCCGGCCGACCGGGGCGCCGCCCGACCCAGAGGTGGCTCTCCTGCGCCGCCCGGCGCAGGGGCTCGCCACGCGCGACGCCTAAGGCCACCAGGGGGTTGATCGGCCCGGCATGGAGCCAGTGGGCGCCGAGGTCGACCGGGTGGCCGCGGAGACGCGTGGTGACGGTGCGGCCGCCGAGCCGCGGGCGGGCCTCCAGCACCGCCACCGACAGGCCGCGGGCGATCAGCCGGCGCGCCGCGCCGATCCCGGCGGCGCCGGCGCCGATCACCACGACGTCCGGGTTGGCCGGCAGCGCCGCCAGGGGCGGGACGCCGGTGGGGTTCAGGTGCTCGTGGGCGGCGCGCGGCATCCGGATCATCACCCCTTGTTCGCCTCGGTTCCGGCCGCTGCCGCGATCCCGTCGAGCCAGCGGGTCAGCCGCCCGTGGCTCGTCGCCGGGACGGGGCAGCCGGCCTGGCTGCGGATGTAGAGCGCGAGGCTCGATCGGCCCTCCCCGCGGCCGACGATCTCGACCGTGACGGTGTCGGGGCAGCGAAGCACCGCGGTGCGGGCGACGTAGCGGTCCTGCTCGCCCCAATGGTCGGTGAAGACCAGGGCGGTGCGCGGCTGGCGCGCGGCCACCGCCCGGACGATCTCGCGCAGGCGGGCACCCGCGACCGCGTAGTCCGGCGGCACCGCGTCGGCCTGCGCCAGGGGGCAGATATCGGCCGCGCAGGCGAGCGCGTCGCCCCGGGACGGCATGCGCCGGAGGGCGGCGAAATCGACCGGGCCGAGATCGGGCGGGCCGAGCAGGGCGAGCCAGGCCTCCTCGATGCCGCCGGGCTCCTCGCCGCGGGCGACCATCACCGCCCCGGCGGCCAGGACCGCGAGGACGAGGGCCACCAGGACGCCAAGAAGGGAGAGCGCGGCGGCACGCCCGGTCACGGATCAGTCCCTGGCGGCGCCGGCCGCAAGGCGCCAGAGTCGCAAGGGGGTGTCCGGCACCGGGATCGGCTCCAGCCCGGGCGGGGTGATCTCGCCGCGCCCGAGCCGGTCGGCGAAGCTTGGCGCCACGCCCGGCGTTGCCGGGGTGGTGCAGGCCACGATGTAGTCCGCCCCCACCCGCGCGGCCACCTGCGCCAGGGTGGCCTCGTCCCGGAACGCCTCGAGCGCGGCGGAAAGGCCCGGCAGCGCCCGGTGATAGGGCGCCGCCACGACGGCGTGGTGGCCGTGCAGGAGCAGGGCGGGCCCGAGATCGATCCGGGCGAGGACCAGCCCCGGCGGCAGGACGTCGAGGGCGGCGACCGAGCGCCGGGCGCCGCAGCTCTGCCAGGCGGCGCGCTCCGCCGCGAGCGCCGTGTCCGTCCCGGCGGAGGCCGGCAGGAGCGACGCGACGACGATCCAGACCTTGCCGCACAGGGACAGGCCCAGCGCCAGGGCGGCGGCCCGCCGGCGCGGCGCGGCGCCGGGCAGGCGCAGGAGCGCGACCGCCCGGTCGAGGACCGGACCGGCCACCAGGGGCACGAAGGCGGCGGCGAGGTAGAGGCCGCGGACCTGCGGCACGCCGAGGGCGAGGCCGAGCCAGAGCGCGCCGGCGGCCGCGGCCATCAGGGACCGTTCCCCGAGATCGCGCCCGCGCCACGCCCACAGGCTCGCCGCGACGGCGCCGGCCAGCACCGGCAGGGTGCCGGCGAGGACCGCGTCGGGGGCCAGTCGGACGAGCTGCCAGGCCGGGAGCATCTCCTGTACCCGCACCAGCCAGTCCCGGCGCACGAGGTCGGGCATGCCGGTGAACGGCCCGGCGGCGCAGGCCGGGAACAGGACGAGGAAGCCGCCGGCCGCGAGGACGCCGCAGGCAGCGAGGAGGCCGAGCCGTCCTCCGATCCCCCGCCCCCCCGGGAGCAGAGCCGCACCGGCGGCGGTGCATGCGGCCGAGGCCGCGAGCCAGAGCCAGGGCGGCGAGAGCGCGTCGCAGGCGGTCGCGCTCCAGAGCGCCGGCGCGGTCTGGACGAGGAAGAGGGCCGGGGCGACGAGCCCGAGGGCGAGGCCGAAGCCGAGGAAGGGCGGCAGCGCGGCGCGCCCAGCGCGCAGCCACAGGCCGGCCAGCACGAGGCCAGCGAGCGCGATGAACGGCAAGGCCTCGAGCCCGACCGCCAGGGAGAACGCCGCGAGGGCGCCGGCGATCGCTCCGTCCCGTGCGGTCGGGGCCGGGCGGGCGAGGCTGAGGATGAGGGCGAGGATCGCGCAGATCTGGACGTTGTGGTGGTCGATCCGCCCCGGGGCGAACAGGCCGGCGACGAAGATCGACTGCGTGCCGGCAAACAGCGCGAAGGCCGCGGCGCGCCACCCGAAGACCCGGCGCACCCCGCGGTAGAGGATCGCCGCGTAGAGCCCGAGCAGCATGAGCGGCCACGCCGCCGCGGCGATCCCCTCCGCGAGGGCCGGCCCGGCGAGGGGCCGCGCCAGCAGGATCAGCCCGGCGATCGGCGCGTCGACGAGGCGCGACCAGTGCATCGGCGGCGCGCCCGCGTGGCGGTGCTGGGCGAGGTCGAACCAGGACTGGCCGGCCAAAAGGTCGCGCACCTGGACGAGCCGCATGGCGTCGTCGGTGTCCGGCAGGCGCAGGTCGCGCAGCACCGCTCCGAGGCCCGACCAGGACGTGAAGCCGACGAGGCCGGCCAGGACGAGGAGCCACACGATCGCCGGGCGCTCGAAGGGGGAGGCTTGCGCCGCCTCCGGTCCGGTCCGGGCCTGGGGCAGCAAGGCGGCGAGCATGGCGGGATCCTGGGCCTGGACGTGAGATCCGGGTGGTCCCGGTTCGCATGGACGCCGTTACCCCCCGGTTAGCGGGGCCGGTTGAGCGGTTCTTTACCATCCGGGCTGTAAAGCTCGGGGAGAGAGACCCGTCCCAGAGATCCGTCCCGCGCGGAAGCGGCCGTGACGGCCCCGGAGTTGCCCGAGCGATGAGCCTTCACACCGAGACGCTGGTGATCGGCGGAGGACCGGCGGGCCTGACCACCGGCTACATGCTGGCCAAGGCCGGCCGCGACGTCGTGGTGCTGGAGCGCGACGCGACCCAGGTCGGCGGCATCAGCCGCACGGTCGCGTACAAGGGCTTCCTGTTCGATATCGGCGGCCACCGCTTCTTCTCGAAATCCAAGGAAGTGGTCGATCTCTGGAACGAGATCCTGCCCGACGACTTCATCGAGCGGCCGCGGCTGTCGCGGATCTACTACAAGGGCAAGACCTACGCCTACCCGCTCAAGGCCTTCGAGGCCCTGCGCAACCTCGGGATCGTCGAGAGCGCGGCCTGCGTCGCCTCCTATCTCTGGGCCCGGACCCGGCCGATCAAGGAGCCGCGGAGCTTTCACGATTGGGTCCGCAACCAGTTCGGCGAGCGCCTCTACGCGATCTTCTTCAAGACCTACACCGAGAAGGTGTGGGGAATGTCCTGCGACGACATCTCGGCCGATTGGGCGGCGCAGCGCATCAAGGGCCTCGACCTGGGCGCGGCGATCCGCGACGGGCTCAAGCGCTCGCTCGGGCTGCACCGGCCGGCCGCCGGCGACGGCCCGGTCATCAAGACCCTGATCGAATCGTTCCGCTATCCCCGCCGCGGCCCCGGCATGATGTGGGACGCCGCCGCGAGCGCCATCCGGCGGAACGGTGGGAAGGTCCTGCTCGACCGGCGGGTCGACGCCCTGTCGTACGATCCCGGGACGAAGCTCTGGACGGTGAGCGCCCGGTGCGAGGGCGGCACCCGCGAGACCTTCACGGCCCGCAACGTCGTCTCCTCGGCGCCGATCCGCGAGCTCGTCGGCGCCATCCGCCCGGCGCCGTTGAGCACCTTCCAGGCCCGCTCCTTGCGCTACCGCGACTTCATCACCGTCGCGCTGATCGCCCGGGCGCGGGACAGCTTCCCGGACAACTGGATCTACGTCCACGACCCGGCGGTGAAGGTCGGCCGGGTGCAGAACTTCCGCTCCTGGTCGCCCGAGATGGTGCCGGACGAGTCCTATGCCTGCCTCGGCCTCGAATATTTCTGCTTCGAGGGCGACGGGCTGTGGAACGCGCCCGATTCCGAGCTGATCGCGCTGGCCCGCCGCGAGATCGGCCAGATCGGCCTGGTCGATCCGGCCAGCGTCGTCGATGCCTGCGTGGTGCGCCAGCCCAAGGCCTATCCGGTCTACGACGATTCCTACCTCGCCCATGTGGCGACGATCCGCCGGGACCTCGAGGGGAGCTACCCGACCCTGCACCTCGTCGGCCGCAACGGGATGCACAAGTACAACAACCAGGACCACGCCATGATGACCGCGATGCTGACGGCGCGGAACATCCTCTTGGGCGAGCGGCGCTACGACGTGTGGAACGTCAACGAGGATGCCGAATACGCCGAGGCCGGTCTGTCGGGCGCCCGGGAGGCCCTGGGGAGCGAGCGGATGGTGCCGCGCAAGGTGGCGTGAGCCGTCACGACGCCGTCTGACCCCGCAGCGCAGGCTCGGCAGCCCGTCGAGGGGCGGATCGTATCCGGACACGCATCGCGCCCCCAGACCGGCGCCGTCGCGGCCGCGAGGGCAAGAGCCAGGGCGATCCACGGCAGGGCGGCGCGGATCTCCGCCCCCGCACCAGGAGGCCGCCCGCCACCGCCATGGCGGTGCCCCAGGCCGGGACGCCGGCATCCCACCACGGCCGGGCCGCCCGCGGCGCCGTCTCGCCGACGTGATGCAGCCTGAGGACCTGGTGGTCGATCACCCCCTCGACCAGGTCGAACGCCGCCCAGACGAGCGGCACCGCGCCGGCGAGGACCCGGCCGTCACGCGGGGCGACCGGCGCCGGGCTGCATCCGCTCCGGAAGCTCGCGGCGCCGGCGCGTCACCGCGCCGCCACCGGCCCCTTGACCGGGCGGTGCGGGAGCAGCCGGTCGATCTGCGCCGGGGTGAGCCGGCCGGTGGCCTCCGCGCCGAGCCCGCGCTGGTAGCGCGCGATCGCCGCCCGGGTCCCCTCCCCCGGCCGGCCGTCGGCCTTGCCGGCGAAATGCCCGGACTTGGCCAGGGCGTGCTGGATCTGCCGCCACTCCTCCGGCTGCAACGCCGCCTCGTTCCGCTGGGCCGGAGCCGGGGCGGCGGGCACCGTCGCCCCGCCATCCGTCCCGGCGAGGGAGACCTTGAGGGCGGTGATGCGGGTCCGGATCTCGGACAGGCTCTGGTCGGCCTCGCTGCCGTCGCTGGTGAGGGCGGCGAGATGCACGCGCTCGCGTGACAGCTGGTCGCGGGCATCCTCGATGCCGCGCGCCGTCTCCTGCATCACGTCAGCCATGCCGGCGATCCGGTCGATCGCCGCATGGTTGTCCTGCGCGGCCTGCCCGAGGGCGGCGAGACGGTCGCGGATCTGCCGGATCGCCGCCTCGCCCTCGGCCCGGGCCTCGTCCATCCGTCCGGCCTGCTCGATGATCTCGGCGCGCAGGGCGACCAGGGCGGCCCGGGTCGCGTCGGCCTCTTCGCGGGCGGTGGCCAATCCCTCGCGCTGCATTGCCTCCTGCGCCCGGAGAGCGCCCATCGCCTGGCCGAGCCCGTCGAGTTCGTCCCGGCGCCGGGCGACGGCCTGATCGAGCATCCCCATCTCGGCGACGAGCTGGCGCGGCCCCGCCGCCTGATCGGCCGGGAGGCCGGCGGCCGCGCCGCTGCCGGATCCGACCCCGACGGCGTCCCGGACGCTCCGGTGGGCCTGCGCGAGCAGGGCCGCGACGGGTCCCGCCGCATCGCCGAGGGCCAGGAGCCAGGTCCCTCCGGCGAGCAGGGCGAGGGCGGCGGCGGCCGTCGCGACGCGCAGGCCGCGCCACCGGACGGGACGCGCGATCGGGGCGCCGGCTGGAGGGGGACGGCCGGGCCGGGCCCCGGGCTCGGCCCCCGGGAGGCAGCCGGCATCGCGGAGATTGATCAGGATCTGCACGCATCCCTGCATCTCCCGCAGGGTGACGAGCAGGCATTCCTTGTCTTCCGGGCGCAGCATGCTCAGCGGCAGGGCGTGCCCCGCCTCCGCGCCGGTGCCGATCTTCGGATCGACGTAGCGCGAATAGGCCGGATGCTCCTGCAGGCACTTTGCGATGACATAATACTTGCTTCTGATGGCGTAGAAATTATCGTCCTGAAAACCGTTATTGATGAACCGCGCAACGTCCACCAGGTTGGCCAGTTCGTCGGCCAATATTTCGAGTTCGTCGCCCGGGCGGTCGGGAATGACGGATCGCTTCTTTGCCGTCCGACGCGCAAACCAATATGCGGCCGCGAGCAAAACCAGGCCAGCGCCGACGACGGCAGCCAGCATGTCAGCATCCGAATTCATCCCCCATTCCCCCCTCTCACGCAGTTTGTCACGAATTCGCTACATGACGATACGTCAATCTCAAAGGATATTTTTACCAATTCGCTTGCGCTGCCGTCCCGCTGGTCGCTGCGAGGCAGCCGGTCTGGGCGCTGTCCCAGCGGCATGCGGACCACTGCGATCTTCCCCAGGCTCCTGATCGGGCTTCTCGATCGGCTCCTGGGCGGACCGTCCGGCTGCGACCCGGACGGGCTTGAGCCCAAAGAGCTTCACAGCGCCCGCCCCCTCGACTAAGGAGCCGGCAAGACCCTCCGGCCAGCCGCCCCGGCCAAGACCCGCGGAAGGACCCCACGACCATGACCGGCTTCGACCATGTCGGCCTGACCCGGCCCGCCTCGCAGCTCGTGACCGTGTTCGGGGGATCGGGCTTCCTCGGCCGCCACGTGGTGCGGGCGCTCGCCAAGCGCGGCTACCGGATCCGGGTGGCGGTGCGCCGGCCCGACCTCGCCCAGTTCCTGCAGCCCCTCGGCCGCGTCGGCCAGATCGTCGGCGTGCAGGCGAACCTGCGCAACCCGGCCTCGATCGTGCGCGCCGCCGAGCACGCCGACATCGTGGTCAACCTCGTCGGCATCCTGCAGGAGAGCGGCAGCCAGAGCTTCCACCGCCTCCAGGCGGAAGGAGCCGGCGAGGTCGCCCGGGCCGCCGCCGCGGTCGGCGCCCCGATGGTGCACGTCTCGGCGCTCGGCGCCGACGAGAATTCGGCCTCGGCTTATGCCCGTTCGAAGGCGATCGGCGAGGCCCGCGTGTTCGAGGCCCGGCCCGACGCGGTGATCATGCGCCCCTCGATCGTGTTCGGGCCGGGCGACAGCTTCTTCAACCGCTTCGCGGCCCTCGCCCGGATGCTGCCGGTGCTGCCGCTCGCCGGGGCGGAGGCACGGATGCAGCCGGTCTTCGCCGGCGACGTCGCCGAGGCTATCGCCCGGGCGGTCGAGGGCCAGGTCCAGGGCGGCCGGGTCTACGAGCTCGGCGGGCCGGAGATCCTGACCCTGCGGCAGCTCGTCGAGTACACCCTGAAGGTGACGATGCGCAGCCGCGTGGTGCTGCCGCTGCCCGCCCCCGCCGCCCGGCTCCAGGCCCGGGCGATGGAGCTGGTCGACACCCTGACGCTCGGCCTCCTGCCCGACACCCTGAAGCTCACCCGCGACCAGGTCGCCCTGCTCCAGAGCGACAACGTCGTGTCGGAGGCGGCGAAGGCGGAAGGGCGCACGATCGAGGGCATCGGCATCGCCCCGACCGCGATCGAGGCGGTGGTGCCGGGCTATCTGTGGCGCTTCCGCAAGGCCGGCCAGTTCGCCACCGGCCACGGCACCCCCGACATGGCCGCCACCCCTGACCTGATGGCGCACGACCCGATGGGCCAGGGCTCGCAGCATCACCCGGGCGATGCGAGCGGCCCGGCGGTCGGGCAGCTCGCCGCTGGCGCCGGTCCGGCCCCGGGCGTGCGCTGGGGCAAGCGGCAATAAGCGACAGACCATTTCGGACATGAGAGAGGGCGGTCCCGCGGGGCCGCCCTTTCTTTTATGGCCGATCCCCGTTCCGGGCCCGGGAAGGGTGGAGGCCGGACGAATGCCGTTCAGCCTCCGCAAACCTCAGATCGACCGCACGGCCCCGCCATCCACCCGGATCATGCTGCCGGTGACGTAGGACGCCCGCTCCGAGGCGAGGAAGCACGCCACGTCGGCGAATTCCTGCACCTTCCCGTAGCGCTTGGCGGGGATCGCCGACCGGGCGGCCTCGGCGATCTGGTCGGGCGTCTTGCCCTGCGCCTTGGCGTTGGCGGCGTCGAGCTCGCCGGTGCGGTCGGTCTCGATCCGGCCGGGCAGGATCATGTTGACGGTGACGCCCTCGGCCGCGACCTCGGAGGCCAGGGTCTTGGCCCAGCCGGCGATCGAGGCCCGCAGCGCGTTCGACATCACGAGGTTCGGGATCGGCTGCTCGACGCCGCTCGAGGCGACGACCAGGATGCGGCCGAAACCGGCCTGGCGCATGCCCGGCAGGACCAGCCCGGCGAGGCGGAAGACCGGGGTCACCATCGCCTCGAACTGGGGCGTCCAGGCCTCGGGCTGCACGGTCAGCGCCGTGGCGGCCGGCGGACCGCCGGTATTGGCGACCAGGATGTCGACCCCGCCGAGATGCTCCTGCGCCGCGGCGTAGATCGCCTCGACGTTGTCCTTCAGGCTGCCCGCGAAGGCGTAGGCGCGGCCCTGGCCGCGGGCGTTGATCGCCGCCACCGCCTCGTCGAGGCGCTCGGCCGTGCGGGCGGTGAGCAGCACGTCCGCGCCCTCGGCCGCCAGGGCCTCGGCGATGCCGCGGCCGAGGCCGCGGCTGGACGACAGAACGAGGGCGCGCTTGCCCTTGAGACCGAGATCCATGGTGTTTCCTCCCGTGATGGTAGAGCTTGTTCGACCGGGGCTTGCACTAACACGAGTGCCTACCCCCTCCCACCCACGACCTCATCCTGAGGTGTGAGCGAAGCGAACCTCGAAGGAGGGCTCCAGACAGCTCGGAGACGTCTGGAGCCCTCCTTCGAGGCCGGGGATCGAAGATCGCCAGCACCTCAGGATGAGGTTGCCGGTTGGGATAGACGGGTCTGGGGCCGCTCAGGCCGTCTCGCCGGCGAGCCGCTTCAGCCAGGCTTCGGCCTGCGCCCGGACGTTGTCCGGCGCGGTGCCGCCGTAGCTGGTGCGGCTCCCCACCGAATTCTCGACGCCGAGCACCGCGAAGACCGCATCGGTGATGCGGGGTTCCTCCGCCTGCATCACCGCGAGCGGCAGCGCCTCGAGGCCGATGCCGCGGGACGAGGCCTCGCCGACGAGGCGGCCCGTCACGTGATGGGCATCGCGGAACGGCAGGCCGAGCTCGCGCACCAGCCAGTCGGCGAGGTCCGTGGCGGTGGCGTAGCCGGAGCCGGCGGCGGCCCTCAGGACCTCCGGCACGGGCTCGAGATCCCGCACCATGCCCGCCATGGCGGCGAGGCAGAGCGAGAGGGTCTGGAGCGCGTCGAAGGTGCCTTCCTTGTCCTCCTGCATGTCCTTCGAATAGGCGAGGGGCAGGCCCTTCATGACGATCAGCAGGCCCGACAGGGCGCCGATGATCCGGCCGGACTTGGCCCGGACCAGCTCGGCGGCGTCGGGGTTGCGCTTCTGCGGCATGATCGAGGAGCCGGTGGTGAACCGGTCCGACAGCTTGACGAAGCCGAACTGGGCCGAGGTCCAGACCACGATCTCTTCCGCGAAGCGCGACAGGTGCACGGCCGCGATCGCCGCCGCCGAGAGCGCTTCGAGGGCGAAGTCGCGGTCGGCCACCGAATCGAGGGAGTTCGCGGTCGGCCGGTCGAAGCCGAGGCTGGCGGCCGTGGCGTGGCGGTCGATCGGGAAGGAGGTGCCGGCGAGCGCCGCGGCGCCGAGCGGGCATTCGTTGAGGCGGGCGCGGGCGTCGCGGAACCGGCCGCGGTCGCGGGCCAGCATCTCGACATAGGCCAGCAGATGGTGGCCGAAGGTGACCGGCTGGGCCGATTGCAGGTGGGTGAAGCCCGGCATCACCGTGCCGGCATGCTTGAGCGCCAGCTCGGCCATGGCCTGCTGCAGGTCGGCGGCCTGGGCGTCGAGGGCGTCGAGGGTGTCGCGCACCCACAGCCGCATGTCGGTGGCGACCTGGTCGTTGCGCGAGCGCGCGGTGTGGAGCCGCCCGGCCGTCGGGCCGACGATCTCGCGCAAGCGGCTCTCCACGCTCATGTGGATGTCCTCGAGTTCGCGGCGGAACTCGAAGGTGCCGGCCTCGATCTCCGACTGGACGGTCTTGAGCCCGGCCTCGATCTTCGCCACATCCTCGGCCGGCAGGATCCCCGCCTTGCCCAGCATCGCGACATGGGCGAGCGAGCCCCGGATGTCCTGGGGGGCGAGGCGCTTGTCGAAGCCGATGGAGGCGTTGATCTCCTCCATGATCTCGGCGGGGCCGCTCGCGAAGCGCCCGCCCCACATCCGGTTGCTCATGTCCTCACCTCGTCTCGCATCCTCGCGAAAAGCCCGCCTCGCCCTCGTCGCGGGAGGGCTCGTCGCCGTCCTCGGCCTCGGGGCTGCCCTATACGGGGTTGCGGGCGGGGGCAACGGCGGCGCCTGCCCGCTCGGGGCCGCCACCGCCGCCCGCGTCGCGCCGCTCGCCCGCGGCGAGGTAGCGGCGCTCCAGGTCGAGTCCCGGCCGAAGCCCGCGCCCGCCATCACCTTCACCGGGCCGGACGGCCAGCCGCGCACGCTCGCCGACCTCAAGGGCCGCACCGTGCTCCTGAACCTGTGGGCGACCTGGTGCGCGCCGTGCAAGGCGGAGATGCCGGCCCTCGACCGGTTGCAGGCTGCGCTGGGCGGCCAGGACTTCGAGGTGGTGGCCCTCAACCTCGACACCCGCAATCCCGACCGGCCGCCGCTCTGGATGAAGGAGAACGGGATCGCGCGGCTGGCCTACTATTCCGACCCGGCCGGGCGGGCGCTGCCGGCCTTGCAGCAGGGCGGCGACGTCGTCGGCCTGCCCACCACCTTCCTGATCGACCCCGATGGCTGCGGGATCGGCGTCATGAAGGGCCCGGCGGAATGGGCGAGCGAGGATGCGTTGAAGCTGGTGCGGGCGGCGCTCGGGCGGGGGTGAGCCGCGTGCGCGAGCGCGATGCCCGGCCGCGAGGGCGCGGCCGGGCGTCAAATGTTCGGATCAGGGATTTTGGAAGCCCTTGTGGCCCCAGTTCAACCCGTGGCCCGGGCGGACCGTCCTCGATGCCTTCTCGCGCTCGCTCCAGGCGTGGATCATGAGCTTCTCGATCGCTGACAGCCGCGCCGCCGCGACCGGATCGAGCTGTGCCGGAATCCTCACGCCGGGAAGGGCGCGCAGAGCATCGATCTCCGGCCCGTCGCCTTCGACCACGAAGACGTGATCGGAGAATTCCTGAGTTCTGTGCGCGCGGAGGATGGCCGACCACGTGCCGGCATCCGCCTCGTCGGGATCGACGATCACGACCTGTTCCATACCAGGCCTCCTACACGCTGCCGGCTGCTTTGGGCATCGTGTAGCCGAGATGGTACGGCGTCACGGCGCACATGTCCAAGATGTTGTTGCGCATGATGCATGCCACGCCGCCGCCATCCGCGCAGTTCTCGCAATTCAGGTTCGGTCGACCGTACGCGCCGTGCGAACCGCCGCAGTTGCAGCCGCTCAAAGCGTATTCGTCCGGCGCACCGAAGACGTGAGCCGTCTCGTGTGCAAACACGCTGTCGAGGTTCTTGGTTCCCCAGCCGTCATTGGCATATTGCATGACGACGCAATCGTCCCGGCAATAGGCGAAATGGTGAAGCTGGTAGTGGGTGAAGAAGGCGCAATACGCAGCCTGCGCCCCTTTGGCTGCTTTGATCCCCCCGATGTAGTTCTTGACTCCGGACCACCCGGCCGGCTGTCCGATCGACGCGAGGGCTGCATCCCGCCAGGGTGCCTCGAAGTGTTCATAGGGATCCTGGCCGGCGGGAATTGGCCCGGTGGTGTCGGGTGTGGCGATCTGAGCGACATGGAGGTCGTACGTGAAGGTCACGTCCCTGGCCGGTGCACGGCCGCCCAGGAAGCTCAGGCCGTTCTGCACGTCGGTGATGATCTTGCTTTGCTGAGCACTGGTCATCGTCAGCGGTCCGGGTCCCGAAACGATGACGACGCCGACGGCGATGCGACCGGCCAAGCGCCTGACCTGCGGGGCTTGGGGGACCGTGGTCGGATCAGCCGGCAGCGGGGGCGCCGGCGGGGTTGCGGCGGGCTGATCCTCGTCCAATCCCGAACGGCCGCCGTCCTCGTCCCATGGCGCCGACCTGCGAGGGCGATTCTCCTTCTCATCGCGATAGGAGTCATGCAGCCGCGTTCTGAACGCCTGAAGCCCCAGGCGCTCCTGCTCGCTCAGATCCGCCTCGTTGATGGGCGCGTGAGGCAGCGCCCCTTCCCACAACCCGATCCGCACCGCCGGGCCGTACTCGTGTAGCACTGGCAACGGGGCCGCCATGGCCGCCATCCCGTCTCGGGGCAGCGGGGGCAGGAGCACCTCGGGAAGGTTGACGTCGCCAGCCATCGTGGAAAACACCTCAGCCCTGGATGATGATCGGCCGAGAAGATCAAAAAATCGTTTATCTGTGAAGACTGGCAATCCAGATCATCTGTGCCATGTAAAGTTCTAACTTGCTGCAAAAGTGTTTTCCAGGAATCGTGCTCTCACGAGCGGCAGCGTCGGTCCGACGATCCCGGCTCCCACGTTGATCCAACTCGGGATTCCTGTCAGGCGGGGCGCCATGCGGACGACCTCATCCCCCCGGCGCCTGCCGCGCCCCCTCTCCGCCCTGCGCAACCTGCTCGTCAGCAGCGCCGGCGGCGGCCTCGTCCTGATGGCGAGCGCCGTGCTCGCCCTCATCGTCGCCAACGGCCCCTATGGCGAGGCCTATGCCCACGCGCTCCACGCCAAGATCGGGCCCTTGAGCCTGCTGCACTGGATCAACGACGGCCTGATGGCCGTGTTCTTCCTGCTCGTCGGGCTCGAGATCAAGCGCGAGATCCTGGACGGAGGCCTGCGGACCTGGCCCGACCGGGCGCTGCCGGGCATCGCGGCGCTCGGCGGCATGGCGGTGCCGGCCCTCGTCTACGTCGCCGTCAACTGGTCCTCCCCCGCCACCTTGCGGGGCTGGGCAATCCCGGCGGCCACCGACATCGCCTTCGCGCTCGGCGTCCTGGCGCTGCTCGGCTCCCGGGCGCCGGTCTCGCTCAAGGTCTTCCTCACCGCCCTCGCCATCCTCGACGATCTCGGGGCGGTGGTGATCATCGCGCTGTTCTACACCGCCGACCTCGCCTGGCCGATGCTGGCGCTCGCCGGCGCCGTGACGGCGATGCTCACGGTGCTCAACCGCCTCGGGTTGCGCCGGCTCGGGCCCTACCTGATCCTCGGCGCCGTGCTCTGGCTCCTGGTGCTGCGCTCAGGGCTGCACGCCACCGTGGCGGGCGTGGTCCTGGCGCTGGCGATCCCGCTGCGGGCGAGCCCCGGCCGGCCCGATGACGGGGACTCGCCCCTGCACCGGCTGGAGCACGCGCTCCAGCCCTGGGTCGCCTATCTGATCCTGCCGGTCTTCGGCTTCGCCAATGCGGGCGTGCCGCTCGCCGGGCTGACGCCGTCGGCGCTGCTGGCGCCCGTCACCCTCGGGGTCGCGGCGGGGCTGTTTCTCGGCAAGCAGGTCGGGGTGCTCGGCGGCGTCTGGCTCGCGGTGCGGACCGGGCTTGCGCACAAGCCCGCGGGCGCCACCTGGCGCCACGTCTACGGGGTGGCTCTGCTCTGCGGCATCGGCTTCACCATGAGCCTGTTCATCGGCGGCCTCGCCTTCGCCAACGCACCGGAATTCGACACCGAGACGAAGCTCGGGGTGATCCTGGGCTCGGTGCTCTCGACGCTGGCCGGGGCCCTGGTCCTGTCGCTCGGGCCGCGACCGGCGGGGCGGCCGGCCGTGGCGAAGGAGCGGCCCTCCAACGCTCGGAGGATCGGGTCCTAAACCCGCGGCATCGGCCGCCAGTCCGGCGGCGCCATCTCGAATCCCTCGAAGCGGAAGCCCGGCGCCACGGTGCAACTCACCAGCGTCCAGGCCCCGAGGCTGGTGGCGGTCTGCCAGTGATGGGCCGGCACCACGATCTGCGGCCGATGGCCCCGGGCAAGGTCGGGGCCGAGATGGCGCGCCTCGGCGTCGTGGCCGTTGGGGCTGGTGGTGATGACCATCGGCGCTCCGGCATGCCAGAGCCAGACCTCCGTCGCGTCGACCCGGTGCCATTCCGAGGTCTCGCCGATGTCGAGCAGGTAGTAGATCGCCGTCGAGGCCGGGCGCCCGTCGACCTCGCGGGAATCGCGAAAGGTCTCGCGGTAATGCCCGCCCTCCGGATGGGGCTTGAGGTCGAGCAGGCGCACGACCTCGGCGGCAGTCAGGGTGTTCATCGTCGTCAGAACCGGTTCTTCCACTCGCGGAGCGCCGTGAACACCGCCGCCGGGTCGGCGCCGGGCTCCATCCCGACGGCGCGGGCGAGCGCCGGCTCGGTGGCGCGCAGGAACGGGTTGGTGGCCTTCTCCTCGCCCAAGGTCGTCGGCACCAGGAAGCGCCCCTCCGCCTTGGCCGTCTCCGCGAGCGCCGCCCGGTCCCTGAGGTTCCGGTTCTCCGGCTCGGCGGCGAGGGCGAAGCGGGCATTCGACAGGACGTAGTCGTGGCCGGAATAGATCACGGTCTCGTCGGGCAGGGGCAGGAAGCGCGACAGCGAGCGCCACAGCACCTGGGGCGGGCCCTCGAGCACCCGGCCGCAGCCGAGGGTGAACAGGGTGTCGCCGGCGAACGCGATTCCCGCCTCCTCGAACCAGTAGGTGACGTGGTCGTCGCAATGGCCGGGGGTCTCCCACACGGCGGCGGCGAGGGAGCCCACCGTCACGACGTCGCCCTCGCGCACCGTGGCGTCGACCTGCGGCACGGCGCTGCCGGCCCGCGCCGGTGCCGTCACCCGGGCGTTGGTCCGTGCCTTCACCTCCGGGATGCCCTCGACGTGGTCGCCGTGGCGGTGGGTGACCAGGATGTCGGTGAGGCGCCAGCCGGTCTCGTCGAGGGCGCGCAGGATGGCGGCGGCCTCCGGCACGTCGATCGCCGCGCAGGCGCCGGTCTCGGGGTCGCGCATCAGCACGCCGATATTGTCGCTCCGGCACAGGAAGGTGCGGATCTCCGGACGGATCTCGGGCATGGCGGCGCCTCCTCGAAACACTCTCTCGCCGCCGGAAGATAGGGCGGCGGCGCCCTCGCGCGAGTTGCGGCCCGGCGAATAGCGGGGAGCGCGGGCGGCCTTGCGGGTTGACGCCTTGCCGCGCTTCGCGCCACTCCCCATTCATGGCCTCGGGACCCTCGGATGCGGGTCCCTTGGCCTTCACGGCATGAGGGCGACGCGCCCGCTGCCCCGCACGTCCCGGGTACCGATGAGCCTCGACGTCACCGACCTGCGCGCCTTCTACGCCAGCCCCCTGGGGGCGGTGGCGCAGCGGCTCGTCGGCCGCACGGTCCACCGCATGCTCGGCTCGGTCTCGGGCTTGCGGGTGATGGGGCTCGGCTACGCCGTGCCGTATCTCGGACCCGTCCGGCACGCCGCCGAGCGGACACTCGCCTTCATGCCGGCGGCGCAGGGGGTGACGCACTGGCCCGGCTCGGGCCGCTCGGCCTCCTGCCTCGTCGATCCGACCATGATGCCGCTGCCCGATTCGGCCCTCGACCGGGTGCTGCTGATTCACGCCATCGAGGCGGTGGAGAGCCCGGCCGAGCTGATGCAGGAGGTCTGGCGCGTTCTGACGCCGGGCGGACGGCTGATCGTCGCGGTGCCCAACCGCCGCGGCCTGTGGGCGCGGCGCGACGCCACGCCCTTTGGCCACGGCCAGCCATACAGCCGCTCGCAGCTCGGCCGCCTGATGCGCGACACCCTGTTCTCCCCCGAGGACTGGGCCGAGACCCTCTACGTGCCGCCCGTGGAGGGCTGGCTCACCGTGCGCACCGCGAGCGCCTGGGAGCGGGTCGGCACCGGCCTGTCCCTGCCCTTCGCCGGCCTGCACGTGGTCGAGGCGACCAAGCAGCTGCACCGCCCGGTGGCGGTCCGGGCCCGCAAGGCGGCGCGCCTCGGCGCCCGGGTGCTGGCGCCGGTGCCCGTGCCGGTCCCCACCCCCGTGCCGGGAGGCGCGTGATGCTCTTTCCCGGCGCGGAAGCGGCGCTGCAGAGCTTCCTCCTCGCCTTCTCGGCCCTGTTCTCGATCGTCAACCCGCCCGGCGCGGCGCTGATCTTCGCGCAGGTCACCGCCGGGCGGCAGCACGCCGAGCGCACCTGGCTCGCCCGCCGCATCGGCGCCTACGCGGCCGCCGTGATGCTGGTCTCGCTCTGGGCCGGGGCCTCGGTGCTCAGCTTCTTCGGCATCTCGCTCTCGGCTTTGCGCATCGCCGGCGGCCTCGTCGTGGCGGCGCAGGCCTGGACCCTGCTCTCCGCGCCCGAGCAGCGCGAGGCCCGCAAGACCGCGCAGGCCGAGCCGGTTCAGGCGAGCGAGGACGACCCTGAGCCCGCCGTCCTCGCCGAGGTGGCGTTCTTCCCCCTGACCCTGCCCTTCACCACCGGGCCCGGCACGATCGCGGTGGCGATCGCGCTCGGCGCCGGCCGGCCGGAGGGCGGGGTGGACCGGATCGGGTATCTGGCCGGCGCCTCGGCCGCCTCCCTGGTCATCGCCCTGATGGTGCTTCTCGCTTACGCCTCGGCCGACCGGCTGGTGGAGCGGCTCGGCCACGCGAGGGCCCGGGTGCTCGGGCGGCTCGCCGCCTTCCTGCTCCTCTGCGTCGGCACCCAGATCACGCTCACGGGCGTCACCGACGTGCTGGGTCCGCTCATCGCGAACGCCAGGCCAGGGTTCGTCCGGTGAGCGCCATCTGCGCGTCCACCGCCCGCAGGATCCGGGCCTTGGCCGAGTAGTGGATCATGTGGCCCTGCCCGGGCAGCAGGGTCAGGGTGCTGCCCGCCACCTCCGCGTGCAGGCGGCAGGATTGCTCGGCCGGGTCCACGACGGCGTCGGCATCGCCCGACAGGATCGCCACCGGCAGCCGCAAGCCCGCGTAGCGCGGCTGCATGAGGGCGACGGCGGTGTTCATGCTGGCGGTGTCCTCGGCGCTCGCCCGCCCTTGCGTGGCCGAGAGCGAGAGCGCGACGGGGAAGCGCGCGGTGAACCGCGCCGGCACGGCCTGCGGCTTGAACACGTGCTGGAAGACCCTCGGCGCCAGCATCTTCCCGACCGCCCCCGGCATCATGGCGCGGGCCGCGTCGCCGACGCCGGGCACGGCGAGCGGCGCGATCAGCGCCACGTCGGTCCGCCGGCCCGGATAGTAGTAGCCGGAGAGCAGCACCAGGCCGCGCAGGTCGACGCCTTCGTGGATTGCCAGCGCCAGCGAGACGATGGTCCCCCAGGAATGGCCGACGACCACCGGCCGCTCGACGTTCAGCGCGGCCAGCACGTGCCCGATCAGCCGCGCCTGCGCGGCGGCGGACCAGACCCAGTGCCGCGGCCGCTCGGTATGGCCGAAGCCGGGCCGGTCGATCGCGATGACCCGATAGCTCTTGGCCAGCTGCTCCACGAGGCCGCAGATGACGAAATCCTCCGCCATCGTGCCGTTGCCGTGGATCAGCACCACCGGCCGGCCCTTGCCGCGGACGATGGCGTGCACCCGCACCCCGTCGACCTCGATGAAGCGGCCCGGCGGTGTGTGCGCCGGCTCGTTCGTCTTCAGCGCCTCGGCGCCGCGCTGCATCAGCGCCCCGGTCCGGCGCGCCGCGGCGGCGTTCGCCTTGGCGGTGGCGCGCAGGATCCGCACGGCGCCGCTGGCGGCGCGGCGGGTGGTGCGCCCTGGAACGAACCGAAAGGCCATGGGATCTCCGGCGCGATGCTGCACTGCGGGATAAGATGGGGCCTTCCCGGTCCCGCGCATATCCCCCCACCCTGCCCATATGTCCCTCAGCCTTGGCAGCATCGCCGGGCCCCTGTACGAGGCCCGGACGGGCGGGCCGGGACCGCTGCCTCACGCACGCCGAACGGGCGCGCGAGGCAGGCCGGACCGGGCGTCGGCGCCGATGCGCCGGGACGCTTTCGCCGCCAGGCGAAGGCAGCAGGCATAAAGGAGCGTGACCCATGCGTCTCGTCGTCGTCGGCGCCTCCGGGCGCATGGGGCGGATGCTGATCCAGGCCGTGGCCGGCACCGAGGGCTGCACCCTCTCGGGCGCGATCGAGCGCGAGGGCTCGCCCGCCCTCGGCCAGGATGCCGGCCTGCTCGCCGGGCTGTCGCCGCTGGGCGTCCCGGTCACCGATGATCCGCTGCCGGCCTTCGCCGAGGCCGACGGCGTCCTCGACTTCACGGCCCCGGCCGCCACGGTGTTCTACGCCGAGCTCGCGGCCCAGGCCCGCATCGTCCACGTGGTCGGCACCACCGGCCTGTCGCCGGACGATTTTTCGAAGCTGAAGGCGGCGGCCTTCCACGCCCGCATCGTGCAGTCGGGCAACATGTCGCTCGGCGTGAACCTGCTGGCGGGCCTGGTGCGCAAGGTCGCGGCGACTCTGGGCGACGAGTACGACATCGAGATCCTGGAGATGCACCACCGCCACAAGGTCGACGCGCCCTCCGGCACCGCCCTGCTTCTGGGCGAGGCCGCGGCGCAGGGGCGGGGCGTCGCCCTTGCTGAGCGCAAGGTCGCGGTGCGCGACGGCCATACCGGCCCGCGCGAGCCCGGCACGATCGGCTTTGCGACCCTGCGGGGCGGCAGCGTCGTCGGCGAGCACAGCGTGATCTTCGCGGGCGCCGGCGAGCGCATCGAACTCACCCACCTGGCGAGCGACCGCGGCCTCTTCGCCGCCGGCGCCGTCAAGGCCGCCCTCTGGGCGCAATCGCGCGAGCCCGGCTTCTACGGCATGGACGACGTGCTGGGCCTTTGAACCCTGTTTCCCCCTGACAACGGAGCGACACGCATCATGGAGCGTCTTCTCGTCCTCGCGCGCCACGGCCAGAGCGAGTGGAACCTGAAGAACCTGTTCACCGGCTGGAAGGACCCCGGGCTCACCGCGCTCGGCGTCGAGGAGGCGCGGGCCGCCGGGCGGCGGCTGAAGGCGAAAGGCGTACAGTTCGACGTCGCCTTCACCTCGGACCTCACCCGGGCCCAGCGCACCTGCGCGCTGATCCTGGAGGAGCTCGGCCAGTCCGGCCTGCCGACCTTCGCCGACGCCGCGCTCAACGAGCGCGATTACGGCGACCTCTCGGGCCTCAACAAGGACGATGCCCGCGCCAAGTGGGGCGAGGAGCAGGTCCATGTCTGGCGCCGCTCCTACGACGTGCCCCCGCCCGGCGGCGAGAGCCTGAAGGACACGGTCGCCCGCGTGCTGCCCTACACGATGCGGGAGATCCTGCCCCGCGTGATGCGCGGCGAGCGCGTGCTGGTCGCGGCCCACGGCAACTCGCTCCGCGCCCTCGTGATGGTGCTGGACGGGCTCACCACCGAGACGATCCCCGGCCTCGAACTCCACACCGGCGTGCCGCTGGTCTACCGCCTGAAGGACGACACCACGGTCGCCTCGAAGGAAGTCCTCGACCACGACTGACCGCGCGAGCGTAGCGGCCGCCCTCGCCCCACGGCGTAAGGGCGGCTGCCCGTCGAAACCGGCGCGGGGCCATTGCCGCGCCGCCCATCCGTCCCACCTGTCGTCTCATGGCGCGCGTCCTGGCGCGCTTCTCCGGCGCGCCCCTCGCACGCCCCCGGCAAGGGAGAGACAGATGGTCGACACCGATCGCATCACCGGCGCGGCCCGCGAACTCGGCGGCAAGGCGCAATCGACCCTCGGCGACCTCGCGGGCGACCGCCGCGCGCAGGTCGAGGGCCGCTTCCGCGAGGCGCAAGGCCATGCCGAGCAAGTCGCCGGCGAGGCCCGCGACGCCCTGCGCGACGCCGCCGATACCGCCATCGATTACGCCGAGGACGCCTACGAGCACGGCCGCCAGGCGGCCCGCCACGGCGCCCGGACGGTGACGCATTACGTGGAGGAGACCCCGCTTCTCGCCCTGCTGGTCGCGGGTGCGGTCGGCTACGGGCTCGCGCTGCTGGTGCACGGGCGGCGCTGAAGCCCCCGAGTCACCGCGGCAGCGGCAGCGGCAGCGGCGCGCGGGGCAGCGTGCCGTCGGCGAGCTGCAAGCAGGTGAGCAGGGCGACGCAGGAGGGCGTGCCGCCAATCGCGCTCTCCTGCCGGCAATTGCGCCGGTCCGCGGCCGGGAAGGCCGACCAGTGCCGCCGTAGGGTACGCCGCGCCGCGCGCTCGTCGGACAGGCAGCCGCGATAGCTCGCCGGGGACGCATCGGGCCCGGGCCGCCGTTCGATCGCGCAGGACCTCGCTAACGAGAATGCCGGAAGGCCGGCGCCCGGGGCGGCTTGGCCGTTACGGGCTTGATCAGTGCGCGTCCGGACAGGACCAGCCCGATCGCGACCGGGACCGAGAGCCGGGCGGGGCTCACGACGACCTCCTCATGATAACCTCCCCCCGCGAAGCGGCGGCCCGGGACGGAAGCCCCGGGCCGGCACGCCCTGCGCCTACTTCGTCGCCTTGCCGTCTGTCGCGCCCGCGGCGCCCTGCGGGGCGGGCTTGGCGGCGGCGTGCACGGCGGCCTTCTGCGGCAGGCCGACCGCATCGATCACGTCGAAGCGCATCCCGTCCTCGGCGGTCTTCAGCGCTGCGTTCGCCTCGTAGTACTTGCCCTGGCCGATCAGCGTGGCCGCCTGGTTCACGTCGGCGGTGGTCTTGTCGAGGGGCAGCACCGCCATCACGAAGTTCACGTCGACATGGGCGAGCTTCAGCTTCTCGATCGCACCCTTCTGGTCCCCCTTGGCGAGGCTCTTGTTCGCCTCGTTGACCGCCGAGGCCTTCTCCGGCGTCGCGACGAAATCCTCGCCGAGCGTCATCTGGGCATCGACTGGTACCCAGGCGACCTTGCCGGAAGCCGTCATGTCCTTCGACGTCATGTCCTTGGCGGCCGGCTGCGCCGCCGTCCTGTCCGCCGTGGCCATGTCCTTTGGCGTTGCCATGTCCTTTGGCGCCGCCATATCGGCCGGTGTCCTGAGGTCGGCTTCCGCCTTGGTGAACACGGCGTCGTCCGTTTTCGCCTTGGCGAGCGCGGCCTGCGCCTTGCCGATCAGGCTCTTCGCCTGGGCCGGATCGGCGTCGTAGATCGCGACGCGCGCCAGATGCATGTCGCGGAACGCCTGGGCGCCGTCCTTCGAGAGCTTGCCGACATCCTGGTCGACTGCTCTCTGCGCCGGTGTCTCCTGCATCGCGGCCGGTTTGGCCGCCTGCTCGGCCGCGTAGGCCGCACCGCCGAGGAAGGTGGTGACGACGAGAGCCGCGGCGATGGATTTCCGATAGGCCATGACGATGCCTCCTGTAGAAATCGACTTCGGCAGACTGTTCTGCTCAGGTCGATAGTGTCTCTACATTTCGATAATACATCGAAGAGGCTGGCGTTGCCTGTCTATTACATTAAAAGCCGGTAATCATCGTGGATCAAACGGCACAGTTTCGTTCGGGCATGCATCGACGGTGAGCCATGATCCGTTCCCAAACGAGACAGCGCCCGACCGCCGAGCGGTCGGGCGCGGCGGCCCGCATCGCGTGTGAGCTCTCGCTCCGGGCCGGTCGCGGCGCGACCCGCGCCGGGACCGGGGCCGGCGTGCTACTGCGCCGTCCAGCCCCCATCCACCGACAGGTTGGTGCCGGTGATCTGGCTGGCCGCGTCCGAGCACAGGAACGCCGCGATCGCCGCGACCTGGTCGACGGTGACGAATTCCTTGGTCGGCTGGGCCTTCAGCAGCACTTCCTCGATCACCTGCTCCTTGGTCAGGCCGCGGGCCTTCATGGTGTCGGGGATCTGCGCCTCGACGAGCGGGGTCCAGACGTAGCCCGGCGAGATGCAGTTGACGGTGACCTTGTGGGTGGCGAGCTCCAGGGCCGCGGTCTTGGTCAGGCCGGCGATGCCGTGCTTGGCCGCCACGTAGGCCGACTTGTAGGGTGAGGCGACGAGCGAGTGCGCCGAGGCCGTGTTGATGATCCGGCCCCAGCCCTTCTTCTTCATGCCGGGGATCGCCGCCCGCATGGCGTGGAAGGCCGAGGACAGGTTGATCGCGATGATCTGGTCCCACTTCTCGACCGGGAAGTCCTCGATCGCCGAGACGTACTGGATGCCCGCATTGTTGACCAGGATGTCGACCGCGCCGAACTCCGTCTCGGCGTCCGTCACCATGGCGGCGATCTCGTCGGCCTTCGACATGTCGGCGCCGGAATAGACGGCGCGGACGCCGAACTCGGACTCGATGCCGGCGCGTTCCTTCTCGATCGCCTCCGGCTTGCCGAAGCCGTTGATGACCACGTTGGCGCCGGCTTTGGCCAGGGTCCGGGCGATGGCGAGGCCGATCCCGCTCGTCGAGCCGGTGACGAGGGCGGTCTTGGATTGCAGCGTCATGGGGTTCGTCTCCTCGGGATAGGTTCAGGCCAAGTTCCTTGGGCCAAGTTCCTTGGGCCAAGTTCGTCAGGCCAAGTCCGTCACGCCAGGTAGTCGTGCAGCACGTGGCCGTACGGCAGGGTGAAGTCGACGATCTGGTGGCGGGCGCGCACGATCCGGCGCACCGGCAGGTCGGCGACGCGGCAATTGACGTGCGGGATCAGGTGCAGCCGGGCGTCGCCCTCCCAGGCGCCGTGGACCGTGATGTCCTTCAGGCGGTAGCCGACGAGCTGCGCCACCTTCACGCCGCCATCGACGTCGGGGATCAGCTTCAGGTTGACGTTGAGCTGGCCGATGCCCTCGCGGACCTTGTCGAGCTGGTCCTCCAGGCTGTGGTGCTTGTAGGTCATCGTGCCCATCGCCACCCGCTCCTCGTCGTAGTGCAGGGTGCCGGTGAGCGTGTCCTTCATCACCTTGAGGCGGGGCACGCCGTACTTCTTCGGAAAGCCCCAGATCTCGCGGCCGGCGGTGATCGGCGGCTCGTCGTCGAGATACATCTGGACCGAGTAGTTGCAGGGCTCGCCCTTGTAGCTCGCGACGATGGCGGAGCCGCTCTCCTCGTAATCGCCGAAGCCGGAGGAATCCGGCATCTTCATCCACTCGTAATAGGCGAGGTTGCCGGGCGCCGGCTCGAGCGGCTCGGGCAGCGCGGCGCGGAGCGCCTCGGGATCGGTCTCGTAGGTGATGATGAGGTATTCGCGCCGGATGAACCGGTAGGGCCCGTGCGGGTAGCTCGGACTGAAGGCCGGCATCGAGGGCGCCTTCAGGATCTCGTCGCGGGTCATGCGGCATTCCTTCTTCTGCAACATGAATCAGTCCCGCGCGTCGCGGGTGAGGTCGAACACGCTCACGCCCTCCTCGGGCCGGCAGCGCTCGATCCAGCGGCGGTGGCGCAGCGAGCGGCGCACGTCGTTGCGTCCCGCCTTCCAGTGCTCCAGCATCGTGGTGCGCGAGAACTCGTAGTCCTTGGCGTCGCTCTCGTAATTCTTGGCGCGGTAGATCAGCTGCAGGATCGTCACCGCGTTCTGGTGGCTGACCTCCGACAGGAAGGCGACGTCCGGATCCTGGCGCAGCTCGGGCGGCAGCTTGTCGAACAGGCGCCGGAAGGCGGTCTTCGCCTTGTGGATCTCGATCTGGTCGTCGGTGTTGAGCCGCGTGCGGCTGGAGAAGCGGATGTCCTTCTCGCGCTCGGCCGCCTCGGACAGGGTGCGGGGCACCGGGCCCCGGGCGCTGAACAGGTCGACCTGGAACACCGCGAGGTCGCGCAACCGCTCCTCGTCGAGCACGTATTGCAGCGGCGTGTTCGAGACGATGCCGCCGTCCCAGTATTGCTCGCCGTCGATCTCCACCGGCGGGAAGCCCGGCGGAAGCGCCCCCGAGGCCATGATGTGCTCAGGCGCGATCCGCTCGTGGCGGTTGTCGAAATAGATGAAGTTGCCGGTGCGGATATTGACCGCGCCGACGCTGAGCCGCGTCTCGCAAGCGTTGATCCGGTCGAAGTCGATCAGCTCCAGGAGAGTCTGCCGCAACGGGGCGGTGTCGTAGTAGCTGAGCGCCTGGGGGGCGCCGGCCGGGTAGAGAGTGGCCGGCGGCCAGCGCGGCGCGAAGAAGCCCGGCACCCCGACCGTCGCCCCGAAGGCGGCGCTCCAGGCGTTGAACGCCTCGCGCACCTGCTCGCCGGGCCACCACGGCGAGACGGTGATGGCGGAGGAGACTTTTTCCCAGAACGTCCGCAGCCGCTCGACCCGGCGCTCGGGCGGGTTGCCGGCGATGAGCGCGGCGTTGATCGCCCCGATCGAGATGCCGGCGACCCAGTCGGGCGAGAGCGCGGCCTCCTGCATCGCCTCGGCGACGCCGGCCTGGTAGGAGCCGAGCGCGCCGCCGCCCTGCAGCACCAGCACCCGGCACTCGTCGCCCGCTTCGCGGCCCTCCGCCTCGTCACGGTCGGCCTTGCGCCCCGCCTGATCCCGCTCGTCCATGTGGCCTCCGCTGGCCGCCGCGCGAATCTCGGCGGTTAGATGATGCTGCACTGCCGCGAGACAAGCCTGGCGCCGGCCTGCGTCATGCGTTGGCTGCGCGGGCCGGCCCCTTGTCCGGCCCCTTGTGTCGACACGGGCCGGCCATGCGGCCGGCCCTCCGGGTTGACACGGGCCGGCCCCTCCGCCAAGCCTCCGCGCCGCCCGGCCCCGGGAGGGCCGCCCGTGCCCGCAGGATTTCTCAAGGCCCCGGCTCCCCGCCAAAGCCCCCCGCCACGCCGGCCCGACACAGCACAGGTTCCGATGCGCTCCTACCTCGACTTCGAAAAGCCCGTCGCCGAGCTCGAGGCGAAGCTCGAGGAGCTGAAGGCCCTCGGCGACCGCGACGGCGCGGTGGCGATCAGCGAGGACGTGGCGCGGTTGGAGGCCAAGGCGGCGGCGGCGCTCGCCGAACTCTATGCCGGCCTCACCCCGTGGCAGAAGACCCAGGTGGCCCGCCATCCCCAGCGGCCGCACTTCGTCGATTACTGCGCCGGGCTGATCGAGGAGTTCCAGCCGCTCGCCGGCGACCGCGCCTTCGGCGAGGACGAGGCGGTGGTCGGCGGCTTCGGGCGCTTCCGCGGCCGGCCGGTCTGCGTCATCGGCCAGGAGAAGGGCGCCAACACCGAGGCCCGCATCCGGCACAATTTCGGCATGGCCAAGCCCGAGGGCTATCGCAAGGCGGTGCGCCTGATGGGGCTCGCCGGCCGCTTCGGCCTGCCGGTGCTCACCTTCGTCGACACGGCCGGCGCCTATCCGGGCATCGAGGCGGAGGAGCGCGGCCAGGCCGAGGCCATCGCCCGCTCGACGGAGGCCTGCCTCGGCCTGCCGACCCCCAACGTCACGGTGGTGATCGGGGAAGGCGGCTCGGGCGGCGCCATCGCGCTCGCCACCGCCAACACGGTCCTGATGCTGGAGCACGCGATCTACAGCGTGATCTCGCCGGAGGGCGCCGCCTCGATCCTGTGGCGCGATGCCGGCCGGGCCCAGGACGCCGCCACGGCGATGAAGATCACCGCCCAGGACCTCCTGCGCCTCGGCGTGATCGACGGCATCGTCCCCGAGCCCACCGGCGGCGCCCATCGCGACGGGCAGGCGGCGATCCGCGCCACCGGCGAGGCGATCGCGAGCGCCCTGGAGCCGCTGTCGGGCCTCGACGCCGAGTCCCTCCGCGACCGGCGGGCGCAGAAATTCCTCGAGATCGGTCGCGCCCTGTGACGGGGGGAGGCGCGCGGGCAGGCTTGTCCGCGCATCTCAGGCAGTACTGGACCCGCCTCGGCCGATCGCGCGAGCCCGGACGGGACAATCACGTCTCCCTCGGCGGCCACTGCCATATGGCCCAGATCCTCAAGGAGACGGGCCTGCGGACGTGGTCGGGCCCGTTCGACTGGATCTTCTCGAGCCCCGGCATGGTGCGGGACTGCCTCGAGACCGATTTCGCCCGGCTCCTCGACCCGGACGAGTACCAGCCCGTCCCGCCCGCCGAGCGCCTCGGCCCGACCATCACGCGCTGCCGGCATCGCTACTACCGCGACGTCCATGCGGTTCCGTGCGTCTTCAACCACCACGATCCCGCGACCTCGGCGGACGATTACCGGTTCCTGCAGGAGGGCGTGCGGCGCCTGCGCACCGTCCTCGCCGACCCGGCCGCCAGAAACCGCCACTACCTGCTCACCACGGTCCCGACGACGACCGAGGATCTCCTGGCGATCAGCGATCACCTGTCGCGATTGCCCTCCTGCAACCGCCTGGTGGTGCTGCGGGTGACGGCGGGAGCCGACCAGCCGCGGACGGACCGGGCCGATCTCGGCCGGCCGGACCTCGTCATCCACGACATTCACACCCGGTCGCCGTCGCTCGGCCTTCGTTTCGCCGAACAAGGCGACGATGTCTTCGTCGCCGACCTCGTCAGGACCGCGGGACTCATCGACCTGTAAGCGTTCGTTTTGGACCGGCCCGCGTGACCTTGACCGTTCTTGCGGTAAGAGGCGGGTAAGTTTAACGAAGCTATGGGGTTGGGGAGACCGGTCCGCGGCGTCAGTGTGCCGGCGGTCCGATGGCGAGAAGGTGGGGATCCCATGGTGCGTCTGGCGATGCGTCCGATGCTGGCGGCGAGCGGGCTCGTCGTCGCCTTGTCCCTCGGGGCGTGCCAGGATGCCGGCTTCTCCGCCGCCGGCTCGGCCCGGGCCCGCGAGCCGATCCCGCAAAAGACCGTCGCCCTGATGGCGTCGAAGGCCATGTCGCCCCGCGACCCGATCCTGATCCGCGCCTTCAAGAAGGAATCGGAGATGGAGGTGTGGAAGCGCGGGGCCGACGGTCAGTACGCGCTGCTCAAGACCTTCCCGATCTGCCGCTGGTCGGGCCAGCTCGGGCCGAAGGTGCGCGAGGGCGACCGGCAGGCACCCGAGGGATTCTATCCCATCTCGGTGGGCCAGATGAACCCGAACTCGTCCTACTACCTCTCCTTCGACACCGGCTACCCCAACGCCTTCGACCGGGCCAACGGCCGCACCGGCAGCTACCTGATGGTGCACGGCACCTGCTCCTCGGCCGGCTGCTTCGCCATGACCGACGAGGCGATCGCCGAGATCTACGCCATCGCCCGCGAGGCCTTCGCCGGCGGGCAGCGGGCGTTCCAGTTCCAGTCCTATCCGTTCCGGATGACGGCGCAGAACCTCGCCAAGTTCCGCAACGACCCCAACATCGGCTTCTGGCGGAACCTCAAGGAAGGCTCGGATTATTTCGAGGCCCTGCACGAGGAGCCGCGGGTCGGCGTCTGCGGCAACCGCTACGTGTTCGGCGGCTCGGACGCTGCGGCGGGCGCCTGCAACCCGAAGGTCGATCCCCTCGTCGTCGCCAAGCGCGAGAAGGACGAGGTCGAGGTGGCCGAACTCGTCGCCAAGGGCACCGCGGCGACCCGCCTGGTCTACCAGGATGGCGGCCAGCACCCGTTCTTCCGCGAGAGCGCGCCGAGCACCCAGCTCTTCGCCGAGCAGGCGCAGCCGCGGCCGAACCTGGGCACCGTCAGCCGGCCCGAGGCCCTGGCCGCGGCGCCGGAGGAGATCACCATCGAGCCGAAGGTGAAGCCGACCCTGCTCGCCAAGATCGATCCCAAGCACGACAAGGCCAAGCACGGGGCGAAGCCCACCGCCCTCGCCTTCGCGGCCCCGGCGACGAACCCGGCCCCGATCCCGACCCGCGAGGCGGCCGCGGCCGCCCCGGCGGCGCCGATCACGGTGGCGAGCGCCGACGGCGACACCTCCTCCTACCGCAAGCTCCTCGGCAACCTGTTCGGCGGCGCTCCGGCGGCGCCCCCGGTCGCGCCCGCCGCCCTGCCGGCGGCCGACACCGCTCCGGTCGCGGCGATCTCCCCGGCCGCGCCCCTGCCGAAGAAGGTCACCGCCCGGCTCCACCCGACCGCCCACGCGACCGCGACGGCCAAGGTCGACGGGCTCAACCCGGCGACCGCCAAGAAGGCCGAGGCCAAGCCGGCCGACGCCAAGCCTGCGGAGGCCAAGCCGGCCGAGAAGGCGCCGGAAACCGGCAAGCGTACCGAAGGCCAGGCCCGCAACCGCGTCGCGACCTCCCAGCCGGCGAACTGACGCGCCCGCCCACCGCTTCCGACGTGTCGGGAACACGCCGCATCGTCCCGGGGCCGCGAGAGCGGCCCGGGACACCATCGCCGACGGATCAGACCTTCGTCACGACGAACCCGGCGCGCGGGAAGTGCAGGTGCAGCGCCCCGGCCTGCGGATCGTCGCGGCGGATGACGATCCCGCCTGCATCCACGGCGACGAGGCGGCCCTCGACCGGCACGCGGGCGAAATCGTCCGGCGTCACCGTCACGGCGTCGCCGGGAGCCGCCGCGACGAGGTCCGGCACCGTGTTGACGGCCTCGACCGGCGCCGGCTCGGCGTTCCGCGCGGCCTCAAGGGCCGCCTCGGCGCTCATTCCTTGCGGCCGGCCCTGGCCGATTCCCGCGACCCGCTCGATCCAGCCGCGGATGGGCTGAAGCCCGAGCAGCCGGTCGACCGCCCCTGCCCGCTCGCCGCCGCGCATCAGCCAGAGCAGGTGATAATGCGCCAGGTCCGCCGCCCCGGCCCTTTCTCCGCCGAGGAAGCGGCGGCCGTCCGACAGCGCCTGAGTGAGCCATGCGGTCCAGGCCGCGACCCGCTGGGCGTTGCGGGCGAAGTCCGGCTCCATCGCGGCGTGGCTGATGTCGACGTAGAGGTAATCGTCCTTGCGGTCGCGCAGGAAGGCCTCCGGCAGGTCGCCGGCAAAATGCACCGTGATCCCGATGACCGCGAGCCACAGGTCCCGTTCGAGGCCGTAGGTCAGGCCCTCGGTCAGAGCGGGGCCCAAGGTCGGATACAGGCTGGGCTCCGGTGCCAGACGCTCCAGGGCGGGCAGGATCGCGTGGGTGTCGCAGTAGATGTCGGCCCCGACCTGCAGCACCGGGATGCGCCGGTAGCCGCCGGCGAGCGGATCGAGGAGCGGGCGCGGCGGCATCATCGCCACCTCGACTGAGCCCCAATCGAGCCCTTTCAGCCCCAGGGCGAGGCGGACCTTCTCGGCATAGGGCGAGAAGGCGTAGTGGTGCAGGATGATCTGCGGCGCGGCCATGCGGAATCTCCCAGCTCGGGGTTGAGGACGTCAAGTCTCGCGGACTTCAGGTCTCACGCCGGAAGGGCGCCGACCTGCTTCAGGAGGCCGAGATTGTCGAGGAGCGCCCAATGCTCGACCAGGCGCCCGTCGACGATGCGGAACAGGTCCATCACCGCGATGTCGACGGTGCGGCCGCTCGCGGGCAGCCCCATCAGGTCGCCGGTATGACGGCCCTGGAAGCGCAGCCGGACCAGCACTCGGTCGCCCTCGGCGATCACCTCCTCGATCGGCAGCTTCATCCCGGTGACGCCGCCATGCAGCACCTCGCCGAGCCGGCGCACGCCCTCGGGGCCGCGCACCGCGAAATCCAGGCCGGGATCGTGGCGCACGAACTCGGGCGCGATGTGCCGCTGCCACCACGCCTCGTCCCGGTCGAGGAAGGCGGTGAAATAGGCGCGGGCGAGATCCTTGTTGGCATCGGTCGGATTGGCATCGATCGACATGGCGTCCTCCCTGGATGCGCGATCCCTCTCCGGGGTGCGCGATGGTCATGATTTATTTGCGCACAACCGATTAACTTGCGATCCGTTCCGACGGAACGCAGAGGCATTCGAGCAAAGGTGCGGGCCTCCCCTCCTCTCTCCGCGGACAGCCCTGCCGCCCGCGGAGAGAGGAGGATCCTGCGCCTCATCCGGCGATGCGTGACTCCGCAAGGCGTTCGTGCGGCGATGACGTCGCGGTCGTTCAGCCCTCCTCCCGCCCCGCCCAATCGGTGACCGCGCCCCGCGAGGCATTCGCCACGAGCCGCGCGTACTTCGCCAGCACCCCGCGCGTATAGGCGGGCCGCGGCGCCGGGCGCTCGGCGAGGCGCCGCGCGATCTCTTCGTCGGAGAGCGCCACGTCGAGGCGCCGGCCATCGACGTCGATCGTCACCGCGTCGCCGTCCCGGAGGGCCGCGATCGGACCGCCCTCGAACGCTTCCGGCACGACGTGGCCGATGACGAAGCCGCGGGTCGCGCCGGAGAAGCGGCCATCGGTCATCAGCGCCACGTGCTCGCCGAGGCCGGATCCCTGGAGCGCGCCGGTGACGAGCTGCATCTCGCGCATCCCGGGCCCGCCGCGGGGTCCCTCGTTGCGCAGGACCATCACGTCGTTGGGGACGATCGTGCCGTCCTTGATCGCCGCGAAGGCGTCCTCCTCGCGCTCGAACACGCGGGCGGGGCCGCGGTGCAGGCGCTTGGTCTGGCCGGAGATCTTCATCACCGCGCCGCCCGGCGCCAGGTTGCCGCGCAGGATGACGAGGCCCCCCTCGC
The DNA here is from genome assembly GCF_003058325.1 of Methylobacterium currus. Classification (NCBI taxonomy): domain Bacteria; kingdom Pseudomonadati; phylum Pseudomonadota; class Alphaproteobacteria; order Hyphomicrobiales; family Methylobacteriaceae; genus Methylobacterium; species Methylobacterium currus. The sequence continues at coordinate 3,567,923 of NZ_CP028843.1, forward strand.
TCTTGAGCGGATCGTCGGCGGAGCGGATCACCGTCTGCCCTTCGGGCTCGGGCGCCCGGGCGATCTCGTCGCCGAGGCTCCGGCCCGTCACGGTCCGGGCCTCCGGGTGCAACAGCCCGGCGGCCATCAGGCGCTTGCCGACCACCGCCATCCCGCCTGCCGCATGCATCTCCGGTGCCGTATAGCGGCCCCAGGGGCGCAGGTCGGCAAGGACCGGGGTGCGGCGCGAGATGCGGTCGAAATCGTCGAGGTCGAGGGGGATGCCGAAATCCCAGGCGGTGGCGAGGAGATGCAGCACCGCGTTGCTGGAGCCGCCGGTCGCCATCACGCCGGTGATCGCGTTCTCGAAGCTCTCGCGGGTCACGATCGCCCGCGGGGTCGTCCCGTTGCGGACGAGATCCACGGCGAGGCGGCCGCAGGCGAGCGCGGCCGCTTCCTTGTCGGCGTGGACGGCCGGGATGTCGTTCGTGCCCATCGGTGAGATGCCGAGCATCTGGTAGGCGGTCGCCATGGTGTTGGCGGTGAACTGGCCGCCGCAGGCGCCCGCCCCCGGGCAGGCATGGTCCTCGACGTCGCGAAGCTCGTCGTCCGTGATCCGCCCGGCATTGTAGGCGCCGACCGCCTCGTAGACATCCTGGACCGTCAGGTTGCGGCCGGAGAACAGGCCGCCCTCATGCTTGCAGCGGCCGGCCGCGATCGAGCCGCCATAGAGCATCGTGCCGGGGATGTTCAGCCGCCCGAGCACCATCGCCATGGCGGGAATGGTCTTGTCGCAGCCCGAGATGGTGACGATGCCGTCGAACATGTGCCCGCGGGCGACGAGCTCGACCGAATCGGCGATCACCTCGCGGCTGACGAGCGAGGTCTTCATGCCCTCGGTGCCGGTGGTGATGGCGTCGTTGATCGCCACCGTGTTGACCTCGAGCGGCGTGCCGCCGGCCTCGCGCACGCCTTGCGCCACCAGGGCGGCGAGGTCCCGGTGGTTCCAGTTGCACGGCATCGTGCCGATCCAGCAATGCGCGATGCCGATCTGCGGCCGCGCCAGGCTCTCGTCGGTCTCGCCGATCGCCTTCATCATCGAGCGGGCCACTGCCCGGTCCGGTCCCTCGTAGAGGCGCCGGCTGTTGTGCCGCGGATCTGCCGCCATGGTCCCCTCCCCCGCACGGGGCCCTCGGCGTCGTCGCGCCCGGTATCCCGTGTCGTCGGGGAGTTATGGCCCGCCCCGGCGGCCCGGTCGATGGTCGGGGCCGTCCCGAGCGGCAGGTCCGCGCGCGTCCTTACCCTTGCGCCACCTCGCGCCCCTTGGCGAGGGCGATGGTGCCGTCGTCGAGGGCGACGAAGCGGATCCCGGCGCGGCGGAGCGCCGCGACGGCGCCGTGGTGGGAGCGGGTCACGTGCGAGCGGATCCTGCCCGCCTCCGCGTCCGCCTCGAGGCGCCGCACCGTCGACAGCGGCAGGCCGCTCGCCCGCGCCAGGTCCTCCCGCGACCAGTCGAGCAGGCCGCGGGCGGCCCGCAGGTGGTGCCCGCGCAAGGCCTGCACGAGCCCGCGGCGGAGGGGACCGGCCGCCGGCGGCGACGGCGCCTGGATCGGGGACATCAGGCAATTCCAGCCCGTGATCCGGCCGGCCTCGTCGCGGACCGGCGCCGACACGACCCGGAACCGCAGCGGACCGAGATTGCCCGGTTGGAAGAGCGGCCTCGCCTGGAACAGGGTGCCCTCGCCGTGATGGTGGATGGCGCGGGCGCGGAACTCGGCCCGCTCCGCCGCGGCGACGTCCAGGAACGGGTCGGCGTTGAGTTCCGCCAGCGAGCGTCCGATCCGGGTGGCCGCCTCGGGCGGGAAGTCGAGGCGCAGGGATCGGCAACAAATGTTAGTTCTTGTGCCGCCTCACGGTTTTCCGCGACGTGCTCCGGCCCGGCGCGTCAGGGCCGGCCGTCCAGGAACTCCAGCACTCCGGCCTTGTGCACCTTGTCGCCGACCGCGAGGTTGTGGTCGCGGTTGGGAATGTCGAGGGCCTTCGCCTCCGGGATCAGGGCTGCGAGGGCCGCGCCCGACCCCGCCACGGTGTCGGTGGTGCCGACCGCGACGAGGACCGGGACCTCGATCTGCGCGACCTCCGCCCGCGACAGGGTCTGGCGCGAGCCGCGCATGCAGGCGGCCAGCGCCCTGAGGTCGCTGCCGGTCTGCTCGGCGAAGACGCGGAACATCCGCGCCGTCGGATCGGAGATCTCGTCGCGGGACGGGGCCTCCATCGCCTCCGAGATGCCGGCCGGCAGCCCCCTCCCCTCGACGAGGTGGATGCCCAAGCCCCCGAGGAGGGCCGAGCGGACGCGGCCGGGATGGGCGAGCGCCAGGAAGGCGGTGATCCGCGCGCCCATCGAGTAGCCCATCACGTCGGCGCGGGGGATGTCGAGGTGGTCGAGGAGCCGGCGGGCATCCTCGGCCATCAGGTCGGAGCCGTAGGCCTCCGGCTCGTAGAGCTTGCCGCTGCGGCCGTGGCCGCGATTGTCGAGGGCGATCACCCGCCGCCCGGCCCCGGTCAGGCTGCGCACCCAGGAGGTGTTGACCCAGTTGACGGCGTGGTTCGAGGCGAAGCCGTGGATCAGCAGGATCGGCTCGCCCGCGCCCTCCTTCGGGGCGACGTCGATGAAGGCGATCGGAACGCCGTCCGAGTCGAAGGTCTGCATGGCAAGGGCTCCCGCGCGAGGTCGGAGCCGGCTTTATCCAGGGCCGGCCCGGCCCGCAACGCGGGAGGGCGCGTCAGGCCACCGCCGCCGCCGGCACGTCGAGCCCCGGTCGCGCGACGGCGCGCGGGCCGTCCTCGGCCTCGTCGGCGAACCACATCACGGTGGCGTGCAGGCCCTGCTCCAGCGGCACGCGCGGGGCCCAGCCCAGGATCTCGGCGGCGCGGGTGATGTCGGGCCGGCGCCGGCGCGGATCGTCGACCGGGAGCGGATGGTTCACCACCGCCGAGGGCGAATCCGTCATGGCCAGCACCCGGCGCACCAGGTCCGACACCGTCAGCTCGACCGGGTTGCCGAGATTGACCGCGCCGATGTCGCACGCCTCCGCCTCGTGCTCCATCAGGCGCCAGAGGCCGTCGATCAGATCGTCGACGTAGCAGAACGAGCGGGTCTGGCTGCCGTCGCCGTAGACCGTGATGTCGTCGCCGGCCAGCGCCTGGCAGATCACGTTCGAGACCACCCGGCCGTCATCGGCGCGCATCCGCGGCCCGTAGGTGTTGAAGATCCGCGCCACCCGCACGGCGACGCGGCCGGCCCTGGCGTAATCGGCGCAGAGCGTCTCGGCCGCCCGCTTGCCCTCGTCGTAGCAGGCGCGGGGACCCGTCGGGTTCACGCGGCCCCAGTAGCCCTCCTGCTGCGGGTGCATCTCCGGGTCGCCGTAGATCTCCGAGGTCGAGGCCTGGAGCAGGCGCGCGCCGGATTCCTCGGCGGCCAGCAGCAGGTGGCGGGTGCCGAGCACGCTGGTGAGCAGCGTGTGCTCCGGGTCGGCCTGGTAATGCGGCGGCGAGGCCGGGCAGGCGAGGTTGTAGATCCGGGCGAAGCGCTGGCGCCGCAGACGGGCCGGCAGGGGCTGGACCACGTCGTGGGTGACGAGGTCGAAGCGCGGCTCGCGCTCGAGGTGACGCAGGTTGCGCCGGCGGCCGGTGCCGAAATGGTCGAGGCCGACGACCTCGTGCCCCTCGGCCAGCAATCGATCGCACAGGTGAGACCCCAGGAACCCTGCCCCGCCGGCGACCAGGACGAGCGTGCTCTCGGGGTGTCTCATGCGGTCGCTCCTCTTCCGGCCTGGCTGGGCGGAACCCTGCGGAACCACCCAGGGCGCCCTTTCGGCACCTCACGAATCCGGGATCTTTGTTCCCGGCGCCGCACCCGCACAGAATGCGTCGCTCCCGCGCCCCTTTGTGATACAGGGTGTCAGTACTTTAGGGCGCGGCGCGGATGCAGCCAGTCCCCGCTTCCTACAGCACGGTGTCGAGCCCGTCCCAGGAATCCGAGATCAGCGGCGTGCCGCAGGCGGCCTCGAACAGGCGCATGCTCGGGCTGTAGCCGGCGGCGATCATGTCGGCGCGGGTGACGTTCAGCGTGTCGCGGCTGGCGGCGTAGAAGGCCGGGTGGTCGGCCGGGCCGACATGGTCGAGGCGCACGACGTTCGCCGGCCAGTCGATCCCCTCGGGATATTGCGGCCCGGCGACCGCGAAGGTCAGGTGCGGCGCCCGGCGGGTCGGCTCGATCAGGAGCCGCTCGAGGGTTGGCTGCCGGTCGGGGCTGTAGGTGCCGAGATAGCTGAGATCGTAGCGCAAGCCGCCGCCCCGAGGCGCGCCATGCTCCGGGTCGCCATCGCGCCGGCCGCGACCCCGTCCGGCACGTAGGGGCCGACCATCAAGGCGTCGGCCGCCTCCAGCCGCGGTGTCAGGTCGGCGAGCGCGGCCAGATCCCGGTAGAGCACGAGGTCGCCATAGCCGGGATCCGCGAGGTCGCGGTGGGCGGCGTACCAGGGCACGTCGCGTTCCAGGAAGGTGATCCGGTGGCCGCGGGCGGCGAAGGCGCGCAGCCGCGCCCGGTAGGTGGTGGCGTGGCCGTTGCCCCAGGACGAGGACAGGCTCAGGCCGAGGACCACGAGGTCGAGGGGCCGGCTCACGCGGGCGCTCCCCGGCGGGCGGCGAGCGCCCGGCGCAGCAGCCGGTCGACCTCGGCGCCCCGGCGCGCATAGATGTGCTGGCCAAGGATGCGCCGGCGCGCGGCCTCCCCGATCGCCCGGGCTCGTTCCGCCGTCAGCGCCTCGACATGGGCGGCGACGTCCCGGCCGTCGCGGGCGACCAGCACCTCGGTCCCCTCGGCGAGGAACATCTCCAGGCCGGTCCAGGCATCGGTGATCAGGCAGGCACCGGCGCCGGCGGCCTCGAACACCCGGGTCGCCGGCGACCAGCCGGTGGCCGCCATCGAATCGCGGGCGATGTTGAGCACGGCCCGGGGCGAAGTGTCGAAGGCGTTGTGGTCCGCCGTCGGCACGTGGCCGATGCGGCGCACGTTCCCAGGGAGCGCCCGCCACTCCCAGCCGTTGCCCCCGGTGAGGAAGCGCCGCTCGGGAAGGCTCGCGGCGGGATTGAGGAAGAATTCCTCGACCCGCGCCTCCCGGTCCGGCAGCTGGTTGCCCAGGAAGGCGAGATCGGCGGAAAACCGCGTTTCCGCCGGCACGGGGTGGCGGGTGTCGGGATCCAGCGCGTCGTAGATCGGCACGCAGGCCTGAGCCCCGAAAACCCCCGATAGGCCTCCACCACCGGCAGCCCACCGCCATAGGTCAGCACGAGGTCGAGACCCGGCAGGACGCGCCGCAGCGGAGGATTGGGGGACGCGCCGATCTCGGCCAGCGTCGCCGGCGCGTCGACGTCCCAGAACAGCCGCACCGCGTCCGGCCGGGCGGTCCGGCTCAGGCCTTCGAGCAGGTGGTCGTCGAGGACGCCGACCCCGGGGGCCTTCACCACCACGTCGGCCTGCGCCGCCTCGGCGATCACGCCCCGCGCCGCCTCCTCGGTGGCGGGGTAGACGACCGCCCGCGCCCAGTCCGGCGGGTCGATGCCGCGGTGCCGCTGGCGCTCGAAGGCGTCCGGCTCGTAGAAGGTCGTCTGCCAGGCCCGGCCGGCGAGGTCGCGGATCAGGCCGCGATATTAGGTGGCGGCACCGTTCCAGCAGGCGGAGAGCAGGCTGGAGCCGTGCAAGGCGAGGCTGGGCATGCGACGCGGGGGTCTCCCTCTCGGCACCGCGCTCCCGCGATGTCCCCTGACTGTATGCCCCGATGGCGGAGCGGCGGCGTTTGGCAAATCCCGCCGCCTGAAGAGGCCGGAGGGCCGCCCGCGTTGACACCGCGGAAAGCCCGGCCGATACCGCGCCCGGCTCCCGATGCGCAGACAGATTCTCAAGACCGCGACGATCATCGTCCACGACCTCGTGGCGACGGCCCTCGCCGTGCTCCTCACCTTCGTGATCCGGTTCGACGGGCCTCTGCTCGCCGAGCGGCTCGCCCATCTGCCGGTGCTGCTGCCGCCCTTCGTGGCCTGCGCCGGCCTGGTCTATCGTGCCTTCGGGCTCTACCGGACCAAGTGGCGCTTCGCCTCGCTGCCGGACCTCGCCAACATCGTCCGGGCGGTGGCTGTCCTCACGCTGCTGCTCCTGGTGGTCGACTACGTGCTGGTCTCGCCGGTGCTGTTCGGCATCTACTTCTTCGGCAAGATCGCCATCGGTCTCTACTTCGTCCTGCAGATTTTCCTGCTTGGCGGGCCGCGGCTGGCGTTCCGCTACCTGAAATACAGCCGCTCGCGCCAGAGTGCCGCCCGCGCCGCCAGCACGCCGACGCTGCTGATCGGGCGGGGCCACGACATCGAGGTGGTGCTGCGGGCGATCGAATCGGGCGCGGTGCGCAAGCTCGACCCGAAGGGCATCCTGTCGCCCCGGGCCGAGGAGCAGGGCCAGACCATGCGCGGCGTGCCGGTGCTCGGGGCCGTCTCCGACCTGGAGGAGGTGGTGGCCGGCCTGAGCCAGCGCGGCGTGCCGATCCGCCGCCTCGTCGCCACGCCGAGCGCGCTCGCCCCCGAGGCCGAGCCCGAGGCGCTGATCGCGCGGGCGCGCCGCCTCGGCCTGCCCCTCGCCCGGGTGACGAGCCTCGGCGACGCGGGACGGGGGGCGGAGCTCGCCCCGATCGAGATCGAGGACCTGCTCCTGCGCCCGACGGTCGCCATCGACCGGCCGCGGCTCGAGCACTTCCTGACCGGGCGGCGGGTCGTGGTCACGGGGGGCGGCGGCTCGATCGGCTCGGAGATCTGCGCCCGGGCGGTGGCCTTCGGGGCGAGCGCCGTGCTGGTGCTGGAGAGTTCCGAGCCCGCCCTGCACGGGGTGCTGAGCCGCCCCGGGCTCTCCGGCCATGCGGGCGTGAGCGGCGTCATCGCCGACATCCGCGACCGCGACCGGTTGTTCCGCGTGCTCAAGGAGTTCCGGCCCGACTACGTGTTCCACGCCGCGGCGCTGAAGCAGGTGCCCTACCTGGAGCGGGACTGGAGCGAGGGCATCAAGACCAACGTCTTCGGCTCGGTCAACGTCGCGGACGCGACGCTGGCGGCCGGCGCCAAGGCGCTGGTGATGATCTCGACCGACAAGGCGATCGAGCCGGTGTCGCAGCTCGGCGTCACCAAGCGCTTCGCCGAGATGTACGCCCAGGCCCTCGATGCCGGCCGCCAAGATGCCGGCCGCCAAGCCGCCGGTCGCCAAGCTGCCGGCCGCCAAGCCGCCGACCGCCAAGCTGCCGATCGCCAAGCCGACGAGACCCGTCTCGTCGCGGTGCGCTTCGGCAACGTGCTGGGCTCGGTCGGCTCGGTGGTGCCGGTGTTCAAGGCGCAGATCGCCCGCGGCGGTCCGGTCACGCTCACCCATCCCGACATGGTGCGCTACTTCATGACGGTGCGCGAGGCCGCCGACCTCGTGCTCACCGCCGCCTCCCATGCCGACCGCGAGGCCCGCGATCCGGGGGCCGGCGACCAGCGCGCCGCCGTCTACGTGCTCAAGATGGGCCAGCCGGTGCGCATCCGCGACCTCGCCGAGCGGATGATCCGCCTGGCCGGCTTCGAGCCCGGCGAGGATATCGACGTGGTCGTCACCGGCGCCCGCCCGGGCGAGCGCCTGAACGAGATTCTTTTTGCCCGCGACGAGCCGATGGTGAACCTCGCCGGCATCGATGGCGTGATGGCGGCGAAACCCGTCTTCGCCGACCGCGCCCAGCTCGCCGCCTGGCTCGACCGCCTCGCGGCGGCGGTCGCGGCGGACGACCGGGCGGCGGCGGACCGGGTGTTCGGGGAGGCGATCCCGGATTTCCTGCATCGGGCGGAGGCCGCCGGCGAGGCTGCCCTCTCCCGCGCGGGATAAGGCGGTACCGATAAGGGGAGCGAGCCTTGCCATCGCCCGATCGCGGTGAGCGGCATGCGTCGCCCGGCGCCGGCCTGCGACGTCTCCCGGCTGCCGGGGAGCGAAGTCCCGTGCGGGATCGAGATGTGGCACGGCCTGGGCCGCGCCGTCGGCGGCCGGGCTCCGACTCGGGGGATCGGGGGCAATCCCGCCGGAAGACCGGCCGCCACTCACGATGCCCGGGACCGTGCTCCGGTTGCGCCGGCCTCATACCCTTGCGCCTTCGCATCAGCGCCGATGCCCGTTCGGGCTTAGCCGCGCCTTCGAGCGCGTCCGTTCGAAGGCGCGGCGGTATCACTCCAGGCCGTACAGCGCGAGGTGCCGCTCGGCGATGCTCGGCCAGGCGCGCGCCCGCAAGGCCTCCGGATCACGGCCGCCGACGGCTGCCCGGTGACCCTCCGCCGAGACGAGGCTGCGGATGGCCGCCACGCTCGCCTCGATCGAGACATGAGGCACCGTCGAGGCCCTGAGCCAGTCCGGAGTCTTGGCCGAGTGCGTGGTGACGACCGCCACGCCGTGCTCCAGGCACGCGAGGGCCGATCCGCGCTTCTCGCTCACCCCGTCGGGGAATGGCAGGAGGGCGACGCGCGCCCGGGACAGTTCGTCCGAGACCTGCTCCGGCTCGGCATTGAGGACCAGCCGGAGGCCGAGCCGGTCGGCCCGCGCGGCCACGTCCCGGAAGACCGGGCAATCGGGGCCGGACGGCGACCCGATGACCGCGATGGCGAGCCTCTCGCCCTCGGCGCGAAGCCGTTCCGATACCGCCAGGAACGCCTCGAGGCCCTTGTCCGGGCCGATCTGGCCGAAATAGACGAGCGTCGGCTCGCGCGCCTCGGACGGGACCCCGGGCCGGCCGACCGCAATGTTCGAGCCGATCGGCACCACCAGCGTGCGGCAGCGGCGGACCGGGAAGAACGCCTCGAAGGCGCGCCGCTCGAACTCGTTCGAGAAGATCACCGTGGCCCGCGACAGCGCGTAGGTCAGGAAGTAGCATTTCCTGATCCGGTTGAAGATCGTGAATTCGTGCAGGGTCAGGTAGAGGCGGCCGCCGCCGATCAGGACCGGGGCGAGGGCTACGGCCGGCGACTTGCCGAGGTTCATCGACGGGTACTGCACGTGCACGACCGAGCGCCGGCGGCCGACGCCCTGCCGCCAGACGCGCAGCAATCCCCGGAAGGACCAGGTCGGCAGGCGTTCCACCCTGACGTCGAGGCCGCGCTCGCCGATGATCGCCCGCAGCTTCTCCGTGTAATCGGAGACGCCGCAACGCGCCCCCGGCTTCGCCGTCACGACGAGGGTCGCGCGCGGGGCTTCCCGCCCGCCGGCGGTGCCGATCCCGCTCATGCCCTCACCGCCGCGACGGAGGCCGGGTGGGAGTCGGACGGATCCGGGACCTCGCGCGCCCGGCTCGCCTGGCCGGCTTCGTGTTCCGGGCTCCGGGTGCGCCGCGCGTCCTCGACGGCCTCCCTCACGATCGCGAAGAGCCGCTCCTGGTCGGCGGCCTTGCTCAGGTTGTGGTCCACCCCGTCCAGGATGGTGACCGGAGCGCCGAGCTTGCGCGCGATCGCCTCGTGCGACGTGCCGAGATTGGCGGCGAGCGCGGCGACGCCCCGATCACCCTCGCTGTAGACCGCATGGATCCGTGCGCCCCGGCGACGCAGCCGCGCCACGCGCCGGGCGACCGTCTGCCCGCCCGGGGCGAGGCCCGGGATGCGCGCCGTCCAGGCCGTGAGGCGGGCCCGGGCGTCGCGCCCGACCGCCCGCAGGATCTTGCCGAAGCGCAGCTCGCCGTTGAGGATCCGACGCCAGAGCTCGCCCTGCCGCGCCCGCTCGGCGTAGCCCACCTCCCCGCGGAAGGAATCGCGGATCATCGTCTCGATGTCGGTGCCGGGCTCCACGTCGAAGCAGTGCAGGTTGACCAGGATCGCCGCGGACAGGCGCTCGTCCTGGCAGATCGTCTGGAAGGCCAGGAAGGCCCCGCTGCAGGCGCCGAGGACCACGCAGGGCGTGTGCTGCCGGGCCTCGAGATGGTTCAGCGCAGCCTGGACGTCGGCGACCGCATCCAAGGCGTAGAGCGGCAGGGATCCGTCCGGGCGCTCGGCGCTGTCGCCGATGCCGCGCAGGTCGAAGCGGAACGAGGCGATGCCGGACGCGGCCAGCCGCCGGCTGAGCTGCGCCGTCTGCCGGCCGTGCCCGGCCCGCGGGTTGCGCCCGGAATTGACCATCAGCACGGTGCCGCCGCTCCACGGCCCGCGCGGCCGGCACAGGATGCCGACGAGGCCAGGGCCGAAGCGCGACACCTCCTCCTGCCATGTCGCGTCGGCGAGCCGGCAGGGCGACACGGGGAGGGGCGAGGGCGAGGGTGCGACGGGCGCGGGCGCCTGCGCCACGGCGAAGTCGCGCACGGCCGCGAAGGTCTGGTCGGGGGTGCGTGAGAAGAGCGGCTCGGAGACCAGCTGGTTCAAACCGGGGAACGGCCCGGTCTCGACGGTGCTCCCGAACGCCCGGTAGCGCTCGGCCAGGGCCTCGACCTTGGGCCCGAGCATCAGGATATGGGTCGCCGGAGCGCTCTCCGACGCCATCAGGTCGATCCGCGCGAGGTCGGCGAGGGTCTGCGGGCCGAGGGTGAAGCTGCCGACCATCAGCGAGTCGGGTTCCTGCGGCATCGGCGTGCGGTCGGGCATCACGTCGATGAGCCGCGACTGCATCGCCATCTCGCGGCGATAGGCCTTGCCGGTGGTGAACGGCGCCAGCATCGCCAGCCGGTCGATCCTCTCGCCGGCCAACGCCGCGAGGGTCGCGCCGAGGCGCAGACCCACCACCACGATCTCGTCCGCCCCCGCCTGCTCGCGCAGGAAGGCGATGCCCGCCCGGATCGCATCGAGCGCCGCCGGGATCTCGGGACCGGCCGGGTCGCGCGAATCGCCCTGGCCCGGATAGTCGAAGCGCAGGGTCGGGCAGCCGGCGCCGGCGATCGTCGCGGCGAGGGCGCGCCAGGAGCGATAGGCGCACCATTGCTCGAACCCGAAGGTTCCGCACAGGAGCACGCCGCGCCGGCGCGCGCCCGGGCTGTACCAGCCGAACGCATCGCCGAGCACGACCGGGACCGGTTCTGCCGCGATGGGCATTTTGCCCGCGTCGTCGGTCAGCATCTTGACCATCCCCCTTCCTATCCGCCGAGCAGCACCCGGTTCCGTTGCTTTCGTCGATTGTTCTAGGTCTTCAAGTTTGCCGAATTGTCTACGACGAGCCTCTCCCGCTGACAGCGGCTACGCTGTCGCGCTCGCGATGTCGCGCGCTGCCCCGGGTGTTTGTTCGTGCCGCCTCGTTGGAGACGGGGCTCCGGCTCAGCTCCGGCTCACGAGCGGGCGACGCGGACCGGGCGGCTGCGCGCCAGGCTCGCCAGCCGCAGGCGGAGAATCATGGCCAGGAAGACCACGACATCGACGGTGTAGCGCCGTCCGAGGCGGCGCGGCTCGCGCAGGAGACGGAACAGCCACTCGAGCCGAACGAAGCGGAACGCTGCAGGCGCGCGGACCGACGCGCCGGCCGTGTAGTCGAGGAGCGCCCCGACCCCCATCAGCACGCGCGCGTCGATCCGGTGCGCGTGCTCGGCGATGAAGGTCTCCTGGCCCGGATTGCCGAGGGCGACGAGCAGGATGTCCGGCGAGGCGGCGTTGATCTCGGCGAGCACCGCCCCGGTCTCCTCGGCCGGGAAGTAGCCGTCGCGCGCGCCGACGACCCGGTGCTGGGGATGGAGCAGCGCCAGGTTGCGTGCCGCCGCCTCGGCGATGCCGGGCCTGGCCCCGAGCAGGAACAGGGTGCGCGGCGCCGTCTCGGCGGCCAGGAAGGCCGGGATCAGGTCGGTGCCGTTGAGGTTCTGGCGGAAGAAGCGGCCGCGGAACAGGGCCGAGCAGAGATCGATGCCGAGCCCGTCGCTGACCAGCAGGAAGCCGCGCAGGGACGCGGCATAGGCCGGCGTACAGAGCGCCTTGAGCAGCATGTTGGCGTTGCAGAAGCCGAGGCACAGCTGCGTGCGGCGGTCGAGGGCGCCGCGCAGGCGGTCAAACAGCTCGTCGCGGGTGAGATCGCTGACGCTGACGCCTTCGAGCTCGAGGCGGTCGACGCTCGCGGCTCCGGGCGCCATGTCGAGGGCGCGGTCAGGCATGGGACGCTTCCGATCGGGGTTGCTGTGATCCGAGTCGAGGCAAGACCATCGTCGGGATCGGTAAAGAATTACCGGCCGGTCCCGCCCCGCGCAAAGTGAATGCAGCTTCCCCCAAACGAGATGCAGTCTTAATTCAGCGCAGGGTTAACGACAGATTGGATAAATGCCGACAAGCCGTCATCGAGGGCGCGGTGAATGGCTAAGCTTGTCGTCTGAGGCCTCACACGACGATGATGTTGCGGCTTCCGTGGCGTCTGCGGGAGATCGCGTTAAAGTCCCGATAGGGGATGGCTGCTACGCCGGGACCCGGAGCGGTGGGCGCTCAGACCCCGCACCCCATCGAGAGGCGACGGACACGATGCTGACACTCGTCGCGCGGCTGCGCCGATCGGCCCGCTCGCAGCAATTCGCCTCGGCCTTCGTCGCCCGGATCGCCAGCGCCGTGCTCGGCTTCGTGATGCTGCTCGTCGCAAGCCGGCTGCTCACCACCTACGAGTACGGCGTCTACGTCTTCCTGTTCACGTTCGGCAGCGGGCTCGGGCTGATCGTGGCGCTCGGCCAGCAGAACCTGGTGCTGAAGCATTACCGCGCACGCGACGGCCTCGCGCCGCACAACGACGCGCTGGTGCGCTACAATCTCGGCTGGCTCACGGTCGCGATCCTGCTGATGCTGGCCTTGAGCGCGGTGGTCTTCGTCGCCGAGGACGCCCTGCCCGATCCCTACCGCCGGCTCCACCTCGCCTGCGCATTCGCGGCGGTGTTCGCCCTCTCCGAATACCTGCAGAGCTACTTCCGCGTCCATGGCCGGATCTGGCTCGCCCTGCTGCCGCGGGAGGTGGTCTGGCGCGGCGCCTGCTCGGTGCTGCTCTGCGGCGCCTCGCTTGCCGGCCTCCTCAGCGGCGCCACCGTCGCGATGGAGATCGTGCTGGGGCTGCTGCTCGCGATGACGCTCTACCAGATCCGCCACCTCGCCGGGCTTCACGGCTGGGATTCCTGGCGCGGGGGCTTGCGCCATCCGGACAAGGCGCCGGCCTGGCGCGGCGAGAGCCTGCTGTTTACCGCCAACAACGTGATCGTGGCCGCGGCGGCCTTCCTGGAGACCGTGATCGTCGGGGCGGCTCTCGGCATGGAAGAGGCGGCATTCTACTTCGTGGCCCTGCGCTACGCCATGCTGGTCAACCTGCCGAGCGCGGCGATCGACACCGTCAGCCTGCCGATGATCGCGAGCCACTTCCAGGTCCGCGACCGGGAGGGGGCGCAGCGCCTGATCGGCCGGCTGTCGCTCGCGAGCTTCGCGATCTCGTCGGCGGGTGCCGTGGTGATGGCGGTCGGCGCGCCCTTCGCGCTCGGCCTCTTCAAGCCGGATTTCTCCGCCCATACCGACGTGCTGATGGTGCTCAGCCTGTCGTCGGTGGTGGGCGCCTTCTTCGGTCCGGGCCCCTCGCTCCTGACGATCGGCGGCGGCGAGCGCTACATCCTGATCAGCAACGCGGTCCTGTTCTCGGCCTATGCGGTCCTGCTCTGCCTCGTGGCGGTGCCGTTCGGCATCCTCGGCGTCGCAGTGGCGAATGTCGGCTGGACGATCGTCATCAACCTGGTGCTCGCCCGCTGGGTGCGGGCGAACTGGGACGTCGACAGCCGCGCGACCGCCTTCTTCACCCGCCGGGCCTGGCTCCCGGGCCAACCCCTCCCCTCAGCTCCCGCGCACGCGGCGGAATGAGATGCGCCGCCTCCTCACCCTCTGCTGCCTGATCCTGGCTCTGCCGCCCGCCCCGGCCGCGGCCGCCGCCACCTGCCTGCGCGGCGTCAACATCAGCGGGGCCGAGTTCGGCACCGTGCCGGGACGCTACGGCTTCGATTACCTCTATCCCCCGGCCTCGACGATCGGCCGCTTCGCGGGCTTAGGGCTGACGACGATGCGCCTGCCGATCCGCTGGGAGCGCCTGCAGCCGGCCCTGCGCCAGCCCCTCGACCCGGAGGAGCTCGCCCGCCTCGAAGCCACGGTCTCGGCCGCGACGCAGGCAGGAATGCGCACGGTGATCGACCTGCACAACTACGCCTATTACGGCAAGGCGCGGATCGGCACCGAGATGGTGACGGCGGAGGCCTTCGCCGATGTCTGGCGGCGCCTGGCGCAGCATTTCCGGGGCGATGCCTCGGTGGTGTTCGGGCTGATGAACGAGCCCCACGACATCCCGGCCGATCGCTGGCTCATCGCCGCCAACGCCGCCATCGCGGCGATCCGGGAGGTGGGGGCCAGGCAGCTGGTGCTGGTGCCGGGCTCGGGCTGGACCGGCGCGCATAGCTGGACCGCCGACCTGCCGACCGGCAACAACGCGGCGGTCATGCTCGGCACGGTCGATCCGGGCAACAACGTCGCCTACGAGGTGCACCAGTATCTCGACGCCGATTATTCCGGCACCCATGCCGAGTGCAGCCGGGGCGCCGACGCCCTGCAGGCGGTGGAGCGCCTGACCGGCTGGCTGGCGCAGAACGGGCGCCGCGCCTTCCTGGGCGAGATCGGCGCCCCCGGCAATCGCGGCTGCCCGGAGCGCCTGGCGGCGGTGTTGCGCCACGTCAACGCGAACCCGCAGCAATGGGTCGGCTGGACCGCCTGGGCCGCCGGCGACCTGTGGGCGCCGGATTATCCCCTGCGGCTCGATCCCGCCGGCGCCACCGCCCCGGTCGTGGCCGCGATCCAGGCCGCCGCCCGGGCCAAACCCTCCTGCGAGCCGTGAGCGTCATCGTGAGCGCCCTTGTGAGCCCCCTGCCGAGTTCCGCCGCGCCCCTCTCGATCCTGCACGTGGTCCGGCAGTTCCTGCCCAATCGCGGCGGGCTGGAGGATTTCGTCGCCAACCTCGCCCGCGAGCAGGCCCGCCTCGGCCACCGCGTCCGGGTGCTGACCCTCGACCGGCTGTTCTCGGCGCCCGAGGCGCGGCTGCCGGCGCGGGAGCGCCTGGAGGGGATCGACATCGAGCGGATCCCGTTCTTCGGCTCGCCCCGCTATCCCGTCGCGCCGTCGGTGTTCCGGCATCTCGGCGACGCCGACCTCGTCCACGTCCACGCCATCGACTTCTTCTTCGACGCCTTCGCGCTGGCGCGTCCCCTGCACCGCCGCCCGATGGTGGCGACGACCCATGGCGGCTTCTTCCACACCGGCGCGCATTCGCGGCTGAAGAAGCTCTGGTTCGAGGGCCCGACCCGGATGAGCGTGCGCGGCTACGAGGCGATCGTCGCCTGCAGCGAGAGCGACGCCCGGCTGTTCCAGGGCATCACGCCCGGCGGCGTCCCGGTGATCCAGAACGGCGTCGACCTCGAGAAATTCGCCGGGGCCGCCGCGCCGGAGCCTCGCCGCGCGCTGCTGACGATCGGCCGCTTCGCCCACAACAAGCGCCTCGACCGGCTGCTCGCGACCCTGCAAGCGCTGAACGCCGACGGCGCCGGCTGGCGGCTGCGGATCGTCGGCGTGCCGTCCGACGTCACGCAAGCCGCTCTGACCGCCGAGATCGACCGCCGGGGGCTCGCCGGCGCGGTCACCCTGCATACCGGTCTCGACGCCCCGGCGGTCCGCGGGCTGATCGGGCAATCGAGCGTGTTCGTCTCGGCCTCGCAATACGAGGGATTCGGGATCGCGCTGATCGAGGCCTTGAGCGCCGGCCTCGTCCCGGTGGCCCATCCCAACGACGCCTTCGCCTGGCTGAAACAGCGCCATCCCTCGATCACGCTGACGGATTTCGCCGATCCCCACGGGGCCGCCGCGGCGATCCGCGACGCCTATGACCGCCTGGAGCGCGGCGCGATCCTGCGCGGCGCGGAGGACCTGTCGGACTACCGCTGGTCGAGCGTCGCGGCGCGCTACGTGTCGGTCTACGAGGCGGCACTCGCGGGAAGCGGGCAGGTGGTGGCCGCCACGGCGGCGTAAGTGGTGTCGGGCAAAGTGCGGGACGCACCCGATCACCCCTCCCCCGCAGGGGGGCGGGTGCGCCCCGCCGTTCTCCCCTCGTCAACACACCGTTAACCCTCATCCGCGACCCTGGCCTTGCCGCGCCGGCTGACGCCGGGGCGGCGAGAGCGGCGATCCGGCATCAGCCCCCCTTCCAGCGCCGGGTCGCCGCCCTCCCCTCCCCTGCCCGGCAGCTCACCGCGACGCACCGGATCGTGCGATAAGCGTGCGAGATCCCTGCACAAGGATGACAATGCATCTCGTCGTGACCGCTCACACCGCCAACGGCCCGCTCTCGCACCAGCGCACCTCGCCGGAGGACGCCCTGGAGAAGGCGCAGGAACTTGAGGCCGAGGGCCACGACCACGTCGTCATCACCGACATCACCGGCCGGGACTACGCGCCGCCGGAATTCGACAGCCTGTTCCTCAACCCGGGCCGCTGACGCCATGTCCGCGATCACCGTCTACGTCGACGCCGATGCCTGCCCGGTCAAGGACGAGGTCTACCGCGTCGCCGGGCGGCACGGCGCGCATGTCGTGGTGGTGGCCAACAGCTTCATCACCATACCCCGCGAGCCGTGGATCGAGCGGGTGATCGTCTCCGACAAGCTCGACGCCGCCGACGACTGGATCGCCGAGCGGGCCGGGCCGCTCGCGGTGGTCGTCACCGCCGACATTCCCCTGGCGAGCCGCTGCGTGAAGGCCGGGGCGAGCGTGCTCGCGCCCAACGGCAAGGCCTTCACCGATTCCTCCGTCGGCATGGCGCTCGCCACCCGCGACCTGATGCAGTCCCTGCGTGAGGCGGGCGCGGTGACCGGCGGCCCGAAGCCGTTCTCCCCGAAGGACCGCTCCGCCTTCCTCGGCGCCCTCGACCGCGCCCTGGTCCGGCTGCGGCGCAACGCCCAGGGCGGCTGAGGCCGGTCCCTTCGAACTTCCCCATGTCCTGCGGGTTCCTTGTCGGCGGCGACCCTTCGCCTGCCGTATGGGAGAGCCAGCATGTCGGTCGAGGAGAACACGGTCCATTACGACAGCCCGGCCGGCGGCTGGGGTTCGGTCCGCGGCATCGCCGAGGTGTTCGGCAAGGAATGGGCGACGCCGCTCGCCACCGAGACCCTGTTTCGCCAGAACAAGCCGAAAGGCTTCATGTGCGTGTCCTGCTCCTGGGCGAAGCCGGCGAACTACCATCCCTTCGAGTTCTGCGAGAACGGCGCCAAGGCGACCCTGTGGGAGCTGACGACCCGGCGCTGCACGCCGGACTTCTTCGCCAAGCACACGCTGACCGAACTGCGCGGCTGGAGCGACTACGAGCTCGAGCAGCAGGGCCGCCTGACCCATCCCCTGCGCTACGACCGCGCCAGCGACCGCTACGTCTCCTGCGGCTGGGACGAGGCCTTCCGGGCGATCGGCTCGGAGCTGCGCCTGCTCGATCCGACATCGGTGGTGTTCTACTCCTCGGGGCGGGCCAGCCTCGAGACATCGTATCTCTACGCCCTGTTCGCCCGGCTCTACGGCAACAACAACCTGCCCGATTCCTCAAACATGTGCCACGAGACGACCTCGGTGGCGCTCAAGAAGGTGATCGGTGCCAGCGTCGGCACGGTCGTGTTCGATGACCTGTCGAAATGCGACGCGATGTTCTTCTTCGGCCAGAACACCGGCACCAACTCGCCACGGTTCCTGCACCCGCTGCAGGAGGCCTCGAAGCGCGGCGTCAAGATCATCACCTTCAATCCCGTCCGCGAGCGCGGCCTGGAGAGCTTCACCAATCCGCAGAGCCCGGTCGAGATGCTGACCCGCAAGGCGACGCCGATCAGCGCGCAGTACCATCAGGTCCGGCCCGGCGGTGACATCGCGGTGATGCTCGGCCTGTGCAAGCACGTCTTTGCCGCCGACGACGCCGCCAAGGCGAAGGGCACCCGCGTCCTCGACACCGACTTCATCGCCCAGCACACGACCGGGCTGGAGGCCTTCGAGGCGAAGGTCCGGGCGACCCCCTGGGAGGAGATCGAGCGCGAATCCGGAATCAGTCGCGCCGACATCGAGGCGGCGGGGCAGGTCTATGTCGAGGCCGAGCGGACTTGCGCCTTCTACGGCATGGGGCTGACGCAGCACGTGCACGGCTTCGAGAACGTCGCGATGGTCGTCAACCTGCTGCTGCTCAAGGGCAATATCGGGCGCGACGGCACCGGCGTGTCGCCGGTGCGGGGCCACTCCAACGTGCAGGGCCAGCGCACCGTCGGCATCTCGGAGAAGCCGGAGCTGGTGCCCCTCGACCGCTTGGCCGAGCAATTCGGCTTCGAGCCGCCGCGGGCGAAGGGCGTCAACACGGTCGAGGCCTGCGAGGGCATCCTGTCGGGCAAGGTCCGGAGCTTCATCGGGCTCGGCGGCAACTTCGTGCGGGCGATCCCCGACCAGGACCGGATGGAGAAGGCCTGGACCGGGATGCGCCTCACCGTGCAGGTCGCGACCAAGCTCAACCGCTCGCACCTCGTCAACGGCGAGATCGCCTACCTGCTGCCCTGCCTCGGCCGCACCGAGGAGGACCGCCAGGCCACCGGCCCGCAGGCGGTGAGCATCGAGGACACGTTCAGCTGCATCTACGGATCGCTGGGCCGCCGCACCCCGGCGAGCGACTTCCTGAAGTCCGAGGTCGCGATCGTGGCGGGGCTCGCCAAGGCGACGCTGGCGCCGAACCCGAAGGTGCCGTGGGACGCCTGGGTCGGCGATTACGGCCTGATCCGCGACGAGATCGCCAAGACCTACCGGGAAGAGTTCCACGACTTCAACGACCGGCTCTGGATTCCCGGCGGCTTCTACCGCGGCAACTCGGCCCGCGAGCGGATCTGGAAGACCGAGAGCGGCAAGGCCGAGTTCACCGCGCCGGAGGTGATGTCGGCGACCGGCTTCTCCGACGAGCCCGGCCGCTACCGGCTGATCACCATGCGGTCGAACGACCAGTTCAACACCACGATCTACGGCTACAGCGACCGCCTGCGCGGGATCGAGGGCACCCGCGACGTGCTCCTGATGAATCCGGGCGAGATCCGCCGGGCGGGCTTGAGCGACGGTCAGGTCGTCACGCTCGTCAGCGATGCCGGCGACGGGATCACCCGCGAGGTGACGGGTCTCACCGTGACGCCGTTCTCCCTGCCGGATGGATGCCTGGGGGCCTATTACCCGGAGATGAATCCCCTGATGGCGCTCTCGCACCACGACATCGAGTCGGGGACACCGGCGGCGAAATCGGTGCCGGTGCGGATCCGGGCGGATGCGGGTGGCCTGAAGACGAACCGGCGCGAGCCGACCGGGCACGCGGCGCATCCGATCTGACGGCCGACCGGCACCGTCATCGTGGGGTCGGGTGGGGGCTACGGGTCCCCTCCCCTCCCAGCCGCCTGCGCATCAAAATGCCAGATGCCCGCGAATGACGCACAATTGTGCTTGTGCGGGCATGAAACGCCGGGTACCACTGTGATCACAGACACGACATAGGTCGCCCTCGAGAGCGGCCCGAAGTCTGGGGAGGAAGGCCCTCGTTGAGGGCGAGCACCGCCGCGACGCCATCGCGGCGGTGCTTGTTTTTGTCCCCTATTGGGTCGGGCGGGGCAATCCGGCCAAAAGGACAAGGCTTCAAGGACAAGGCTTCGGCCGTCCGCCGGTCACACCTCCCCGCGGCCCGTCAGCCCGAAGCGGTCGAGCAGCCTCAAGACGGTCAGGATCGTCAGGCCGAACCCCGTCGCGAGTGCGAGCAGGGTGAGCTGCGCCCCCCCGGCGACGATGACGGCGGAGGCCGCGAACCGGAGGCTCGCCGCAATCGTCAGGCACTTCCAGGTGACGCCAGCGACGACCGTCCCGGACGAGCGATACCAGCGGTCGTTGAAAACGACCGCTGGTTCCGTTCTCGAATTTCCGTCAAGCCCATGGCTTGAAATAGGAAATTCGAGATGGACCGATGCGTCAGCGTCCTGGGCCATCGGTGTGCGGCCGATCGCCTGCGCCGGTTCCGTGGTCACCTGCACCGGATCATCCACAGCGGATCGGCATTCCCACCTTCCCGGCACACCACCACGTAGAGGCTGAGCGCCGAGGTCGGGGCGACGGCCGAATTCAGGGCGACGAGGGCGTGGATGCGCGCAGCCCTTGCCGCGCCAATCGCGCCCGAATCCGGGCAGCAGACCGCTCAGGGTGGCGGCGCGGCGCTCGACGATCTTCCCCAAGGGTCTTCCCCAAGAGTGAAGGCCGCGTCGTCGCGCGGCATGGCTCAGGCCCCCTGCCCCGGCTCCGGTGGGTCCGGGAACGGCGTCCAATGGGTGAACGCGTCCGGCGCGTAGCCGTACTCGGTGGTGGCGACGTGCCAGGGCCGGCCATCCCCGGCCCGCCCGGGATCCCAGCGGATCACGGCGCGCCGGTCCGGCTCGTCCCGGTGGATGGCGATGATCCAGCGCCCATCCTGGGGCGCGCGATCGATGGGCCTCCAATCGGTCATCGGATGCTCCCGCGGCGAGTGCCTGTACGGAAACAACGCGCCCGGCCCGCCGCCGTTCGCCTCAGCGCGGCGCGTCGCCCCGCACCAGGCGCTCGCCCGCCTCGCATTCGCGGAGGTAGGTCGCGCGGTTGTCGCCGGTGATCCCATCCTGATCGGCCTTGGCCTCGCAGACCCGGCGCCCCTCCGCGGGAGCCGGATCGGGCGCGGCCTGGGCGCTCGCGGCGGCGGGCGTCAGGAGAGCGAGGGTCAGGAGAACGTGGCGCATGGCAGGCCTCGATGCGGGCGGATCTGCCCGATCCATCGTCGCGCCCGCCCGATGGTTCCCTGCCCCGGTCAGAGGGCCATCGCGGCCATCCACACGGCCATCGCCACCATCATCAGGTTCTCGGTGAGCGACACGAAGCCGAGCGGCACGTTGCTGCCGCCGCCGACGCAGGCGCATGTCAGCTCGCGCCGGTCGAGATAGACCGCCTTGAACACCGAGACCGCGCCGATCCCGCCGATGACGAGGGCCACCGGAACCGACAGCCAGGTCAGCACCCCGGCGGCCATCAGGAGGCCGGCGAGCGCCTCGGCGTAAGGGTAGATCGAGGCGTAGGGTACCCAAGTCCGGGCCAAAAGGTCGTAGCCGAGGAACATGCTGGAGAAGGTCTCGACGTTCTGCAGCTTGAGGATCGCCAGCACGCACATGCTGAAGGCGATGAACCATTCGCCCGCCCTGACCGTGAGCGGCGTGCCGTAGGCCGCCTGGCTCGCCGCCAGGGCCATCAGGGCCGTCATGCAGAAGACTGCGGCGACCGGGCGGTAGCTCACCGCCTTCGGGTCGGGCACCGTCCGGCCGAGGCGGCGGCGCAGGTCGTCGTAACCGCCGACGCGCTCGCCGGCGATGAAGACCTGCGGCGTGGTCGTCACCCCATGCTCGGCCTTGAAGCGGTCGGTCGCCTCGCGGGTGGTCAGGGGCCGGTCCTCGACCGTGTAGCCAGCCTGTCGGAGCAGGTGGCGGGCCTTCAACCCGTAGGGACAGACATGGGTGTCCGTCACCATGCGGTAGAGCGTGGCTGTGCGGGTGGGCAAGGAGCTCATCGGGCGACCTCGTCTCGTGTCAACGGGAGGCCCGAGGGCGTAGCATCCGTACCATGCTACGGAGTCAAGCCATGTCCATTCCGAGGACGACGTCCAACCCGAGGACGGCCGACCTGACGATCGCCGGCCTCGCCCGCGCCGGCGGCGTCGGGGTCGAGACGATCCGCTACTATCAGCGGCGCGGGCTGCTGCCGGTGCCGGCCCGGGCCGGCGCCATCCGGCGCTACGGCCCGGAGGAGGTCCGGCGCCTGCGCTTCATCCGCTCGGCGCAAGGCGCAGGCTTCACCCTCGAGGAGATCGCCGAACTCCTGGCGCTCGATGCAGGCGAGGACCGGGCCCGGGCGCGGGAACTCGCCCGCTCCCGCATCGACGCCCTGGAGGCCCGGATCGCCGAGCTGAGCGCGGCCCGCGACGCCCTCGTCCGGCTCGCGCGGGCCTGCGGCGCGAGCGAGGCCGGACCCTGTCCGATCATCGCCGCCTTCGAGCCGGAGTGACGGCGTCAGGGCTTGGCGCGGCCGGCCCGGTAGGCGGCCAGGATCTCCGGCAGCCGGTCGAGGACGTAATCGGCGAGGCCGGGCTCCAGGGTCTCGTCGAAGGACAGGGCGACCCGGTCGGGCGTGCGCTCGATCCGGGCGATGAAGCGGCCGGCCTCGTCGCTCCAGAGCTGCGGTGCCGGCCGCTTGGCGGCGGGGGGCGCCAGCGCGTTCAGCACAGCCGTGAAGCGCTCGTTGGTGGGCTTTGCCTGAAAGCCCGGATCGGCGATCAATCCGGCGATCCGGCCGGCCTGCGCCGCCTTGATCCGCTCGGCGAGGAGCATCCAGCGCGGCCGCCCGGCGGCCGGGGCCGGGCCGATCGCCCGGACGATCTCCGCCGGAACCGTGCGGGCCACCGAGATCAGGGTCGAGAGGTCGCCCTTGCCGACGCCCATCGCGGCGGTGATCGTGGCGCGGGGGAAGCCGTGCTCCTCGAGCCGCAGCGCGAAGAAGGCCCGCTCGATGTAGCTCAGGTCCTGCCGCTCCAGGTTCTCCTTGCCCTGCGCCACCACCAATTCGGCATCGGTGAGCGGGCGCACCACGGCGCGGACGGGCCGGGCGAGGCGCCGCGCCGCCTGGATGCGGCGGCGGCCATAGGCGACCTGATAGCGCTCCGGGCTCGACGGGTGCGGCCGCACCAGGATCGGTACCTGCTGGCCGCTCTCGCGGATGCTCTCGACGAGGGCCGGAAGGCCCGGATCGTTGGCATCGGCCACCCGGTCGGCGATGAAGGAATCGTCGATCCGGTCCGGCTCGATCTCGATGACGACGGTGCCGGCCTCGATCTCCGCCGCGGCGTCCGCCCGGGCGGCCAGCCCCCGCAGGGTGCTGCTCATCGCCCGAACCGCGCCGCTGCGGTTGCGCTCGGGGACGCGGGGCTCCTGGGCGCGGGGCTCCTGGGCGCGTGGCTCCTGGACATGGGAATCCGGGGCGCGGGGGTTTGCAGCTGCAAACTCCGACTCGGACGGGGTCACGTTTGCAGCTGCAAACGCCTCGGGCTCCGGCGCCGGGGCGGCCTCGGGGTCGGAGGCTGGCGCCGGCTGCGGCTTGGGGAGTGGCTTGGCGCCGAACAGCGCGTCGAGGTTTGACTTGCGGCTCATGGCCGGCCCCAGGCACGGCGGATCAGGCCCTCGATCTCGCCGTTGACGGCCTCGAGCGATTCGAGCGCCCGGTCGTAGGTCGAGCGGGTCACGCTCTCGCGGCCGATCTCGTAGAGGGTCTGCTTCGACAGGCCGGCGTCGGAGACCGCCGAGGATTTGAGCATCGGCGCGGTCAGCACCGCGTCCTCGAACAGGGTGCGCAGCATGCCGACGATGCGCGTCTGCGGCGCGTCCTGCTGCTCGTAGCGGGTCACGAGGTAGCGCAGCCAGTCATATTGCAGCCGCCCGCCGGATTCCGCCACGACGCCGAGCAGGTCCTCGGTCATCGCCAGGAACTGGCTCATCGAGGCGACGTCGAGCATCTGGGGATGAACGGTGATCAGCAGCGAGGTCGCGGCGCAGAGCGCCGAGAGGGTCAGGTAGCCGAGCTGCGGCGGGCAATCGATGACGACGACGTCGTAATCATCGGCCACCGTCTCGATCGCGTGGGCGACCCGGTCGAAGAACAGGGGCTCGCCGGCCCGGCGGCGGCTCAAGGCCCGCGGCGTCTCGTGCTCGAACTCCATCAATTCGAGGTTGGCCGGCACCAGGTCGAGGCCGGTGAAGTAGGTCGGGCGCACCACGTCGCGCAGGGGCTTGGCGTCGTCGTAGCGGATCGCGCCGTAGAGGGTCTCGTCGGTCCCGACATCGAGCTCGGGCTGCACGCCCATCAGGGCCGAGAGGCTGGCCTGGGGATCGAGGTCGATGGCGAGCACGCGGTAGCCGCGCAGCACCAGGGACTGGGCGAGATGGGCGGTGGTGGTGGTCTTGCCCGATCCGCCCTTGAAGTTCGCGACCGCCACGACCTGCAGGTGCTCGTTCGCGCTTCGCCGGGGCTGGTAGCGCCGGCCACCCCGCGTGTTCTCGTCGAGATAGGTGCGCAGGCCGTGGATGTCGGCCAGCGTGTAGGAGCGGCGCCCGTTGGCCGAGACCTCCGGCTGCGGCCCGAGCCCGTCGGCCGCGAGCTGCTGCAGCCGCGACACCGTCACGCCGATGATCCGGGCGGCCTCCGTCGAGGTGAAGCGGCGCAGGCCCTTGGCGGCGGTGGGCGGAAACAGCCCCGAGGAGATCGCCTGCAACTGCGCGCGAAGCGTCGCCGCATGGGCGCCGATCATCGCCGCGGGTGCGACCGGAGCAGGGGGGAGCGGCGGCTTATGCTGATTCATCCTCGCAGACCCTGTTTGCAGAAAATTCGCCGGTTCGGCGTTCAAACTGCAATTGGCCCGTTCCGAAGCCGATTCGCAATCGGCGGCGCAGGCCCTGCACAAGCCCCGCGCAAGCCTGGCGCGCCGCCCGCGCACGCCGGCAGCGCGACCCGGCGGCGGGGCAGGGGGGATCATGGGGCTGCCCCTCCACCCGAAGCGGCAGCGGCCTCACCGGACGGGCCCGCTTCCTACCTCGAAATGGGGCGGTGCCGGCCGCTTCATCGCGCGTCCCGCCGGCGCTAGGGTCCGGATCGGCGCCGCGACGGACTTCCAAGGCACTTCCATCAAGGCACTTCCACCACGATCCACCCGTGGCGCGACCGCCACCGGACGGCGACCGACGCGAGGGTCTCTCGCGCGCGGCAGGCCCCATCCGCTCCCGACGAAATCCGTAAGCTTGACGGAAACTTGTCCCCGCACGGGTTCTCCGATTTGCGAGCCGTTAAGCTGTTCAGAGTTTAGTGTCTCCCATCCACTCGGATCGACCGCTCCGCCCCGCAGTGGATCGGATCTTTCTCTAAAATAGACATCCGAAAATTTACCAAACTTTGTCCCCGAGATTGCATTCTCATCTGCCGGATGCGACTCGTGTCTCACACAGGAAGGTGGTGCCTCATGGTCGAGATCTCTGACATCCGGGACGTGCTGACGTCGCTGGACGCACTCAAGGGCGTGGTCGACACCCTGTCGGACGACGACGACCTGTTCGAGAAGGGATTGGACTCCTTCGGCTCGGTGCAGCTGATGCTGGCCCTCGAGGAGCGGTTCGACATCGAGTTCCCGGATTCGGCCCTCAGCCGGCGCTCGTTCTCGACCATCCGCATCATCCGGGACACGGTGTCCGGCCTTCGCCAGCAGGAGGCCGCATGAACATGCACGTTGAGGTCGCGGCGACGGTGCCCGTCGCGGCGGCCGTCCCGGTCGCGGCGGCCCCGGCCGGCGGCCTCGACGAACGGGCCAAGCGCGTGGCGGACGAAGCCGCCCGCTACGCGGACGCGGTCGACCGCGAGGGCCGGTTCCCGGCGGAGGCGGTCGCCGCCCTCAAGGCCGAGCGCCTGCTCGGCATCCAGGTGCCCCGCTCCCTGGGAGGGGAGGGGGCCTCGATGAGCGAGATCGCCGAGCTCTGCGCCATCCTCGGGCGCGCCTGCTCGGCCGCCGCCATGGTCTTCGCGATGCACCACATCAAGCTCGCGAGCCTCGTCACCCATGGCCAGGACAGCGCCTGGCATGGCGCGCTGATGGAGCGGATCGCGGGCGAGCAGCTGCTCATCGCCTCCTCGACCACCGAGGCCGGCATCGGCGGCGACCTGCGCAACAGCCTCTGCGCCGTCGAGGCCCAGGACGGGGCAGACGGCGCCACCTTCCGCCTGACCAAGGAGGCGAGCGTCATCTCCTACGGTGCGCAGGCCGACCTGATCCTCGCCACCGCCCGCCGCCACCCCGGGGCCGCGACCTCCGACCAGGTGCTGGTGGCGCTCCTCGCCGACCAGATCACCCTCGAGCGGACCAGCGTGTGGGACACGCTCGGCATGCGCGGCACCTGCAGCGACGGCTTCCTGCTCAAGGCCGAGGGCCTGCCGCTGGCCCAGGTGCTGCAGAAGCCCTTCGCGGAGATCGCCGCGCAATCGATGCTCGCCGCCTCGCACCTGCTCTGGGGCAGCGTGTGGTTCGGGATCAGCAGCTACGCCGTCGACCGTGCCCGCGCCTTCGTGCAGGGCGAGGCGCGCAAGAAGCCGGGCCAGGTGCCCCCCGGGGCGCTCCGCCTCGCGGAGGCCGCCAACGAACTCCAGGCGATGAAGAGCACGATCGTCGCCGGGCTCGCGCGCTACGAGGCCGCCAAGGGCGATCCCGACGCGCTGAGCGCGATCGGCTTCTCGATCATGCTCAACAACGTGAAGACCACCGTCTCCGCCCAGGCCGTCGACATCGTGCAGCGCGCCCTCTCGGTGGTCGGCATCGCGGGCTACAAGAACGGCACCCCGTTCAGCCTCGGCCGGCAGCTGCGCGACGTCCTGTCGGCGCCGCTGATGATCAGCAACGACCGCATCCTCTCCAACACCGCCAACCTCCTGCTGGTGCAGAAGGGCAGCGGCAAGCTCCTGAGCGCGTGATGGACCAGAGCCTCTCCTCCGATCTCCTGCCCGCCGCCGACGAGGCGATCACCGATGCGGGCTCTGCGGCGCCCGCGCCGCGCTCGTTCCTCGACCGCCTGTTCGACCGCGGCCTCCTGATCCGCACCGGGGTCGACGGGCTCTACGGCCGCTCCGGCGCCTTCGAGAGCGTGGTCGAGGCCCTCGACCGGCTGGTCTCGCGCATCGGCGGGGCCGACGGCGCCGAAGCTTTGCGCTTCCCGCCCGGCATGGCGCGGTCCAGCTTCGAGCGCAGCGGCTACCTCAAGGGCTTCCCGCACCTCGCCGGCACGGTGCACAGCTTCTGCGGCAACGAGGCCGACCACGCCCGGCTGCTCGCCTGCCTCGATGCCGGCGAGGACTGGACCGCCAAGCAGGCCGCGACCGACATCGTGCTGACGCCGGCCGCCTGCTACCCGCTCTACCCCGTCGCCGCCGCCCGCGGCCGGCTCCCGGAAGGCGGGTTGCTGTTCGACCTGCAATCCTACTGCTTCCGGCACGAGCCCTCGCTGGAGCCGACCCGCATGCAGCTGTTCCGCATGCGCGAATACGTCCGCATGGGCACGCCGGAGCAGGTGCTGGCCTTCCGCGAGCTGTGGCTCGAGCGCGGCACCAAGATGATGAGCGACCTCGGCCTTCCGCTCGCCATCGACCCGGCCAACGATCCGTTCTTCGGCCGCGCCGGCAAGATGCTGGCCAACAACCAGCGCGCCCAGGCGCTCAAGTTCGAGCTGAACGTGCCGGTCAACAGCGAGGACAAGCCGACCGCCTGCCTCAGCTTCAACTACCACCAGGACCATTTCGGCACGACCTGGGGCATCCATCAGGCCGACGGCTCGGTGGCCCACACCGCCTGCGTCGGCTTCGGCCTGGAGCGGATTACCCTCGCGCTGCTGCGCCATCACGGCCTCGATCTCGATGCCTGGCCGGCGGACGTGCGCGCCCAGCTCTTCGGCTGAGGCCGCGATGTCGGCCGCTCTTGCGCTCCCGCTCGACACGCCGCGGACGGAGACGTCCGCGGCGCCCCATGCGCCGCACGCGCTCCACGCCCCCGACCGGACCTGGCCGGAGACGAATTGCTACGTCGATCTGTGGATCGAGCTCCTGCACCTGCGGGGTCTCGCGCCCGAGGCGATGCTGGGCTTCACCCTGCGGCAGGATTTCGAGGGCGACCAATTCACCTTCTTCAAGCCGAAACCCGCCGACATCGAGTCGCTTTACGGCCTGGAGATCCTGGAACTGGCACTCTACGAGGACCTGGAGCGCCACTGCCTGGTCCAGACGGCCCGCGGCCTGCCGGTGCTGGTCGAGGTCGACGCCTTCTACCTGCCCGACACGGCCGGCACCACCTACGGGCGCGAGGCCGCCAAGACCACGGTCGCGATCCTGGCCCTCGATCCGGAGCGGCGCCGGCTCGACTACATCCACAATGCCGGCCGCTTCCAGCTCGACGGCGCCGATTACGACGGCCTCTTCGCGAAGGGGCGGCTCCTGCCCTATGCCGAGTTCGTGAAGCCGTGCGGCCCGGCGCTGTCGGAATCCGCGCTGCCGGGCGCCGCCCTGGCGCTCCTGCGCCGCCATCGTGCCCACGCGCCCGGGCGCAACCCGGTCACCGCCTTCCGCGAGGCCCTGGCGGCGAAGCCGGATTCCTTCGTGCAGCGTCCGCTCTCGGCCTTCCATTCTTACGCCTTCAACACCACCCGCCAGCTCGGGGCCAATTTCGAGCTTCTGGGCAGCCATCTCGCCTGGCTGACCGAGGCGGGGGCGGGGCCGCTCGGTGAGGCGGCGGAGGCGGCGACACGGCTCGCGCAGGAGGCCAAGGCGTTCCAGTTCCAGCTCGCCCGCGCCTTCTCCCGCGGCAAGCTCGCCAGACTCCCCGAGCGGCTGTCGGCCGCCGAGGCGACCTACGCGACGGTGTTCGCCGCCCTCGACCGTGCCCTCGCGACGGACTGACCCGCGCATGGCTCGTCTGCGGACCGTCGACCGGACCCTCGACGGTCCGTGGGAGATGATCGTGACCGGACCAGGCGCCTGCGCCGGGCCCGGTGACCTCGACACCCTGTCAGGCTTCGTCCCCGCTCCGGTGCCCGGCACCGCCGCGGGGGCGCTTCGCGCCGCCGGCCGATGGTCGGACCGGGAGCCGACGCCGCTGCACGGCTCCGACATCTGGTATCGTACGTCGCTCGCGGGCCGGGGCCGCGAGATCCTGCGGTTCGAGGGCTTGGCGACGCTCTGCGAGGTCTGGCTCGACGGCCGGCTCCTCCTCACGTCCCGCTCGATGTTCCTCGCCCACGAGGTCGCGGTCGATCTCGATGGCAGCCACATCCTCGCGCTCGCCTTCCGCTCCCTGGCGCAGGATCTCGCCCGGCCTCACAAGCGCGGCCGCTGGCGACCCCAGCTCGCGACGCCCGGCTCGCTCCGCCACGCCCGCACCACGCTGCTCGGCTTCATGCCGGGCTGGTGCCCGGGCGTCGACGCCGTCGGCCCGTACCGGCCGATCACCCGGAGAGGGGAGGGGGGGCGGCCGACCGGGATCGACCTGCGGGCGAGCGTCGAGGACGGGACCGGGATCCTCAGCGTTGGCCTGAGCCTTCCGGAGGCCGGCGGCCCCGTCATGGTGCGCTGCGACGGCCGTACGGCTCGGCTCGCCGAGACCGCGCCCGGCCGGTTCGAGGGCCGGCTCGCGCTGCCGGGCGTCGCCCTGTGGTGGCCGCACAGCCATGGCGAGCCGCGGCTGCACGCCGTCGCGGTCGAGGCCGGCGGCGAGACGTTCGATCTCGGCCGGGTCGGATTCCGCACCATCACGCAGGTCAGTCCCTTCGCGGAGGGCCTGAGCCTCGCGGTCAACGGCGTGCCGGTCTTCTGCCGCGGTGCCTGCTGGACCCCGCCCGACCTCGTCGGCCTGCCGGGCGACCGCGACGCTTACGCCCCGCTCCTTGAACTCGCCGCCGAGGCCGGCATGAACATGCTGCGGGTCGGCGGCACGATGCTGTACGAGGCACAGGCCTTCCACGACCTCTGCGACGAGCTCGGCATCCTGGTCTGGCAGGACCTGATGCTGGCGAATTTCGACTATCCTGTCGACGATCCCGCCTTCCGGGCGGCGCTCGAAACCGAGGTCGCGCAGCTCCTCGACCGGCTCCAATCCTCGCCCTCGCTCTGCGTCGTCGGCGGCGGCAGCGAGGTCGAGCAGCAGGCCGCGATGCTCGGCTTTCCCGAATCGGTCTGGCGGGCCGGGGCGGTGGAGGCGATGCTGCGGGAGGGCGTCGCCGCGCGCCGGCCCGACCTCGTCGTGGTGCCGAACTCGCCCTCGGGCGGCGACCTTCCCTTCTCCACGAATGCGGGCGTGACCCACTATTACGGCGTCGGCGCCTATGGCCGCCCATTCGAGGATGCGCGCCGGGCCGAGGTGCGCTTCGCCTCCGAGTGCCTGGCCTTCGCCAACGTGCCAGAGCCCGTCTCGTTGCGCGAGGCGGGGCTGACCGATCCGCGCGATCCCGCCTGGGGCCTCGTCGTGCCGCGCGACCGCGGCGCCGACTGGGATTTCGAGGGCGTGCGCGACCATTACGTCGGCGCCCTCTACGGCGTCGACCCGGAGCGCTTGCGCCGCGACGATCCGGAGCGCTACCTGATGCTCGGCCGCGCCGCCGTCGCCGAGGTGATGGAGGCGACCTTTGCCGAGTGGCGCCGCGCGGGCTCGCTCACCGCCGGCGGCCTGGTCTGGCTCCATCGCGACCTCGCGCCGGGGGCGGGCTGGGGCGTGGTCGACGCCGCCGGGCGGCCGAAATCGGCCTGGTACGCCCTCAAGCGTGCCTTCCGTCCGGTCCAGGCCGTGCTCTCGGACGAGGGATTGAACGGCCTCCACGCCCATCTGCGGAACGAGACCGCCGCGGCGATCGACGCCACCCTCGCGCTCACCTTCACCACCGCCGCTGGCAAGGTCGCCGCCAAGGCGGAGCGGGCCCTGTCGCTCGCACCCCGCGAGGCCGTCACCCTGTCCTCGGCCGCCCTGCTCGGCCGCTTCTTCGACGCGACCGCATCCTATCGCTTCGGCCCGGCCGCGCACGCCCTGGCGCATCTGCGGCTCGCCCGCGCCGACGGGACGCTGCTGGCCGAGGCCTTCCATCATCAGGCCGGCCGGGATGCGACGCCGCGGGAGATCGGCCTCTCCGCCGCTCTCGTCGAGGACCGGGACGGCGTCGTGCTGCGGGTCGCGACGGCGCAGCACGCCCTCGGGGTGCATGTGGTGCTCGACGGCGAGGGACGCCCGTCGGACAACTGGTTCCATCTGGCGCCGGGGGGAGAACGCCACCTCGCGCTGACCGGGACGGGAGGGCGGCCGAGCGGGATGGTACGGGCGGTGAACGGGAGCGGGGCGGTGCGGTTCTGAGAACCCAGCCGCCGCCCCGCCGTTGCGAGGGCGCGCCATCGTGGCCGTCGCCATGCCTCGATCGGCAGCGGGCCGACCTTTTCGCCAGCTCCGGGAGGGGCCTCGTCTCAGTTCGACCGCCGTGACAGCGACACCGCGTAGGCCGGCGAGCGGATCGCGAACATCGGGTCGTCGGCCGGGCCGGCAATGCCCACGGGCAGGTCGACCACAGGGTCGAAGGTGGCGGCGTCGCAGGTGGCGTCGGGCTCTATTCCCGCGATCGCCAGGGTGCCGAGCGTCTTCGTCCTGCGCTCGTCCTCCGGCCAGGTCGCGGTGACGTCCGTGGTCGGGTCGTCCGGCTCGGCCAGGATCGCCACGAGATCGAACCGCGCCGGGCCCCGGGCCAGCCGCTCCTTCAGTTCGTCGGCGTAGAACGCGTCGGGCTTGGCCTTCAGCTCCTCGTCCGAGAGGGTCGCCTTGTCGGCGGCGACGAACTTCAGCTTGGCCTTCGTCGTCTCGCCCCTGGCGTTCGTCAGCGTGTAGGCGTGCACCGCCCAGTAATCGGTGCCCGCGAAGCTTGCCGGCACCGGTCGCGCGTTGAGCCACGCCGCCTGGCGGCCGGTCTCCGGGTTCTGCGCGGCGAAGGCCTTGATCGCCTCGGCATTCGGCTTGCCGTCCGGCCCCGGCACGCGGACCTTGAGGAATTCGAGGAGCTGCGCCGGCGTCTTCGTCGAGAAGACCGGGGCGGAAATGACCACGAAGGTCATGTCGCCGGCTGGATCCATCATCCGCATCGCGAAGCCGCGGGTGGTCGGCTTGGTCTTGTCCGAGATCTTCGGGTTGCCGCCGCCCATCGAGAAGCGGGCGGTGACCGGCACGGGCTTGGCGAACTGGGGTGCCTTCGACAGGGTGGCCGCGTCGGGGGCGGGCGTGAAGCTGCCCTTGAGGCAGACGCCCTTGGCGCCGCTTGCGCGCACGCCCTTGTGGTCCCCGCTGACGGCGAATTGCAGGGCGACGATCGCGCCGGGATCGGCCTCCTCGGCCTGCACGGGCGCGACGAGACTGGCCAGCACGGCGGTGCTGGCCAGGAGGGAGAAGGACCGGATCATGGAGGCGTTTCCTCGGGATTGCCGAGGGGCAGTTTGAATTGCGTGCAACTTTATTGCAAGTCTGATTCCAATCTGTACCTGGATCGTTTCCCGCCGGTGACAGGCCGGATCAGGCTGCCCGCCGGAACGCGGCGACCGCCACCGCGAGGCGCCGCATCCCCTCGTCCAGCCGCTCCGGCTTGTTGAGGGTGAAGTTGATCCGCATCCCCCGCCGGTTCGCCCCGGCGGCGTCGAAGACGCTGCTCGGCGCGTAGCAGATCCCGGCCGCCAGGGCGTGCGGGAGCAGTGCGTCGGTGTCGAGGGTCAAGTCCCTGGCGGTCGCCCAGACGAACATGCCGCCGACCGGCACCTCCCAGTCGAACCACGCGGACAGGTGGGCGTCGAGGGCGGCACAGAGCGCGTCCCGGCGCGCCCGGTAGAGCGCGATGACGGAAGGCCGGATCGCCTCGATCAGGCCGGTCTCGATCGCCGCGAGGGCGATGCGCTGCGTCAGGCCGCTGGTGCACAGGTCCGACCCCTGCTTGGCGAGCGTCAGCGCCTCGATCATCGCCGGCGCCGCGACGATCCAGCCGATGCGCAGGCCGGGCGCGATCTCCTTCGAGAGCGTGCCCATGGAGACGACCGGGCCGGCATAGGGCTTCCCCGGCGCGGCTTGCGCCGACAATTCGATCAGGCGCGGCAGCGGCGCCCCGTCATACTGCAGGGTGCCGTAGGGATCGTCCTCGACGAGCCAGGTGCCGGTGTCGTGCGCCGCCGCGACGAGGGCCCGGCGCGTCTCCAGGCCGACGAGGCGTCCGGTGGGGTTCGAGAAGTTCGGCACCGCGTAGGCGAATTGCGCGCCCGTGAGCGCGGCGCGCGCGGGCGCCAGGCATCGAGGGCGCCGAGATAGGTCGGGTATTGGCCGGCGATCAGCCCGCCTTCCTCCAGGAGCACCTTCCCCACGAGGTCGAGGGCCTGCATCCCGGAGGTGGTCACCAGCACGTTGTCGTGCGTCAGCGGCAGCGCCGGCGAACTGAGGCGCCGGGCGAGGGCGTGCCGTAAGCGCGGCAGCCCCTCGACCGGCCCGTAGCCCAGGACCTCGTCCGGATGCTCGGCGACCGCCCGGCGGGCGATCTCGGCGAGGCCGTCGGTGGGGTAGATGTCCGGGTCGGGCAGGCCGCCGGCGACGTTGATCAGGTCGGGGATGGCGCCGGCGGCGAGGAAGGTCCGGGTGATCTGGTTGGTGGTGCCCATCCACCGGGCGAAGGCCGGCCGTGGGGCGGGGAGGGGGGAGGACGGCACCATGGCGGCAGGCTCGCGGGGTTCGGGTGGGGACGCCCGGGCGTGGGGGGCGGACGATCCGCGCGGATCGACCGCCGGGCACGGGCGAGGTGTGGGCGATCTCGCCCCTCACGCCGTCTCGGCGAACAGCGCGCCGGGCACCGCCGCCAGCAGGCTGCGTGTGTAGGGATGCCCGGGTGCCCGGAACAAGGCCTCGGTGCGGTTCGTCTCGACGATCTCGCCCCGGTGCATCACGGCGATCCGGTCGCAGATCGCCGCCGCCACGCGCAGGTCGTGGGTGATGAACAGCATCGCGATGCCGAGGCGCTGCTTCAGGTCCTCCAGGAGCGCCAGCACCTGCGCCTGGACCGAGACGTCGAGGGCCGAGACCGCCTCGTCGGCGACGAGCACGTCCGGCTCCATGGCGAGCGCCCGGGCGATGCCGATGCGCTGGCGCTGGCCGCCCGAGAAGGCGTTCGGGTAGCGCTCGGCGGCGCTCGGCGGCAGGCCGACGAGGTCGAGGAGCTCGCGCGCCCGGGCCCGCGCCTGGCGGGACGGGGTGCCGTGGGCGATCGGGCCGCCGGCGATGATCTGCTCGACGGTGCGGCGGGGATTGAGCGAGGCGAAGGGATCCTGGAAGATCATCTGGATCCGCCGGCGCTCGTCGCGCAGAGCCGTGGCCTTGAGCGCCGTGAAGTCGAGGCTGCCGAGGCGCACCGTGCCGTGATCGGGCTCGATCAGGCGGATCGCCAGCCGCGCCGTGGTCGACTTGCCGGAGCCCGACTCGCCGACGATGCCGAGGGTCTCGCCGCGGCGCAGATCGAAGCTCACCTCCTTGACCGCCGCCACCACCCGGGGCTTGCCGAGGAGGCCGGCGCGGGTGGCGTAGGTCTTGGCGAGGTTCGCCACTGAGAGGGCGACCGGCGCCGCGGTGATCGGCTCGCGCTGCGGCGGGGTCAGGCTCGGCACGGCGGCGAGCAGCGCCTTGGTGTAGGCGTGTCGGGGGTGGCGCAGCACCGCCTCGGCCGAGCCGGATTCGACCAGCCGGCCGCGCTGGAGCACCGCGACGTGGTCGGCGATGTCGGCGACGACGCCGAAATCGTGGGTGATGAACAGGACCGCCATGTTGCGGCGCTGCTGGATGGTGCGGATCAGCTTGAGGATCTGCGCCTGGGTCGTCACGTCGAGGGCCGTCGTCGGCTCGTCGGCCACCAGCACGGCGGGTTCCAGCGCCAGCGCCATGGCGATCATCGCCCGCTGGCGCTGACCGCCCGAGAGCTGGTGCGGGTAGGCCCTCACGATCTGCTCGGGGTCGGGCAGGCCGACCTCGCGGGCGAGCAAGACCGCGCGCTCGCGCCGCTCCTTGGGGGTGAGGAGGTCGTGGGCCTCGAACATCTCGGCGATCTGGTCGCCGATGCGCATCACCGGGTTGAGCGCCGTCATCGGCTCCTGGAAGATCATCGCGATCCGCCGGCCGCGCAAATGCCGCCAGGCGCGCTCGTCGAGGCGCAGCAGGTCCCGGCCCTCGAACCGGATCTCGCCGCCCGCGACCTTGAGCGAGCGCGGCAGGAGGCCGGTGAGCGCGTAGGCGCTCATCGACTTGCCCGAGCCCGATTCACCGACGACGCAGAGGATACGCCCCGGCATCAGGTCGAGGCTCAGATCCTCGACCGCGTGCGGCCGGTCGGCGCCCCGCGGCAGGGCGAGGGTCAGGTTGCGGATCTGGACGATCGGTTCGCTCATCTCTGGCCCTTTCGCGCCCGAGGGGCGGGCTGATGCAATCGGATGAAGCCTTGTTCGAGACTGTTGTCAGGGTCTCGACGGCATTCATGCCCTCCGCGTCATCCCGGGGCTCGGCGCAGCCGAGAACCCGGGATCGATAACCGCTGACGGCACAGGACAAGGCGGTCAGCGTTCCACTTCATCCTGAAGCGTCGGCGGATATGGATCCCGGGTTCCGCTGCGCGGCCCCGGGATGACGCAGAGGATGTCATACCGCCGCGCCTTCGAACGGACTCGTTCGAAAGCGCGATGGTATCAGTGCCGGTATACTGGCCTGACGCCCCCTCAGCCCGCTGCCTTGCGCTCCGCCAGCACCGCCGGCCCGGTCTCGCCGAGGTCCCAGAACAAACCAGCCATCAGCCCCAGGGCCTCGCGGGTCGGGGCCCCCAAGAGGTGCTCGTCCGGCGCGTGTTGCGAGCAGGCCGGGTAGGAATGCGGCACCCAGAGCGTCGGCAGGCCGAGGATCTCCGAGAAGGCGTCGTTCGGCAGCGAGCCGCCGAGATTGGGCAGCAGCGCCGGGCGCTTGCCCGTGCTGGCCTCGATCGAGGACAAAGCGAAAGGAACCCACGGATCCTCGACCGGCAGGCGGGTGGCGCGAAAGACCTCGCCGCGGGTCGCCCGCACCTCGACCATGGGTAAGCCGTGCGCGTCGAGATGCCGGCGGATCGCCGGGAGCAGGCCTTCCCAATCGGTGCCGACGACGAAGCGCAGCTGCAGGGTCGCCTTGGCGTTGGGCGGCACCGCGTTCTGCGGCCCGTCCGGATCGCCGCACTTGAAGGCCAGGACTTCGAGGGTGTTCCAGCCGAAGACCCGCTCGGCCGGGGTCAGGCCCGGCTCGCCCCAGCCCTCGTCGATCGCCGGCGCGTTCGGATCGCCCCCGACCGTGATGTCGGCGAGCGCCGCCCGCACACCCGCGGGGATCGGCGGCGGGCGAAGCGCGTCGAGGAGGATCTTGCCCTGCCCGTCGACCAGGGTCGCGATGGCGTTCGCCAGCACGGTGCCGGGATTGCGCAGGAGCCCGCCCCAGTTGCCCGAATGGTGGCCGCCGTCGCGCAAGTCCACCACCAGCTCGAAGGTGGTGCCGCCGCGCGACCCCAGGAACATGGTCGGCCGCGCCGCCTCGATCCGCGGCCCGTCGGAGGCGATGAGGAGGTCGGCGGAGAGCGCCTCGGCCTCTTCGCGGCAGACCTCGCGCAGGCCCGGCGAGCCGGCCTCCTCGCCCATCTCGATCAAGAGCTTGACGTTGAAGCCGAGCCGGCCTCCGCGGGCCTGCATCACCGCCTCGAGGGCGCCGAGGTTGATCAGGTGCTGGCCCTTGTTGTCGGCGGTGCCGCGCCCGTACCAGCGCTCGCCCTCGACCGTGACCTGGAGCGGGTGCAGGCCGGCGCGCCACTGCTCGGGGTAGTTCCGCACCGTGTCGCCGTGGCCGTAGGTGAGCACGGTCGGCAGGTCGTCGCCCTCGTGCCGGGTGGCGATCAGGAACGGCCCGCGCCCAGGGACCGGGTTGTCGAGGAGGCGGGTCTGGAAGCCGAGGCGCGACACCAGGGGGGCGACGAACCGGGTGAGGTAGGCGGCAAGCGCCGGTCCCTGGTCCGGAGCCTGGCTCTCGGTCGGCAGGGCGACCGCCTCGCGGAGCACGGCGAGGAAGCCGCCGTCGTCGTAGTGCCGGTGGGCCAGCCCGATGGCGTCGCGTCGCGACATGGAGGAGCTCTCTTCTTCACGCGTGCGGTGGGGGAGGGCGACAGGGGAGGGGAGGTCAGTGGCGCCCTTCCGGGGCGGTGATGTCGCGCACCCCGTCCCCCAGCAGGTTGATGCCGAGGACCAGGATCAGGAGCGCCACGCCCGGGATGGTGATGACCCAGGGCTGGAAGACCATGTACTGCTTGCCCTCGGCGATCATCAGCCCCCAGGACGGCAGCGGCGGCTGCACGCCGAGGCCGAGGAAGGACAGGGCGGCTTCGAGCAGGATCGCGTGCGCCATTTCCAGGGTCGCGACGACGATCAGCGCGTTGAGGATGTTGGGCAGGATCTCCTGGGCGAGGATCCGCACCGGGCCAAAGCCCGCGGCCTTGGCGGCAGAGACGAAGTCCTGGGACCGCACCTGCCGGGTCGCGGCGCGCGTCACCACCGCGAAGCGGTCCCAGAGCAGGAATCCCAGCACCAGCACCACGACCTTCAGCGAGCCGCCGACCAGCGAGGCCATGGCGAGCGCCACCAGCACCACCGGCATCGCGAGGCGCGTGGTGACGACGTAGCTCACCACCGCGTCGACCCGCCCGCCATAATAGCCGGCCAGCACCCCGAGCGTGGTGCCGATCACCCCCGAGATCAGGGCGGCGGAGAGGCCGATCAGCAGCGAGATCTGGCTGCCGTAGATCAGGCGGCTCAGGTAGTCGCGCCCGAGCTTGTCGGTGCCGAGAAGGTGCTCGACGCTGCCCTTGGCGTGCCAGAAAGGCGGGATCAGCCGGCGCGACACGTCCTGGGCGTAGGGGTCGTGCGGGGCGATGAGCGGGGCTGCGAGCGCCATCAGCACGACGAATCCGACGAGGCCGGCCCCGATCAGGAAGCCGCCATGGGACAGGCCGCGCCGGAGCGCGATCACCGCCGGCGAGCGCGCCGGGGGCAGGACGATCTCGGCGGGAGGCGCTGCGAGGGGGGAGGCGGGCCGGGTCGTCATGAGCGCAGCCTCGGATCCAGGAGGGCATTGAGGAGGTCGGCGGCCAGCGTCAGGGCGATGTAGATCATCGCCAGCACCAGCACGATCGCCTGGACCACGGGAAAGTCGTTGCGGGCGATCGATTCCCAGGCGAGCTGGCCGAGACCCTGGAGCGAGAACACCGCCTCGATCACGATCGAGCCGCCGAGCATGAACCCGAACTGCACCGCGGCGAGCGCGATCACCGGGATCACGGCGTTGCGCAACGCGTGGCGGATCAGGATCTTGCGCGGCGGCAGACCCTTGGCGCGGGCGGTGCGGACATAGTCCGAGGACAGGACCTCCAGCATGCCGTTGCGGGTGAGGCGCATCACCGCCGGCATGGCGTAGTAGCCGAGCGCCACGGCCGGCAGGATGAAGTGCTTCCAGGTCGCGTTGCCGGAGACCGGCAGCCAGCGCAGGTTGACGGAGAAGATCAGGATCAGGGTGAGGCCGAACCAGAAGCTCGGCATCGCCTGGCCCAGCACCGAGACGGCGAGCGCCGCCCGGTCGAGCCAGGTGTCGCGGTAGAACGCCGCCAGCACGCCCAGCGGGATCGCGACGAGCAAAGCCACGGCGAGCGCGATGATTCCGAGCGTCAGGGTCACCGGCATGCGGGCGGCGACGAGGTCGGTCACCTGCTCGGGGAAGTAGAACGAGCGGCCGAAATCGAAGTGGAGCGCCCGCCAGGCCCAGGTGCCGAACTGGACCACCAGCGGCTGGTCGAGCCCGTGCTGCGCACGGACCGCCGCGATCTGCTCGCCCGTCGCCTCCGGGCCGGCGATCGCGGTGGCGAGGTCGCCCGAGAGGTGCAGGAGCAGGAAGCTCGCCACCGAGACGGTGAGCGCGACGGCGATGGCGACGAGGATGCGCCGCAGCGCGAAGCCCAGCATGGCGCCCCCTCCTACTTCTTCCAGGACGCGGCGTAGAAGCGCGGCACCTCGTCGGTCTGCGCGGTGAAGGTCAGGTCCGCGCTGAAGGCGTAGTTCGACGGATAGGAGAACATCGGCAGCGCGTAGGCCTGGGCCCCGATGCGCTTGAGCGCCTCGGCGTACTTGGCCTTGCGGATCGCCGGATCGGTGCTGGTGTCGCCGGCCTGGAGGTCGGCGATCACGGTCGGATCGCGGGCCAGGTCCTCCTCGCCGCCGCGGAAATAGATCCCGGTGAAGGCCGAGACGTCGTTGATCGAGAACGAGCCCCAGGTCTGGTAGCCGATCGAGGTCTTGCCGGCCCGGAGCGCGTCGCGGAAGGCGGCGTAGCGCAGGTAGTTGAGCCTGGCGCGGATGCCGACGGCGCGCAGGTAGCCGATGACCGCCTCGGCGTAATCGCGCTCGCGATAGGCCGAGAGATCGATGTCGAAGCCGTTGGGGTAGCCGGCCTCCTTGAGGAGCGTCCGCGCCTTGGCCGGGTCGTAGGCGTAAGTGGGCACGCCCTCCTCGGTGCAGCCGAACTGCTCGATGAAGCATAGCGCGTTCATCACCCGGGCGCCGCCGCGTGCCAGGTTGTCGACCATCGCCTTGCGGTCGATGGCGTGGGCGATCGCCTGGCGCACCCGCACGTCCTTGATGGGCGAGTTCTCCATGGCGCGGCCCTGCACGTCGAATTGCAGGTAGCCGACCCGCATCGTCTCGGCCGACACGACGGTGAGGGTGGGATCGCTCTTCAGCTGCTCGGCCTGGTCGGTCGGCACGCGCCAGATCCAGTCGACGCCGCCGGTCATCAGTTCGGCCATGCGGCTGTCGGCGTCCGGGATGATGCGAAACTCGAGCTTGCCGATCTTCGCCCTGCCGATCGGGCTGCCCGGCCAGTACTTGTCGTTGCGCACCATCTTCACGCTCCGGCCGCTCTCGACCGAGACGATGCGGTAGGGACCGGTGCCGACCGGCGCCTTGCTGAAGCCGTCGAGGCCGGTCTTCTTGAAGTAGGCGGCGGGCAGGATCGGGGTCGGGCCCGAGAGGTATTCGAGGGCGGCCGGGAACGGCGCCTTGAGGTGGATCCGCACGCTGTGCGGCCCGGTCACCTCGGTCGACTTCATCCAGTCGACATTGCCCTTGGTGACGATCTTCGCCTCGGGCGTCAGCACGTAGTTGAAGGTGAAGGCGACGTCCTCGGGCGTCAGGGGATCGCCGTTGTGGAAGGTCACGCCGTCGCGGATCGTGAGATCGAGCGTCACCGGGTCGACCCAGGTCCAGGCGGTGGCGAGCATCGGCTGGTGCTGGCCGGTCGCCGGATCGCGGTAGAGGAGAGTGTCCCAGACGTTGCGGGCGAGGATCACCCCTTCGCGCAGGTTGTTGTGGTAGGGGCTCAGGTTCTCCGGCTCGCTGTCGGAGGCGTAGACCAGGGTGTCGTTGGCCTTGGCCGCCAGAGCCGGGCCCGCGATGCCGGCGAGGAGGAGTCCCGCGACCAGCGCCCCCGCCTTGCGCATCCGGCTCGCCGGAATCCTGCCCGCTTCGATCCGTGTCGGCATCCGTATCGGCATGTCGGCTCCGCCTCGTCGTGGGCAGCGCGGGCGCTCGGACCCGTCATGGTGCACTGCCGCAAAAAACACCATGCCAGGATGTTGCGCAGATTCGATCGCAGCAAGTCGAATTTATCGATAGGTTCGTTGCCGAAACGGCAAGGCATGCGCCGAACGAGGCGGGACGGGGGATGCAGACCACGGCGTTGCGCTACTTCCTGGCGGTCGCCCGCGAGGGCACGATCGCGGCGGCCTCGAACCGGCTCAACGTCGCGCCGTCCGCGATCAGCCGGCAGATCGCCAACCTGGAGGCCGAGCTCGCCTGCCTGCTGTTCGAGCGCCGGCCACGCGGCATGGTGCTGAGCCAGGCGGGCGAGCTGCTCGCCCGCCACGCCCATCAGGTGCTGGCGAGCGCCGAGCAGGTCGTCACCGAGATCCAGGAGCTGGAGGGCCTGTGGCGCGGTCTCGTGCGCGTCGCCTGTACCGAGGCCTTCGCCATCGATCTCGTGCCGGAGGCGATGGCCGCGTTCCACACCCGCCATCCGGGCATCCGCTTCGAGCTGAGCGTGCTGCCGCCGGGCCAGGTCACCCACCGGGTGGTCCAGGGCGACGCCGATCTCGGGCTCACCTTCAGCCTGGAGCCCTCTACCGAGACCACGGTCGCCTATCGCGGCAGCCTCGACATGGTGGCCCTGTGCACCCCCGACCATCCGCTCGCCGGGCGCGGGCTGATCGGGCTCTGCGATCTCGCGCAATACCCGGTCGCGCTCCTGCCGCGGGACACCACCCTGCGCACGATCCTCGATGCCGCCTGCGCGGCGGAGGGCATCGCGATCGAGCCGGCGCTCACCTCCAACACCGTCTCGTCCGTCCTGCCCTTCCTGCGCCGCACCCGGGGCCTGACCCTGCTGTCCTCGGTCGCGCTCCAGGGCCAGGTCGAGCGCGGCGAGTTCCGGGTGCTGCCGATCCGGTCCCGCCGCAGCCTCGCCCGGGGCATCGAGATCCAGACCATGCGCGACCGGCGCCTGCCGCGCGCGGTGCAGGCCTTCCTGGCCGCCTTGGTGGCGGCGCTGCCGCCGGCGCGGAGTTGACGGTCGGGCTTTGCCTGATGACACTGACCGGACGAATCGGTGGGCCTCAGACGATCGAAGGATTTCGCCAGCCTTGCATCCTGCTCGTCTCGATGAGATCTCCGCCGGCGAACGTGGCTCGTCCGACGCCGTGATGTCGACACCATGATATGGTCGCCATGACGTCGATCGCCGGGCTGCCCGAATTCCTGCTCTATCTCGGTGCGGCCGCAGGCCTGACCGGCCTCTACCTGACCGTCTACACCCTCGCCACGGCGCATAACGAGGTGGCGCTGATCCGCCGGGACGTGACGGCCGCGTCGGTCGCGCTCGGTGGCAGCCTGATCGGCTTCACCCTGCCGCTGGCGGTGGCGATCTACAACGCCGGCTCCGTGCTCGACTGCCTGGTCTGGGGCCTCGTCGCCCTGGTGGTGCAGATCGCGGTCTACTGGCTGGTCCGCCTCGTCCTGCCGGACCTGTCGCGGCGGATCGAGGACGACCGGATGGCGGCGGCCTGCCTGCTCGGGGCCGCCTCCGTTGCCGGCGGCGTCCTGAATGCCGCCTCGATGACCTATTGAGACGACATGAGAGAGCCTGCCTCTCCCCCGGACACGGCCCGCCGCATGAAGCGCTCGGCCACCCTCTCCCTGGTGCTCGTCGCCGGAGCCGGGGCCGGGGCGTTCGCGCTCGCCCGCCTCGATGCCTCGCAGCGGGACGAGGACGTGCTGGTCTATCGCACGCTCGACGCCTGCATCGCCGACCGGGTGCGCAGCGCCCAGGCCTGCACCGATGCCGAGGCCGCCGCCCGCGCCGCCTACGCCGCGAGCGCGCCGCGCTACGAGACCCTGGCCGATTGCGAGCGCCACCACGGCCGCGGCGGCTGCGTGCCCGGCGCGATGGTGACGCCGGCCGCGCAAGGTCGCACCCTGCCGGTGATGGCCGCCTTCATGATGGGCCGGACGGACGAGCAGGACCTGCCGGTCCAGCCGCTCTACGCCCACGCCCCGGAGGAGGAGCAGCCGCACGCCGCCCATGGCGGCGGGACGGCCGGCGGCTTCTGCACCGGATCGGGCGGCCGGGTCGTCTACGCGGGCGGCGGCTCGCGGGCCCATGTCCCCGCCACGGTCGCCCGCGGCACGACCTCGACCCCGCGCATCATCGCCCGCGGCGGCTTCGGCGGGACCGGGCGGGCTGTCGCGGCGGCGGGGAGCGGGCACGGGTCCGGGGGCGGCTGATGCGCCGCATCGCGACGCCCGAGCGGCCCGACTGGCGCGAGCACGCCGCCCGCGCCGGCTTCCAGTTCCACTCCTTCGACGGGGCGCCCTACTGGGACGAGAGCGCCCGTTACGCCTTCAGCCTCGCGGAGATCGAGCAGGACATCGAGGAGCCGAGCCGCGAGCTGCACGCGCTCTGCCTCGCCTTCGTCGCGCGCGCTGTCGCGGATGAGAGGATCCTCGCCTCCCTGAGGATCCCCGAGCACGCCTGGGACGCGATCCGGGCGAGCTGGCGCCGGCGCGACCCTTCCCTCTACGGCCGCCTCGACCTCAGCTACGGCGGGGCCGGAACCGGGCCGGCGAAGCTCCTCGAAGTCAACGCCGACACGCCGACCGCCCTCTACGAGTGCGCGGTGTTCCAGTGGCTGTGGCTCGAGGACGGGCTCGCCCGCGGCCGCCTGCCGGCGGGCTCCGACCAGTTCAACGCCGTGCACGAGCGGCTGGTCGCGCGCCTCGCGGCGGTCGGCGGCGCCTTGCGCGTCCCCGGCATCGCCTTTGCGAGCTTTGCCGACGCGCCGGAGGACCGCGGCACCGTCGCCTACCTGCAGGATTGCGCCCTCCAGGCCGGCCTCGCCGCGCCCTTCCTGCCGGTCGAGGCGATCGGGCGCAATTCCGACGGGTGGTTCGTGGACGAGGCCGGGCGCCCGATCGAGGCTCTGTTCAAGCTCTACCCGTGGGAATGGATGTGGTCCGATCCGTTCGGCCGGGCGGTCGGTGCCTCGCCCACCCGCTTCCTCGAACCGCCCTGGAAGGCGGTTCTCTCCAACAAGGGGATGCTGGCCCATCTCTGGGCGATGGCGCCGGGCCATCCGAACCTGCTGCCGGCCTTCTTCGAGGAGGACCCGGCCAAGGCCGCCCTCGGCGACAGCTTCGTCAGGAAGCCGCTCTACGCCCGGGAGGGCGCCAACGTGCTGATCGTGCGCGACGGTGCGGTGGCGGCACGGGTCGAGGGGCCTTACGGGACCGAGGGCTTCGTCCGCCAGGGCCTCGCGGCGCTGCCCCGCTTCGACGGGCGCCACGCCCTCGTCGGCAGCTGGATCGTCGGGGACGAGCCCGCCGGCCTGTGCCTGCGCGAGGGCGACGGGCCCATCACCACGGACCGGGCCCGCTTCGTGCCGCACGTCATCGATCCGTGACCGGGCCCGGCGAGGCGAACCCGCAGCACCCGCCGCCCTCCCGGACCGGGCACAACTCCCCGCAGGACGGCACCCCCGGCAGGCGCTGGCGCAGGCAGCAGGTGCGCCGCCGCCGGCCGCACAGGGCCTGGGCCAGCGGAGTGCGGGCGCAAGGGGCCCCGCCGCACCAGCCGAGGCAGGCCGCGACCTCGGGGCAGGCCTGCGTCTCGGTCTCGCCGAGCTGGCGGGCGACGTAGTCGAGGATCACCGCGGCGTTGCCCCAGATCACCCGGGGGGCGATGCCGCATTGCGCCCGGCACAGCTCGACGAAGGGCCGCAGATGGTCCTCGACGAGGCCGGTGAGGCCGATGCACGTCTTGTCCGACGCCGTGGGCCGCACCAGGAAGCGGGCCGGGCGGCCGGCCGCGTCGAGCTCGAGGCTCGTCGTCGCGAAGGCCAGCGGCAGCGGCCGCCCGAGGCGCACCAGAGCCGTCATCACCGGCGTGGCGAGCGGCGCGAGGTAGAACTGGCTCCAGTACGAGACCAGGGCCCGCCGGTCGACCGTGCCGGGATCGGCGCCGAGCCCGGCTGCGAAGGCCGCCAGCGTGGCGTCGAACACCGTGGGATCGCGCAAGGCGACGAGGGGCGTCGCCGCCGCCCCGCCGGTCTCGGCCGCCACGCCGTCGCGATAGGTCCCGAGCGAGGCCGGCACGTGGGACGCGACATCGGGAATCATCGCGGGGATCCCCGTCCCCCCGCCCGGTCGTCCCGCAACGTCCGGGCGATCTCGAGCGCGAGCCAGGCGAGCGCCGCGGCATAGGGCAGCATCGCGGCGGCGAAGTAGCCCGGCCAGCCGGCCCAGCCGGCAAGTGCCGGGGCGGCGACGCGCAGCGGCATCGCCGCGAAGAAGGCGGCGCCGAACAGCAGCGCGTAGTCGGTGGCTGGCCGCGGCCCTTGAGCCCAGCGATAGATCATGTTGAACACCGGCACCCCGAGGAAGCCGCCGAAGACGAAGTTCAGGACCGTGGCGGCCACCCCCAGCCCCTCGGAGCG
This sequence comes from Methylobacterium currus, assembly GCF_003058325.1. Taxonomy (NCBI): domain Bacteria; kingdom Pseudomonadati; phylum Pseudomonadota; class Alphaproteobacteria; order Hyphomicrobiales; family Methylobacteriaceae; genus Methylobacterium; species Methylobacterium currus. The sequence continues at coordinate 3,612,771 of NZ_CP028843.1, forward strand.
AAACAGGCAGGCCGCCGCCATCAGGCCGCCGGCGCAGAGCACCCCGATCCCGCCGAGGCCGATCAGCCGCAGCGTGCCGAACCGGGCCGCGAGGCCGCCGGCCATCAGTGCCATCACCAGGTTGACCGCCGGCAGGACGGTGCCGGTGAGGAAGCCGACCCGGCCCAGCGGCACGCCGAGATCGAGCAGCGCCAGGGTGTTGGGTCCGGCCAGCAGGTAGGCCGCAGCGAAATAGGCGCCGAGCGCCGCGATGCGGCCGGCCAGCTGGCGCAGGCGCGCGAACGAGCCAGTCCAGCGCTCCGGCACGCCGCCGGCCCCCTGCAGCCGCGCCTCCGGATAGGCGAGGATCGGCAAAAGGCAGAGCGCGTCGAGCCCGGCGCAGGCGAGGAGCGCCGCCGGCCAGCCGAGCGTGTCGTAGGAGCCGACCAGCACGCCGACGCCCAGGATGCCCCCGAGCGAGGCGCCGCAGAGCTTGGCCGAGGCGACGAAGGCCCGCCGCTCCGCCGGCACCGTCTCGACCACCAGGGCCTCCAGCGCGATGTCCATGGTGGCGATGCAGGCGCAGGTGGCGATGGCGAGCCCCAGCAGCGCCGGCAGCGGCCAGTGCTCCCCGAGGCTCAAGGTCGCCAGCAGCGCGACCGCGGCGCCTTGCGCCGCGACGATCCAGCCGAGGCGGCGGCCGAGGAACGGCAGGCGCACCCGGTCGAGCAGGAACGCCCACAGGAAGGTCAGCCCGACCGGCAGGTTGATGAGCTGCAACAGCCCGACCTCGGCGAGATCGAGGCCCCGCGCCCGCAGGATCAGCGGCGCCCCGCCGGACAGGAAGCCGAGCGTCGCCCCGAAGGTCACGTAGAGACAGAAGAACGGGAGGAGCGGGCGCAACCCGGCGAGGACGCCGTGGGTCTTGCGGAGCGCGACGGCCTGCGTCACGGCGCATCATCGCCCGGACCGGCCGCGTCGCGCGCCGTGACGCGCGGAGGGTACTTTGGAATCACACTAATTCTTCTTTGTATACAGGGACTTGAGCTTACGGCGAGGGGCCCCGGCCCGCAAGGCCGCCCCCGTGTCGCGCGGGCGGATCCCGTGCCGCGGCCGCGGCCGGAGCAATTGCTTAATGAGTCCCATGCAAGCTGCCGAGAGCGGTCCGTTCCGCGCCGGGAGGGTCGAGCGTCATGGGGCGAGCGTCGTGGCGAGCGTGATGGCAGGCATGATGGGTCAGGCCACGCTGCCGGGCGGGCATTCCCTCGGCCTGCCGGCGACGGACCAGCGCCGGCACCGCCGCGTGCCCGTGGCCCTGCTCGGGCGCTACATGCTCGCCGACCGGCAGGAATATCCGTGCCAGACCGTCGACATGTCCCCCGGCGGGGTGCGCCTCACCTGCGCGGTCGGCGGCGAGGTCGGCGAGCGCATCGTGATCTATCTCGAGCATGTCGGGCGGATCGAGGGGACGATCGCCCGGATCCTGCCGGACGGCGTCGCGGTGGCGATCACCGCCACGGCGCACAAGCGCGACAAGATCGCCTCGCAGCTCACCTGGCTCGCCAACCGGACGGCGCTCGGCCTGCCGGAGGACCGCCGGCACGAGCGCGTGGTGCCGCGCCAGAGCCCCGCCACACTGAGGATCGATGGCGGGCGCGAGATCGCCGCCCGCATCATCGACGTCTCGCTCTCCGGTGCGGCCCTGGCCTGCGAGGTGGAGCTGCCGCTCGAGTCCGCCGTGGTCGTCGGCCGCACGCCCGCCCGGGTGGTGCGCCGGTTCCGGGGCGGCCTCGCGGTCGAGTTCCGGCTGCCGCTGTCGCCGGACCGGTTCGACGAGAACCTGGTGCTGTAGCGCGCGGGGCGCGCCTACAGCGCGCCTTCGCGGATCGAGCCCGGATCGGCGAGGGCGTGGAGCAGGCCCGCCGCGGCATGGGCGAAGCGCAGGGTCACGGCCTTGCGGCGGGCGCCGGCCAGGGGATGATCCGGCGGCTCGCGCAGGATCGCGGCCCCGAAGGCGTCGGCGACGATCAGCCCGGTCTCCTCGGGCAGGATCTCCACCGGCAGGGTCTCCGGCACCGCGAAGTAGAAGCGGTCGCAGAAGTCGCGGTAGTCCGGCCATTTCCGGTCGGCGCGGAAATCGGCGACGCTCGACTTGATCTCGATGATCGTCAGCTTGCCGCAGGCCCCCAGCGCGATGAGGTCGGCGCGCCGGCCGTTGGCCAGGGTGAATTCCGGGATCGTGACGTGCCCGAGCTCGGCGAAGAGGCGCCGCACGCCCCGCTGCACGCTGAGCGCGGTCGGCGATTGGCGGCGGTCGACGGGGAGAGAGAGGGCGAGGGCGGCGGACAAGGCTGTGGACGGATGCTGCTGACGGGTTGCGCGGGACCGAATCGGGAACGTCATCGGACCAGCTTCGACATCCGTTGTCACCTGCGGCCCGTGTCGCAGGCGGCGCACCCCTTGCGCGAGGGGCGCACCCCTTGCGTGGAAGGCGCCCAGCCTCTAGCCAGCGTTCCGGAAAGCCGAACGGAATCAGTAGTTTATTCTGATTCAAAACTGCGCCGGGAAGCCGGCGCCGCTGCCCGAGGAGAACCGGATGAGAGCGTCCAGCGTCCGCGCCTGGGCCTTCGTGCATACCTGGTCGAGCCTGATCTCGACCCTGTTCATGCTGCTCCTGTGCCTCACCGGCCTGCCGCTGATCTTCCACCACGAGATCGACGAGCTTTTCGGGGTCGGCGACGCCCCGGCGGCGATGGCCGGGCAGGCTCCCGCTCCCGCCGACCGGATCGCCACGAACGCGCTGAGCCACCATCCCGGCAAGGTCATCCAGTATATCGGCTGGGACCAGCACGAGCCGCACAAGGTCTTCGTGATCCTCAACGCCGCCGCGGATGCCCCGCCGAACGACGCCACGGTGACGCTCTACGACGCCGTCAGCGCCGGCACGCTCGGGCCGTCGGGCAATGCCTTCATGCAGGTGATGCTGCGGCTGCACGTCGACCTCTATGCCGGGCTCCCCGGCAAGCTCTTCCTCGGGGCGATGGGCCTGCTCCTCGTCGCCGCCATCGTGTCGGGGGTGGTGCTGTACTGGCCGTTCACCCGCCGGCTGGCCTTCGGCACCGTGCGGCCGGAGCGCGCCCGGCGCGTCGCCTGGCTCGACCTGCACAACCTGCTCGGCATCGTCACGGTGGCCTGGCTCACGGTGGTGGGCCTCACCGGCGTCATCAACACCCTGTCCGAGCCGCTGATCGCGGTGTGGAAGGCCGACACGCTGTCGCGGATGATCGCCGGCAGCCAGGCCGACACCAATGCCGGCCCGCCCGCCTCCCTCGACACGGTGGTGGCGCGGGCGAAGGCTGCGGCGCCCGGGATGGTGCCGGGCTTCATCGCCTTCCCGGGCACGCCCTTCGCGACGCCGCGGCATTTCGGCGTCTTCCTGCGCGGCACCGCGCCGCTCACCGCGCGGCTGCTGCAGCCGGTGCTGCTCGATGCCGGGACCGGCGCGGTCGCCGATTCGCGCCCCCTGCCCTGGTACCTGACCGCGCTCCTCGTCTCGCAGCCGCTGCATTTCGGCGATTACGGCGGGCTGCCGATGAAGGTGCTCTGGGCGTCGCTCGACCTCGTCACCATCGTGGTCTTAGGGAGCGGGCTCTATCTCTGGTGGGTGCGCCGCCGCCGTCCGGCGCCGGCCCTGCGGGCGCAGGTGGCGTGATGTCCGGCCGCGTCCCGATGCCCCGCCGCCTCCCGGCCGATTGGCGCGCCGTGTTCGGCGTGCCGCTCCTCGTCGGCCTTGCCACCCTGGTCGGTCTCCTGGCGGCGCTCCTCCACGAGGGTGCCGGCGGGGTCGCGGCCTGGCTCTCTTTGAGCCTGCCGCTCGCCCTGATCGCCTGGCATGTCGGCAAGGCCTATCTCGGCAAGGCCCGGATCGGCAGGGCTCATGCGCCGCGAGACAGGGCGGCGCGACGGACGTAGCGGTTGATCTCACGCGCCCGCTCGCCGATGGTCTGCCCCGCCCGGAGCCGCGCGAGACGGCCGGGCGACGGGAGGGAGACGTGATGGTGGGGCAGCGCGCCGCCGAGGGACGAAAAAGTGGGCGGGCCGGCATGCGCCTGGTCGGCGGCACGGCGCTCGCCCACGGCGATGCGGTGCGGCTCGAGGGTGTCAGCATCGCCTTCACCCTGAAGGGCGGCAAACGCTACGTCGCCGTCGAGGGCATCGATCTCGGGGTCAGCCCTGGCGAGTTCGTGGCGGTGGTCGGGCCGACCGGCTCGGGCAAGTCGACGCTGCTCAACGCCGCCGCCGGCCTGCTGAAGCCCGCCTCAGGGACCGTCACGGTGTTCTCCTCGGCGCTCTCGGGGCTCAACGCCCGCGCCGGCTACCTCTTCCAGGCCGACGCCCTGATGCCGTGGAAGACGGCCCTCGACAACGTCGCGGTGGCGCTGGAGCCGCAGAAGGTCCCGCGCTCGGAAGCCCTGGTGCGGGCCCGCGACTGGCTCGGCAAGGTCGGGCTCTCGGCCTTCGTCGACCGCTATCCCCACATGCTCTCGGGCGGCCAGCGCAAGCGCGTGGCGCTCGCCCAGATGCTGATCCGGGACCCCGAGATCCTGCTGATGGACGAGCCGTTCGGGCCGCTCGACGCGCAGACCCGGCAGATCATGGGCAACCTGCTGCTGGAGCTGTGGGCGGCCAACCGCAAGGCGGTGATGTTCGTCACCCACGACCTCGAGGAGGCGATCGCGCTCGCCGACCGGGTGGTGGTGCTCTCGGCCGGGCCCGCCGCTGGAATCGTCGGCCAGTTCACGGTCGACCTCGCCCGACCGCGCGACATCAGCGAGATCCGCCTCGAGCCGCACTTCCACGCCCTCTACAAGGAGATCTGGTCGTGCCTGCGGGTCGAGGTCTCCCGTGCCTATGCGGGCGGCCCGGCGTGACCCCTTCGGAGAGAGTAACCCCGTGAACCGCCTCGGCCTCCTCGCCCTTCAGATCCTCGTCGGCCTCGTCGTCCTGGCGATCTGGCACGTGCTCACCGTCTATCCGATCCTCGGGGCGCCCAAGCAGATCCAGTTCTTCTTCTCGACCCCGGTCGAGGTGCTGAAGCGGACCTGGACCGAGATGACGAACCCGGAGATCTGGGGCCATCTCTGGATCACCCTGCAGGAGACGGTGCTGGCCTTCCTCACCGGCGCGCTCGGCGGCATCGCCTTCGGGTTCCTGTTCGCCCGCAACGCGCTCCTCGCCGCGGTGTTCGACCCCTACATCAAGGCGGCGAACGCCCTGCCCCGGGTGGTGCTGGCGCCGATCTTCGCGCTGTGGTTCGGACTCGGCATCTGGTCGAAGGTGGCGCTCGGCTTCACGCTGGTGTTCTTCATCGTGTTCTTCAACGTCTACCAGGGCGTGCGCGAGGTGAGCCCGGTGGTGCTGAACAACGCCCGGATGCTCGGGATGAGCGAGCGCGGCCTGCTCCGCCACGTCTACTGGCCCTCGGCGCTGACCTGGATGTTCTCCTCGCTCCACACCGCAGTCGGCTTCGCCCTGGTGGGCGCCGTGGTGGGCGAGTATCTCGGCTCCTCGGCCGGGCTCGGCTACAAGATCCACGAGGCCGAGAGCGTCTTCGACGTCACCGGGGTCTTCGCCGGCATGCTGATCCTGACCGTGTTCGTCATCGTGATCGACACGGTCGTCACCCTGATCGAGAACCGCCTCCTGGTCTGGCGCCCGCAAGCCGGCGGCCAGGGGTGAGAAACCAGAACAACGGGAGGACAACACCCATGCAACGCCGCAGCTTCCTCGCCGGCGCCGCCGCCCTGGCGCTGACCCCGGCCGCGCCGGCCCGGGCCGACACCGTGAAGGTCCGCATCGGCGTCGGCGGCAAGCCGCTCCTCTACTACCTGCCGCTGACGATCGCCGAGCGGAAGGGCTTCTTCAAGGAGGAGGGCGTCGAGGCCGAGATCAACGATTTCGGCGGCGGCGCGCGCTCGCTCCAGGCGCTGATCGGCGGCTCGGTCGACGTCGTGACGGGAGCCTACGAGCACACGATCCGGATGCAGGCCAAGGGCCAGGATGTCCGCGCGGTGTGCGAGCTCGGCCGCTTTCCCGCCATCGTGATCGGGGTGCGCAAGGACCTCGCCGGCACGGTGAAGTCCGCCGCCGACCTCAAGGGCCGCAAGATCGGCGTGACGGCGCCGGGCTCCTCCACGGCGCTGACCGCCCAGTACGCGATGATCAAGGCCGGGCTGAAGGCCACCGACGCGGCCCTGATCGGGGTCGGGGGCGGGGCGGGCGCCATCGCGGCGATGAAGAAGGGCGAGATCGACGCCATCTCGCACCTCGATCCGGTGATCGCCAAGCTCGAGGCCGACGGCGACATCGCGGTGATGATCGACACCCGCACCGAAGCCGGCACCCGGGCGCTTTTCGGCGGGCCGAACCCGGCGGCCGTGGTCTACACCAAGCAGGACTGGATCGAGCACCACGCCGCCGCGACCCAGAAGGTCGTCAACGCCTTCGCGAAGGCCCTGAAGTGGATCACCGCCGCCTCGCCCGAGGAGATCGCCGACACGGTGCCGCCGGCCTACCATTTCGGCGACAAGCCGCTCTACGTGCAGGCGGTGAAGAACTCGCTCGAGAGCTATTCCCGCACCGGCATCCCGACGCAGGAGGGCATGGCGAGCGTGCTGGAGCTGGTCCGCACCCTCGATCCCGACTTGCAGGGCGCCAAGGTCGACCTCGCGACGACGGTCGAGGACCGGTTCATCAGGAAGGCGATGGGCTGACCCGGCTCACGCCCACCCGACCCGGGCCGCGGCGCGCAGCCCGGGCACCGTCGCGCCGGCACCCGACGGTGCATGGGCGCCCGATGTCATCAGGCGGCCCTTGCCGGCGGCCTTGGCGCGGTAGAGCGCGGCATCGGCCTCGGCGAGGAGCGCGTCCGGGGTCATCCCCGGGGTCGCCCAGCCGATCCCGATTCTGAGGCCGACGCCGATCCCGAGGTCGTAGGGCGCCTTCACGACATCGATCAGCCGGGCCGCCACGATCGCCGCCTCGTGGGTCCGGTCGCCGCTGGCCAGGACCACGAACTCGTCGCCGCCGAGCCGGGCCGCCCGCCACTCCGCGGGAATCGCGGCGGAGATCCGGCCGGCGACCTGCACCAGCAGGGTGTCGCCGGCGGCGTGGCCGAGGCAGTCGTTGACCGCCTTGAAGCCGTCGAGATCGAGGTAGAGCAGCGCGACGCCGCCGACGCCGACGCCGCCGACGCCGCCCTGCAGCCGGTCGGCGAGGTCATCCATCAGGCCGGTGCGGTTGCGCAGGCCGGTCAGGGCGTCGTGGGTGGCCCGGCGCTGGTTCTCCTGCTTGGCGAGCAGAACCTCGACATAGGTGCGGTTGAGCCGCACGGTGGTGACGCGCATGGCGACCACGAACAGCAGGCCCTGCACCGCCCCGATCAGGAACCACGGATCGCCGTAATGGAGCGGCAGCATCAGCTTCAGCGGCAGGTCGCACAGCACGATCATCGCGAGGGCGTGGCGCGGCGCCGCGTAGTTGCGGGTCACGATGCCGCTCAGGATGCCCATCATGGTCAGGGGCGCCAGGACCTGCAGCAGCGGATCGCCGCTCGTGAAGCACAGGACGGTGGCGATGCCGACGAGGGCCGCCCAGGCGAGGCTGCTGGCGAGCAAAAGGTCGGTCGGCGCCGGGCGTCCGGCCGCGATGGCGCGACGGCTGCGGGCGACGAGGACCAGGCGGAGGGCGAGCAGGCCCGCATCCGCCGCCAGCAGCCACAGGAAGGCCGGCGCCGGGTGGCGGATCACGGCCGCCACCTCGATGATCAGCATCGCGACAGCACCGATCACCAGCGAGGCCGCGGAGGACATCAGCGTCGTGAGCAGGCGGATCCGCAGGTTATCCGGCAGGTCGAGGCTCGGATCGACGAGCCAGCGCAGGAGCGCGGCGCGCGGGAGCAGATAGGTCGGCGTCGCGTCGGGCATGGACCGAATTCCGGAGACGGCCCCGTTCAGGGCCGCGCCGACCAAGTCTGCCGACGTGACTTAATATTTGATGAGGTTTCCGTACGGACCATGTTAGCTCGACCGAGTGCTCGGGTGAGCGGACACCTTTCCTTGATTGCGGTTACCGCCCCGTCAGGTGCGCCGCAGCCAGTCGATCAGGCCTGCCCCCGGCGCCAGCCAGACGAAGGCCCAGACGAAGGCCGACGACAGGTTGGCGAGCTGGAACCAGAGCCGCGGCAGCAGCGCCACGCCGGCGATGAGCGGCACCACCGCCCGGGCCGGGCCGATGAAGCGGCCGACGAAGATCGCCCAGGCGCCCCAGCGCTGGCAGAAGGTCTCTCCCTTCTGCACCATCTCGGGGTAGCGGCTGAGCGGCCAGAGCCTTTTGGCGCCGTCCTTGTAGTAGCGGCCGATCTCGTAGGAGACCCAGTCGCCGATGATCGCCCCGACCGCGGCCCCGACCATCACTGGCAGGAACGGGATCGCACCCGAGCCGATCAGGGCGCCGATCCCGATCAGGATCACGGTCGCCGGCACCAGCAGCGAGAGCACCGCGAGCGACTCGCAGAAGGCGATGATCCCGGTGATCACCGGCGCCCAGGCCTGGTGCTCGCGCAGGACATCGAGGACCGTGGTGCGTAAGCTCTCGAAATCCATGGAGCCTTGACCGTGGGTTGGGGGGATGGCGGGACAAGTCGGAGAGGCGGGCGGGCGTTCCCCTTCCTTACGCGAGATGGGTGAGCGCTGCGTGACGTCACGTCCCGCGCGGTTTCACGGCGCGGGGCGGTTGCCAGGAGCGTCCGGTTCCGGGAATCGTGCGGGCGGGCCCCCCGGCCGGGGGGCCGGTCGCACCTTGCGCGGGGTCTCGTGTCGCGATGAACGTCCTGTCGATCCAGTCCCACGTCGCCTACGGCCATGTCGGCAACGCCTCGGCGGTCTTCCCGATGCAGCGGCTCGGGGTCGAGGTCTGGGCGGTGCACACGGTGCAGTTTTCCAACCACACGGGCTACGGCGCTTGGCGCGGCCGGGTGTTCGACGGGCCGGCGATCGAGGAGCTGGTCGAGGGCATCGCCGAGCGCGGGGTGCTCGCCACCTGCGACGGGGTCCTGTCGGGCTATATGGGCTCGGCCGATATCGGCACCGCGATCCTGCGGGCGGTGGCGCGGGTGCGGGAGGCCAACCCGGCGGCGCTCTATTGCTGCGACCCGGTGATCGGCGATATCGGCCGCGGGGTGTTCGTGCGCCCCGGCATCCCGGAATTCATGCGCGACCACGCGGTGCCGGCGGCCGACATCATCACCCCGAACCAGTTCGAGCTCGACTACCTGAGCGGGATCGAGACCCGGACGCTGGCCGATGCCAAGGCCGCCGTGGCCGCCGTGCAGGCGAGCGGGCCGCAGGTGGTGCTGGTGACCTCGCTCCACACCGAGGAGACGCCCGACGACAGCATCGACATGCTGGCCGGCGCGAACGGCCAGTTCTGGCGCCTGCGCACCCCGCGGCTGTCGCTCGACGTCAACGGCGCGGGCGATGCCACCGCGGCCCTGTTCCTGGTGCATTACGCCCGCAGCCGCTCGGCCGGCGAGGCCCTGGGCGCTGCCGCCGCCTCGATCTACGGCCTCCTGCGCCGCACCGCGGAGGCCGGCGCCCGGGAGATCCTGACCGTGGCGGCCCAGGAGGAGTTCGTGGCGCCGAGCCGCACCTTCCCGGTCGAGGCGGTGTGACGGTTCACGCTTCCAGGGCGAGGAGCGCGAAGCTCGCCAGCCAGTGCTCGCCCATGTAGTCGTCGGCGAGATGCGGGAGGGCCGCGTCGAGATGCGCCTCGGCCGCCTCCCGCAGCACCGGAACGCGGGTGTCGCCGGCCGGCAGCGCACCGGCGAGCGCCCGCAGGCACCAGGCGCGGCTGAGGTTGAGCCCGTCGAGATGGGCGATCTTGCCGTCGCTGCGGTCGGTGACGGTCGCCGGCCGAAAAAGGGTCGCAGGGTGGCGCTCGGCGAGGCGCGGCAGGAAGCGGTCGAACCAGGGCGAGAACGCGTCCGCCGGCATCAGGCGGCGCAGGCACTCGGCCTCGATCAGCGCGGAGGACAGGAAGTCGTCGCCGCTCGGCTCGCCCCAGGCCGGGCAATCGGCATCCGCGCCGTACCAGCGCGCGGCGGTGGCGCGCAGCAGGTCCGTCAGGGCCGCATCCCCTGCTCCTTGCGCGTAATCCGCCGCCATGCGCAGGCCGAAGGCGGTGTTGAAGTGGGTGCCGACCCGCACCGGATAGGGCGAGAGCGGCAGGAACTCGCGGAAACGCTGGGCGAAGATCTCGGCCATCGGCGCCAGCGCCCGCGACCATCGCGGCTCGGGCAGCTGCCGCAGCTCGTCGGCGAGCTTGAGGGCCCAGGCCCAGCCATAGGGCCGCTTGAAGCCCCGCGCCGTCGGGGCGTCGAGATAGGCGCATTCGCCCGCGACCTTCTCAACGGTCAGCTGCCGGTCGAACAGTGCGGCGATCGCTGGCGCCTGCGGACCCTCGGGGAAGCGGCGCAGCACGCGGGCGAGCAGCCAGTAGCCATGGACGCAGGAATGCCAGTCGAAGCTGCCGTAGAATACCGGGTGGAGGGCGGCCGGCGTGCGGGCGTCCTCCGGGCCGGCCAGCGTGTGGTCCGGCTTGTTCGGATATTCCCGGGTGACGTGGCCCAGGGTGAGGGCGGCGAAGCGGGCGGCGGTCTTTGGCGTCAGGGTGTGGGGCAAGGGGCTGCGCTCCGTCGGATCACGCCGCTCGCCTACACCATTCACCGGCATCGTTGCAGCGTCGGCTATCCGTCTGCGCAGCGACTGCAATCGCGAGGGCAGAGCCCGAGCGGATCAAAGGGACGCTCAAGCCTGCCGCGAAGCGGCTCGGACAAAGCGATGGAGTCGCCGCGGCTGAGCGCCGTTATGGCCGTTTCGCGAAACGGCCATAACGGCTCCGCGTGACGGGTCCTCCGTCCCCGGGGGTTGCACCGCCCACCCGATCCGTGCTGCCTCGCCTGCGAGCCCCGGTCAGGCCACGACCCCAAGGACGAGACCCGATGCCCGCACGCCGCTACGCCACCCTGGACGTGTTCACCGACACAGCCCTCGCCGGCAACCCGCTGGCGGTGGTGCTGGACGCCGAGGGGCTGGACGATGCCGCGATGCAGGCCATCGCCGGTGAGTTCAACCTGTCGGAGACGGTGTTCGTGCTGCCGCCCGCCGAGGCCCGGCACCGGGCGCGGCTGCGGATCTTCACGCCGACCCAGGAACTCGCCTTCGCGGGCCACCCGACCGTCGGCACCGCGGTGCTGCTCGCCCTCGGCGACCGGCGGGCGGAGGTCGCCGACGCGGTGGCGTTCGGCCTCGAGGAGCAGGTCGGGGTGGTGCCCTGCGTGGTCGAGGCCGGGGAGGGCAGGGGCCGCGCGCGCTTCCGCCTGCCGCGCCTGCCGGAGAGCTGGGGCGAGGAGCCGGACGCCACAGGCCTCGCCGTTGCCCTCGGCCTGTCGCCGTCCGAGATCGGCTTTGCCCGTCACCGGCCGAGCCGCTACAGCGCCGGCACGCCGTTCCACCTCGTGCCGGTGCAGGGGCTCGACGCCCTGGCGCGGGCCCGCACCAGCGCCGAGGCGCTGAACCAGGCCCTGGGACCCAAAGCCAAGGTCTTCCTCTATACCGGCGAGACCGGGGAGGCGGGCCACAGCTTCCGGGCCCGGATGTTCGCCCCCGGCGCCGGCATCGCCGAGGACCCGGCGACCGGCGGCGCGGTCGCGGCCTTCGCCGGGGCGCTCATGCAGTTCGAGCCGTTGGGCAGCGGCACGCACGACCTCACGATCGCGCAAGGGTTCGAGATGGGCCGGCCGAGCGAGATCGCGCTCCAGCTCACGATCGAGGACGGGGCCCTGCGGGCGGCCGAGATCGGCGGCAGCGCCGTCCTGGTTTCCGAGGGCGCGCTGCATCTCTGATGGGCGTCACCCTCACTCCGGCCCGCCGGGTCGAGGCCCGGATGGTCGCCCATGACTGGCCCTGGGCCCGCGACCACCGGGCGGCGATCGCCGCCCATTGGGAGGAGCGGCGGGCCGCCCGCCCGGCGATGTTCAACGGCACGGTGCTGATGCTGCGCCGCTGGACCCTCGCCCGCGGCGTGCTCGAGGCCGAGCTGTTCGAGGCCCAGTACGCGGCCCTGACCGCCCTGAAGGACTGGGGCTTTCCGGATGGAGGCGTCCTCAACGTCTTCGCGGCGGCGGTGCCGCGCACCCGGGACGGCACCTTCCTGCTCGGCGAGATGGGCCCGCACACCGCCGCCGCCGGGCGGGTCTACTTTCCCTGCGGCACGCCGGACCCGACCGATATCGGCCCCGACGGGCAAGTCGACCTCGCGGCGAGCGCCTTGCGCGAGTTGCGGGAGGAGACCGGCCTCGTCGCCCCCGACGGGCCGGATCCCGGCTGGACCATCGTGCGCGACGGCGGCCTGATGGCCCTGCTGCGCCCGGTGCAGCTCGACGAGGACGAGGCGCAGGTGCGGGAGAGCATCGCCGCCCACCTCGCGGCGGACGCGGAGCCGGAACTGTCGGCCATCGTCGGGGTGCGCGACGCGGCGGATCTCGATCCCGCCCGGATGCCGCGCTTCGTCCGGCACTATCTCGCGAGCGTGCTGGCCGCCTGAGCCGCGGGTTCCGGTTCACAGCCGGGCGTCGCACCTTTACGGTCGTCCCGAAGGCGCCCGTCCGTGGCGCCGCCAGGGGGAGTCCAGCGATGACCAGGATGCCGAGGGCCGTGGCCCTGGCGATGCTCGGCTGCGGCCTCGCCGCCGGGCCGGCCGGGGCTGAGGTGACGCGGTTCGAGACCGCCGCCGCCGAGACGCCCGCCTTGCAGGGCCGCAGCTTCGGCGAGCGCGGCACGGCGCAGAAGATCACCGGCCGGGCGACCCTCGCGCTCGATCCCGCCGACCCGCGCAACGCGGTCATCGCCGACCTGGCGCTCGCGCCCCGCAACGCCGAGGGCCGGGTCGAGGCAGTGGCCGACGTGGTGCTGCTGCGCCCCGAGCGCCCCAACGGGCTCCTGCTGGTCGAGATCCCCAATCGCGGCCGCAAGCTGATCGGCCCCCTCTTCGAGGGCGTCTCGACCGAGGCGTCGGGCCGGCTCGAACAGGCGGACGATGGGGGACGCGGCTTCCTGCTGTCGCGCGGCTACACCCTCGCCTGGATCGGCTGGCAGGGCGACATCGCCCCCGGCACCGGGATGGGCATCCGCCTGCCGGTGCTCACCGGCGTGACCGGGCCCTCGCGCGAGGAATGGAGCTTCGAGAACACGAAATCCCCGATCGCCGCGCCGCTGACCTGGCCCGCCGCCGACCTCGACCCGGGCAAGGCCCGCCTCACCGTGCGGGCAAAGCCGGACGACCCGCGCACCACGCCGCCGGGCCTGGCGTTCCGCTACCTCGACGCCAAGCGCATCGAGATCACCCGGCCCCCGGGGTTCGACGGCAGCGCCCTCTACGAGCTGAGCTACACCGCCCGCGACCCGGCGGTGATGGGCCTCGGCCTCGCGGCGATCCGCGACGTCGCGACCTTCCTGCGCCACGACACCACCGACCGGAACCCGCTCGCGCGGGACGGCCGGAGCACCATCGACCGGGCGATCGGCTTCGGCATCTCGCAATCGGGCCGGGTGCTGCGCGACCTGCTCTATCTCGGCCTCAACGAGGACGAGCGGGGCCGGATGGTGTTCGACGGGATGATGCCGCACATCGCCGGCAGCCGGCGCAGCTTCACCAATGCCCGCTTCGCCCAGCCCGGCCGCAATCCCGGACCCCATCTCGACCGCCATTACCCCGCCGACCAGTTCCCCTTCGCCTATGCGACGACGACCGACGCCCTGACGGGGAGGCGCGACGGCCTCTTCCTGCGCTGCCGGGTGACCAACACCTGCCCGCGCCTGATGCATGTCGACAGCGAGTACGAGTTGTGGGGCTCCCGCGGGGCGCTCGTGACCACCGACACGCGCGGCGCCGACCTGCCCCAGCCGCCGGAGGTCCGGGTCTACATGGTCACCGGCGCGCCGCACTTCGCCGCTCCCGACGCGAGGACCGCGAGCGAGCCCGGCTGCGCCCTGCCGGTGAGCCCGGTCCATGCGGGGGCGGCGTCGCGGGCCCTCCTCACCGCGCTCGAAGCCTGGATCACCGACGGCATCGCGCCGCCGGCGAGCCGCTATCCCTCGCGGGCCGACGGCACCCTGGGCGCACCGGCGCATCTCTACCCGCCGATCCCCGGCCTGCCCTATACGGGCCTCCACACCCCGGCCGAGTGGGTCGAGCCTGGGATCGAACCCGGCGCCGGGCGCGGCGATCCGCCGGTGGTGCGCGGCACCTACCCGCTGCTGCTGCCGAAGGTCGATCCCGACGGCAACACCCTGGCGGGCCTCCGCCTCCCGCTGATCGAGGCGCCGCGGGCGACCTACACCGCCTGGAACCCGACCCGCGGCGTCGCCGCCGACACCCTGTGCAACCAGAAGGGCGGCGTCCTCCCCTTCGCCGAGACGCGGGCGGCGGCGAAGGCCGCGGACGACCCACGGCCCTCGCTGGAGGAGCGCTACCCGGATGCGGTCGCCTACGCGGCGGCGGTGAAGGCGGCGGCCGAGCGGATGGTGGCCGAGCGGACCCTGCTGCCGGCGGATGCCGAGGAGATGGCGAAGGCGGCGCAGGAAGGGTCGCTGGCGCGGTGACGCGCCTCGCCGGGCGTATTCTCATCGGGGATCCGCATCGGGGACCCGCGGGCGATCTCGCGGGTTCCCGCTCCGAGAATGCCGGCACGGAGGGGCCATGGTCGCCAAGCTCGTCGAACTCGTCCGGGAGGCTGCGGCGCAGGCCCGGCTCGTCGCACGGGGCTATCCGTCGGGGTGCAGCGCGGACGCGCTGCCCTGGTCGGTCATCAAGCGCTTCGACGACGACGTGCGCGGCCATGTCGAGCGCGATCCCCGGATCGAGGACGGGCGCGACCAGGTCCTGATCGCCGCCGTGAACCTCGCCGAAGCCGCACCCGGCGAGGAGGCGGAGGCGCCCGAGCGCGAGCGGCTGGTGAAGGCGATCAACGACCTCGAATGGGTCACGCTGAGCCGCGGCATCGCCAACCGGGCGGCGGCGGCCTCGGGCTACGGCGAGGCCGGGGCTAGGCTGCGGGACGGGGCGACACGAGCCTGATCCGCCCCGGGGCGCCGTTTCGGGCTCTCCGCATGGCGGCGCGAGGGCCTGACGGTTCCACCGCGGACTTGCGTCGGCAGGCCGACGCTTCGTTCGCTCAGGTTCTTGTCTTGTCGCGGATTTCTATCGCAGGACCGAAACCGCTCTTGCGACGTCGGCTCAGAGCCGTCCGCCGCGATGCACCACGAAGCGCTTGCGGCGCTCGAGGCCCGGCTCGTCGTTGGCCGCCGGCGGCGGCGCCGCCAGCGGGGCGGGGGCGGCGTTGGCCTCGGGCGTCAGGATCCGCAGGGACACGGTGCGCAGGGCCACGATCGGGCGCAGGCCCAGCCAAGTCGGAATCACCGCCGGCGAGAGCGAGCCGATCACCCGGGCCTGGGTCTTGCCGCGGTGGCGCAGGGGCAGGAGCAGCAATTCGAGGTCGATCGTCTCCCCGGCCTCCGTCACCCCGACGAGGCCGACCACCACGCCGGTGGTGTCCTGGATCACCACCTCGACGAGCCGCCACGGATCGGCGGCCGGCGCCTCGCCCCACAAGCCCGCGAAGGAGAGGCTCCGCAGCTCGGCCCCGAACAGCGCGCAGAGCCGGGTGCCGGCGAGACGCACCGTGGCGGCGTGCCGGGGCGCGTCGATCTCGAGGATCAGGCTGTCGGCCAGGACGTGGCGGATCTCTCCGGGCTCGATCTCGCCCCGCTCCGGTGCGGCGCGGGCGCCGCGCAGGCCGTTCCAGTAGGCGTGGAGCATGCGGCTGGTCGGGTGCTTCATGGCGTCTCGGTCTGGCACGGAACGTGTGATCGGGCGGTCCAGGGGCCGCCGGTCGGCGTCCCGTTTCGGGACGACGACCGGTTCGGCTGATTCGGTTCAGCAGACCGTATGCCGAATGGCGGTGCCGCGAGAGCGTAAGGTTTGATTAAGGTTACCAAGTCATAAATGTTGCGTTTCTCCCACACTTGCGCGATTGTCGTGAACGACAGCGAATTCGGGCTGGCAGGGGTGAGACACCCACCCTATGCCCGCCCGCATACCAAGGGGTGAGGGTCGGTCCCGGCCCGCGTCATCACGGTCCTGAAGACGTTTCGCGTGCGGCCGGACATGGTCGGGCGCGGAGGCACCCTCTTTCGGGGAGAGCGGCGACGCTCTCCCTTTTTTTGTGCGCGGCGGGGAGAGCGGCAACGTGCTGCTTTTTTCGTGCGAGACCGTGTTTTTTCGCGGGCGACGTCCTCTTTTCGGGGGTGCGCCGGGCCCGCGGCGGCGGTCGCCCTTGCGGTCGGGCCGGCGGCCCCGCAATGGTGCCGACATGGATGCCACCCCCGACCTCCCGCGACCGCCGCGCGTGCCGGTGTTCAACATGCCCGCCGTGGTCACCGCCTCGGTGGGGATCCTGGTGCTGATCCACGCCGTGCGGCAGGTGCTGCCCGACGTCTGGGACATCACCCTGCTCCTCGACCTCGCACTGGTGCCGGCGCGCTGGACCCTCGCCCTCGACCCCGACCGGGCCGCCGACGTGATCCGGGCCGCAGCCGCCTCGGGGGGCGGCGCCCTCGAGGTCGAGGCGCGCAAGGCCTTCGCGGCCTACCTGGTGGCCGATCCGGGCGCGATGCCCTGGACCTTCGCGTCCTACGCGCTCCTGCACGGCTCCTGGGCCCACGTGCTCCTCAACAGCGTCTGGCTCGCGGCCTTCGGCACGCCGGTGGCGCGGCGCTGCGGCGCCTGGCGCTACGGCCTG
This sequence comes from Methylobacterium currus, assembly GCF_003058325.1. Classification (NCBI taxonomy): domain Bacteria; kingdom Pseudomonadati; phylum Pseudomonadota; class Alphaproteobacteria; order Hyphomicrobiales; family Methylobacteriaceae; genus Methylobacterium; species Methylobacterium currus. Next base: position 3,629,668 of record NZ_CP028843.1, read on the forward strand.
ATCGCCCTGGTCTCGACCGCCGCGGGCGGTTTCCTCCACGTCCTCATCGATCCCCTGAGCACCGTGCCGCTGATCGGCGCGTCGGCTGGCGTATCGGGGCTGATGGCGGCGGCGGTGCGCTTCGCCTTCCAGCCGGTCGAGATGGTGGGGCCGGCGGCGGTGCCGTGGCAGCGTCCCGTGCCGACCCGGCTGCAGACCATTCCGGAACTCCTGCGCAACCGCTCGGCGGTGGTGTTCCTCGCCATCTGGCTCGTCACCAACCTGCTGTTCGGTCTCGCCGCCCTGCCGCTGGGCCTGAGCGATTCCGCGGTCGCCTGGGACGCGCATCTCGGGGGGTTCGTCGTCGGTTTCCTTCTGCTTCCCCTGGTCGACCGGCTCGGACGACGCTGAGGCAGGCAAGGGATCGGAGATCGGTTCTCCGGGAGATTGTTTCTCTTCGACCTCCGGGGTGCTTGCCTCAATCGGCGCGCGGTCACACACTCCCCCTCCGAACGAGCGTCCCGCCCGGACCACTCGGTGGCTGGCGGGGCCCGAGCAGGGAGGTGTTGATGACCGTTGCGCGCATCCTGTCGCAGAAGGGCCGCACCGTGGTGACCGTTCAGCCCCACCGCACGCTGGCGGAGGCCGCGGCACTGCTGACCGAGAAGGGCATCGGCGCCCTCGTGGTGAGCGATGCCGGCCAGACCGTCCTCGGCATCCTGTCGGAGCGCGACATCATCCGGGCCGTGGTCCGCAGCGGCGGCGCGGCGCTCGAGGCGCCGGTCTCCCGGCACATGACCGCCAAGGTGGTGTGCTGCTCCCGCGCCACCGCCGTCGACGAGGTGATGGAACTGATGACCGACGGGCGCTTCCGCCACGTCCCGGTGGTCGAGGACGGCCGGCTGGTCGGCCTCGTGTCGATCGGCGACGTGGTCAAGCACCGCATCGAATCGGTCGAGGCCGAGCATCGCGCGCTGCGCGAGTACATCGCCACGGCCTGACGGCCAGGTTGGCGGCGGTCCTAACCGCCGCCGCACCGCCTCAGACCGGCGTCACCGCCGCCGCGATCATCTCGTGGATCTCCGGCAGCATCCGCCGCGTGGCCTGGCGGCCGAGCTCGATGCATTCCTCGGCGCGGTGGAACTCGAACAGGCCCATCTGGGCGAGCTTCGGGTTGATCATCACGTCGGGCGGGTCGCCGGCGAGGCGCGAGCGCGAGATCCGGTCCTGCGTGATGTTGAAGGCATCCACCATCACGCTGGCGATGCCGCTCGGCGCGCCGATCTCCGGCCGGGGCTTCGGCCGCGTGCGGCGGCCGCCGATCAGGGGCCAGCGCCGCGGCTCCTCCGGCATGGCGGTGGCCTCGGCGGCGGCCTCCATCACCGCGTCGGCCCCTTCGGCCCCGTGCGACTGGATCACCGTGCCGCGCACCCGCATGTCGCCGTTGAGGTTGACGCACAGAACCACGTCGGCGCCGAGCGCGCGCGCCGCCGTCACCGGCACCGGGTTGACCAGCGCCCCGTCCATCAGCCAGCGCCCGGCGATCTTCACCGGATCGAAGATGCCCGGCAGGGCATAGGACGCCCGCACCGCCTCGACGAGGCCGCCGCGGGTGAGCCAGATCTCGTGGCCGGTGCCGAGCTCGGTCGCCACCGCCGCGAAGGTGAGCGGCAGCTCCTCGATCCGGGCATGGCCGAGGTCGCGCTCGAGCAGCCGCCGCAGGCGCTCGCCGGCGATCAGTCCCGAGCCGCTGATATGGAAATCGAGCAGGCCCATCACCCGGCGCTTGGTCAGCGACAGGGCGAATTCGCGCAGCTCCCCGAGCTTGCCGGCCGCGTGGCAGGCGCCCACCGCCGCCCCGATCGAGCATCCCGCCACCACGTCGATGGCGATGCCGGCCTCCTGCAGCACCTCGATCGCCCCGATATGCGACCAGCCGCGGGCGGCTCCGCCGCCGAGCGCCAGGCCGACCTTCGCCCGCCGGGGCGGCTTGGGCAGGGGGGGCTTGGGCTGGGGGGCCTTGGGCAGGGGCGGCTTGTGTTCGGGAACACCCGCGGCACCCAGCACGCCGTCCGCTGAGCGCCGCACGGGCGCGCCGGAAAAGAGTGCGATGCCGTCCCACATCATGGCGCCTGACCTCTGCCGGGCCTGTCCCGGATTGCAGTGTGGCGTGGATGAATCAAGCGTTCGTCAACGGCAGAGGTTTCATTGCCGTTTGGGAGAAGATTTGGGCGATCCCGTCCCAGCCGCAGCCTTCCGGCCCCGTGCGGGCCCTTGCTGCACCCCGTTGAGAAGTGGGGACAGGCATGGGGGCATGCTAGCCGCCGGCGGCCGGCCCGCGCGGCAGCGGCAGCGGCGCCGCCGCCTTCAGCGTGTCGAGTACCACCGAGGAATGGACGTGGGCCACGCTCTCGTGCGGCAGCAGCACGTCGTTGACCAGGGCCGACAGGGCCTTCAGGTCGGGCACGATCAGCTTCAGCAGGTAGTCGCTGTCGCCGGTCATCACGTGGGCCTCCAGCACGCTGTCGAGGCCGCGGACCAGCTCGGCGAAGCGCCGGGCATTGTCGCGGTTGTGGGTGGCGAGCGCGACCTTGGTGAAGACCGTGACGCGCAGGCCCAGCGGTTCCGGCGCCAGATCCGCCCGGTAGCCCCGCACCACGCCGCGCTCCTCCAGCCGCAGGCGCCGGCGCGAGCATTGGCTTGCCGAGAGATGTACCCGCTCGGCGAGCTCCTGGTTGCCGAGCCGGCCGTCCTCCTGCAACGCCGCGAGGATCTTGAGGTCGAACCCGTCGAGGGTGAGAGAATCGGTCATCGGAAGGGTCATCCGTGCACGATCCGTGCGCCAGATCCGGATCGGCGGCCGGATTTCGCACGCCCCGCGCGGGCCGTCCATGCTGTGATGCGGGCCAAGCCGCCACGAGGACGCACCCATGGGCCCCTATCCGCACGACGCTCCCGCCGCCGAGGTCACCGCCGCCAACCCGATGGGCACCGACGGCTTCGAGTTCGTGGAATACGCCCATCCGGAGCCCCAGGCCCTGCACGACCTCTTCCGCGCCATGGGATTCTCCGCCGTGGCGCGCCACCGCACCAAGGCGGTCACCGTCTACCGCCAGGGCGACGTGAACTACCTCGTCAACGAGGAGCCGGGCAGCCACGGCCACCGATTCGTCGCCGCCCACGGCCCCTGCGCGCCGTCGATGGCGTTCCGGGTCGTCGACGCCAGGGCCGCCTATGACCGGGCGATCTCGCTCGGCGCCGAGCCGGCCGACCCGGCGGACGGGGAGAAGACCCTCGACGTGCCGGCGATCAAGGGGATCGGCGGCTCGCTGCTCTACTTCGTGGAGACGTATGGGGCGAAGGGCTCGCCCTACGACGCCGCGTTCGAATGGGTGGCCGAGCGCGACCCGCGCCCTGAGGGCCTGGGCCTCTACTATCTCGATCACCTCACCCATAACGTGCATCGCGGCCGGATGGGCGTCTGGGCCGGGTTCTACGAACGAATCTTCAACTTCCGGCAGATCCGCTATTTCGACATCGAGGGCAAGCAGACCGGCCTGTTCTCGAAGGCCCTGACCTCGCCGGACGGCAAGATCCGCATCCCGATCAACGAGTCGGCCGACGCGAAGAGCCAGATCGAGGAATACCTGCACGCCTATAACGGCGAGGGCATCCAGCACATCGCCTGCGGCTGCCGCGACATCTACGCGACGATCGAGGCGTTGCGGGCCGGCGGCGTCGCCTTCATGCCCTCGCCCCCCTCGGTCTATTACCGCCGCGTCGAAAGCCGCCTGCCCGGCCATGGCGAGCCGCTGGATCGGATGGAGCGCAACGGCATCCTGATCGATGGCGAGGGGGTGGTCGAGGGCGGGATGACCAAGATCCTGCTGCAGCTGTTCTCGGCCAACGCGATCGGGCCGATCTTCTTCGAGTTCATCCAGCGAAAAGGCGACGACGGCTTCGGCGAGGGCAACTTCAAGGCCCTGTTCGAATCGATCGAGGAGGACCAGATCCGCCGCGGCGTGCTGACGGCCGGGGACAGAAGCGACGCGGCGGCGTGAAAGGACCTCTATCGCAGGGCTTTCCGAACGCAGGAGAAGCGCGGGTGTCCTCCTCTCCCCACCCGTGGGGAGACGGGGATACCCGCGCCACGTCCTTCGGACGGCTTGACGCCGCCCCGGGATATGATCCTCCCAACCCGACGTTGCGCCACATCGCGCGCCCATGACCATCTGGCGATGACTATCTGTCCATGACTATCTGCAAGTAGAATTCCGCCTGCCGCTCTCATCCATGCCCGGAAGCCTGCGACGCGTTTGATTTAGAATCATGCAGAGGTAGGTTCGGCGACAGCGCCGCCACCTCCCCCAACACACCCTATCTTTTTCGCAACCCGATTCTCCCGTCCGGAGCGGCCCTTTGGCACGCGCCACGATCTTGTCGCGCCCGCGGTTTCCCGCGTATCAGGACCCCGCGCGCCGCCCCGGCTGCGCCTCACCCCCGCCGGATCGACATGCTCAAGGCCTTCCTCGCCTATTACCGGCCGCACCGGGCCCTGTTCCTCGTCGATTTCGGCTGCGCCATCCTGTCGGGCCTGCTCGAGCTCGGCTTCCCGATGGCGGTGAAGGCCTTCGTCGACGTGCTGCTGCCGCGGCAGGACTGGAGCCTGATCCTGCTCGCGGCCGTGGGGCTCGCGGCGCTCTACGTCGCCAATGCGGGGCTGATGGTGGTGGTGACCTATTGGGGCCACGTGCTCGGCATCAACATCGAGACCATGATGCGGGCCCGCGCCTTCGACCACCTGCAGACGCTGTCGTTCCGCTTCTTCGACAACCAGAAGACCGGCCATCTCGTCGCCCGGGTGACGAAGGACCTGGAGGAGATCGGCGAGGTCGCCCATCACGGGCCCGAGGACCTGTTCATCGCCGTGATGACGCTTCTCGGCGCCTTCGGGCTGATGCTCCTCGTCCACCCGCCGCTCGCGCTGATGACCGCCGCGATCCTGCCGGTCATCGCCTTCGTCACCGTGCGCTATGGCGGCCGCATGACGCGCAACTGGCAGGCGCAGTACGGACGCGTCGGCGCCTTCAACGCCCGCATCGAGGAGAATGTCGGCGGCATCCGGGTGGTGAAGGCCTTCGCCAACGAGGCCCATGAGCGGCGTCTCTTCGCGGCCGACAACGAGCGCTACCGCGCCACCAAACTCGAGGCCTACCGGATCATGGCGGCGAGCCTGTCGCTCAACTATCTCGGCATGCGCCTCGTCCAGATCGTGGTGCTGCTCGGCGGCGCCGCCTTCGTGGTGCGGGGCGATCTCAGCCCCGGCGGCTTCGTCGGCTTCCTGCTCCTCGTCGGGGTGTTCTACCGGCCGCTGGAGAAGATCAGCGCGGTGGTCGAGACCTACCCGAAAGGGATCGCGGGCTTCCGCCGCTATATGGCGCTCCTCGCCACCACCCCCGACATCGTCGACCGGCCGGGCGCGCGTCCCGCGCCGCCCTTCCGGGGCGAGATCCGGTTCGAGGGCGTGCGTTTCGGCTACGGCGACGGCAGGCCGGTGCTCGAGGGGGTCGACCTCGCGATCGGCAGCGGCGAGACCGTGGCCTTCGTCGGGCCCTCGGGCGCCGGCAAGACCACCCTGTGCTCCCTGGTGCCGCGCTTCTACGACGTCGAGGCCGGGCGCATCAGCATCGACGGGCACGACATCCGCGACCTGACCCTGGCGTCCCTGCGCAGCCAGATCGGCATCGTGCAGCAGGACGTCTTCCTGTTCGCCGGCACGATCCGCGAGAACATCGCCTATGGCCGGCTCGACGCGAGCGAGGCGGAGATCCGCGAGGCGGCGCGGCGCGCCCGGCTCGACGCGCTGATCGCGATGCTGCCCGACGGCCTCGACACGGTGGTGGGCGAGCGCGGCGTCAAGCTCTCCGGCGGCCAGAAGCAGCGCCTGTCGATCGCCCGGGTGTTCTTGAAGAATCCGCCGGTCCTGATCCTCGACGAGGCGACCTCGGCGCTGGATACCGAGACCGAGCGCGAGATCCAGCAGGCCCTCTCCGAATTGACGGAAGGGCGCACGACGCTCGTCATCGCCCACCGCCTCGCCACCATCCGGCATGCCGACCGCATCGCCGTGGTGTCGAACGGGCGCATCCTGGAACAGGGCTCGCACGATGCCCTGGTGGCGGCGAACGGCGCCTACCGGCGCCTGCACGCGGCGCAGAGCGGGGTCGTCGCGGCGGAGTAGGGTTCAGTGCGCGGCCGTGTGGAGCGCCCAGACGTCCTCCTCGACGTCGAGCAGCGTCTCGTGGACCTGGCGCGCCAGGGTGAGCGCCGCCTCGTCGCTCGACGCCGAGCCGGTGAAGCGGGCGATGACCGCGAGCGACTCGACCGACAGCGACTGCCGGAAACGCGCGAAGCCGCCCGGACACTCCGCCTCGTAGGACAGGGCGAGGTCGCGCAGGACATGCGCGAGCAGTTCCGCGGCGCGGGGAGGGGTGGGGGGACGACCCTTGGCGGCCGTCGTCGTGTCGTATGTCAGGATCATACGCGCAGAGGTAGTACTTGATTTATGTTAGAAACATTCGGACTTAAAGCCTAGTCCGTCTGGCGTAATGCGCGCGCCCGAAGAGTTTGCCGCCCGACGCATCACTGAGACAGCCCGCCTCGGGGCGGATGGCGTAGAGTTCCGGACGCCGCCAGCCCTCGCGACGCAAGTCCGCTCACGCTCTCATCCGACCTGCAAGGCTCCGGCTCATCTCGGCATTGACGAATGCTCACGGAGATAGACCAAAGCGCCGCACCACCGACCGATCCCCATCTCGATTCTGGCACGGAGACGTTCGCCTTGACGGTCGACCCGCACAGCCGGTCGCACGCCGCGCCGATTCGATGCGGTCGTCCTGCTTAATGCAAGCTAAACTGGTACCATTGAAGACTATTTTCCTGATCCGGTCAAGGTGGGCGGCGACGGACGTGCGGATCCGCGAGGCGGCGCGAACCCTCGCTCCGTGTCGTGGGGCGCCATGCCCACCTCCGGCTCCCAATCCGCCCCGAGCCGGTGATCGCGGTGACCTGCTCCCGCGAGCGGCATCGGGCTCGCCATCGCCCGCGACGAGGAGGGCCCGACGCGACCGCGTGGCGGAGATCCGCGGGCGGGGCGTCTCCCGTCCGGGGGCCCGGTACCCGCGGCCGACAGGGAGCCGTGATCGGCGAGGGATCAGGCGGCTCTCGCCTCGCCGGCGATGGCCTCCAGAACGGTGGCCCGTGCGTCGAAGGCGTGGATCCAGCCGAAATCCTCGGGGAAGCGGGCCATCCGGGCGTTGCGCCGCGCCAGGGCCGCGGGACCGGCCGCGTCGGGCAGGTGCAGGAGGCGGTTCGTCGCCCAGGCGCTGCGCTGGATCGTGCGGGTGCGCGCCTGCCGCAAGGCCTGGTAGCGCCGCATCATGCGATCGAGGTCGCGCGCGCCGCCCGCGGCCAGCAACTCGGCCAGGGTCACGGCGTCCTCGATCGTGGTGTTGGCGCCCTGGCCGTGATGGGGCAGCATGGCGTGGGCGCTGTCGCCCATCAGCACCGCCCGGCCCCGGTGCCAGCGCCTCAGGGGATCGGTGACGAACAGGCCCCAGCGCTGGGTCTGGGGCAGGGCGTCCAGCATCTCGATCACCGCCGGATGCCAGCCGGCGAAGCCCGCGCGGTGCTCGGCCCCCGCGATGCCGGCGAGCCAGCGGTCGGAGGTCCAGGTCTCGGGTCCCTCGACGACGGCGAAGAAATTTACGGAATCCGCCTCGCCGCCGATGGCGTAGTGCAGCAGGTGCGCGTCCGGCCCCATCCAGAACTGGATCGCCTGGCGGTCGGGGAGCGACGGCAGGAGGTGCATCGGCACCACGCCCCGGAAGGCGCTGGTGCCGGAATAGCGCACCGCCTCGCCGCCGGTGATCCAGCGCCGCACGGCGGAGCGCACGCCGTCGCCGCCGATCACGAGGTCGGCCTCGACCTCGGTGCCGTTGGCGAAGGTGAGCGCCATCACGTCCCCGTTCTGCTCGATCGCGGTCAGGCGGTGGCCGAGATGCAGGCCCGCGCCGGCGAGTGCGCCGCTCAACACCTTCTGCAGGTCGGCCCGGTGCACGCCGCCATACGGCGCCCCGAACCGCGCCCGGTAGGCGCCGCCGTCGCGGACCGGGAAAGCGGCGACCCGGGCGCCGCTGCGCCCATCGCGAAAGATCAGCTCGGTCGGCTCGGTCGAGACGGCGGCGAGCGCCGGTCCGAGGCCGAGCCGTTCGAATTCGCGGGTGGCGTTGGCCGACAGCGCCACGGCGGCGCCGATCTCGGCGAGTTCCGCCGCCTGCTCGTAGACGGCGGCGGCGAGGCCGTGGCGGCGCAGGGCGAGCGCCAGGGTCAGCCCGCCGATGCCGCCGCCGATCACGGCGATGCGCAGCGGGGCGCGGGAGGCGGAGGATGTCGGCGTCATGGCGGATCTCCCTGGACAACTCGCGGATTCGATGGCCCCCGCGCGGGGCGACGGCGCCTCGCGCGGGGGAGGTGGGAGCGTCAGGGGCTCTGCAGTGCCGGGGCGAGGCGCGCCGCCGGGGTGCCGAGCCGGCCCTTGAGCAGGATGCTGCCCGCCGCGATCAGCGCCGGCAGGGCAACGATGCCGAAGGTGGCCGGCAGGCCGTAGCCGAGGCCGATCAGCGAGGCGCCGATCATCGAGCCGACCACCGAGCCGATCCGGCCGACCGCGTTGGCCCAGGCGACGCCGGTCGCCCGGTTCGCGGTCGGGTAGGTGCTCGCCGAGAGGGCGTTGATGCCGATCTGCGAGCCGGCGACGCAGAATCCGGCGCCGAACACCGCCGCCACCAGGAGCGGCACCGAGCCGGTCGCGCTGCCGATCAGCGCCACGAAGCCGGCGGCCGCGAGGTAGGACAGGCCCAGCACCGCATGCGGGTTCATCCGGTCCATCAGCGCGCCGAGGACCAGCCCGCCGACGGTGCCGCCGGTGGCGAGCATGACGGTGACCAGCGAGGCTTCCTTGAGCGACAGCCCGGCGCTGCTGATGATGGTGGGGAGCCAGCTCGACAGCAGGTAGAAGATCAGCAGGCTCATGAAGAACGTCACCCACAGGCACAGCGTGCCGGCGACGAGGCCGGGCTGGAACAGCTGGCCGATCGGCGAGCCCTTGGGCTTGGCGATGCCCGTGAAGGTGACGCCGGAGAGGTCTTCAGTCGGGGCGATGCGGCGGAGGAGCCGGGCGACCTGCTCCGCCGGGGCCTGCTTGAGCACGAGGAAGCGCGCCGATTCCGGCAGGCCGAGGGCCAGCGCCGGCACCAGCGCGACCGGCAGCACGCCGCCGATCACCAGCACCGAGGCCCAGCCGTGATCGGCGATCAGGTGCGCCGCCGCGAAGCCGCCGAGCGCCGAGCCGACGGTGAAGCCGCAGAACATCGCCATGGTGAGGAACGAGCGGCGGTGCTCGGGGCAATATTCCGAGGTCAGCGTGATGGCGTTCGGCATCGCGCCGCCGAGGCCTAAGCCAGTGACGAAGCGCAGGACCGTCAGCATCTCGATCGAGGTCGACCAGGCCGAGGCGAGGCTGGCGAGCCCGAAGAAGGCCGTGGTGGCGATCAGCACCGCCTTGCGGCCGACCCGGTCGGCCAGCGGCCCGAACAGGAACGCGCCGATCATCAGGCCGAACAGCCCGGCGCCGAACAGCGGCGCGAGCTGGGCCTGGGTCACCCCCCACTGGGCCCGGAGCGCCGGGGCGATGTAGCCGATCGCCGCGGTGTCGAACCCGTCGATGGCGACGACGAGGAAGCACAGGAGCACGATCCGCATCTGGAAGCGGGAGACCCCGTGGCGGTTGATGACGTCCTGGACGTCGATGCTGCGTGATATGGGCATGGGTCGGGTTTCCTCCTGAAGGATTTGTTTAGGTTTTTCTTGATCTTGCGCCGGGCGGCGTCGGGCTCCGTCGGAATGACCGACGGAAATCATTCCCGCCATCGTCATCCCGGGACCGCGCAGCGGAACCCGGGATCCATGACCGCTGACGTTCCAGGATCAGACGGAACGCGATCCGCTTCGTTCTCAGACCTCGGCGGTTATGGATCCCGGGTTCTCGGCTTCGCCGAGCCCCGGGATGACGCGGAGGGTGGGAGTGGCGAGGTTGATCGAATCCCCGCCCGCATCCCTTCAGTCGATCGCCGAGGGGTGGCGCGCGAGCGGGGTCACGCGCATCGTCATGAACGGGAAGAGCGGCAGGCCGGACAGGATGTCGTGCAATTCGTCGTGGCTCTCGACGTCGAAGATGCTGACATTGGCGTAGCGTCCGGCCACACGCCACAGGTGGCGCCACTTGCCCTGGCGCTGGAGATCCTGGGCGCGGGCCTTCTCGTCGGCCTTCAGCCTGGCGATCGTGTCGGGGTCGAGGCCGTGCGGGATCGCGACGTCCATCTCGACGCAGTACAGCATGGGATCAGCTCCGGGCGTAGTGGCGCAGCTTGTCGGGATCGAGGGTCACGCCGAGGCCGGGGCCCTCGGGCAGGTGCACCGCGAAGTCGTGGAAGGCCAGCGGCTCGGCGACGAGGTCGCCGGTGAGGATCTGCGGCCCGAAATGCTCGCAGCCCCAGGTCAGCTCGCGCAGGCCCGCGAAGGCGTGGAGATGGGCCGCGGCGCCGACCGAGCTCTCCAAGAGGCAGCCGCCGTAGAGTCCGATCCCGGCGGCCTCGGCCACCGCCGCGACCTTGCGCAAGGACACGAGGCCGCCATGCTTGACGAGCTTCAGCGAGACCGCGTCCGCCGCGGCGGCTTGTGCGACGCCCATCATGTCGTGGGGCGTGAACACGCATTCGTCGGCGAGCAGCGGCGGCACGCCGTCGCGCGCCCGCAGGCGGCCCATCCCGGCGATGTTCCATGCCGGCAGCGGCTGCTCGACGAGGGCGATGCCGAGATCGGCGAGGCGCGGCAGGCAGCGGCGGGCGGTGGTCTCGTCCCAGGCCTGGTTGGCGTCGACGATGAGCGCCGCGCGGTCGACGAGCGCCTTCGAGAGGCGGGCGAGCCGCGCGAGGTCGGCCTCGGGGGAGAGCGCGCCGATCTTGATCTTGAAGGTGCGGTGGAGCCGCGCCGCGAGCTTGGCTTCGGCCTCGGCGATCTCCTGGTCGGGGTCGCCGGAGGCGAGCGTCCACAGGACCGGGAAGCTGGTGCGCACCGCACCGCCCAGGAGTGCGGCGACCGGCAGGCCCAGGCTTCTCCCCACCGCGTCGAACAGGGCGGTCTCCAGCGCCGCCTTGGCGGCGTTGTTGCGCTTGGCCGCGGCGTCGAGGCGCTCGCCGGCGGTGACGAAGCGGTCGGCCGGCTGTCCGATCAGGGCGGGGGCGAGGTAGGCGTCGATGGTGGCCTTGATGCCCTCGACGCTCTCCTCGCTCCAGCGCGGCCCGCCGAGGGTCGCGGCCTCGCCGATGCCCTCGACGCCGTTGGCGAGACGGAGCTGGACGATGACGTAGCTCTGCGCGGTGACGGAGGTCTGGGAGAGCTTGTGCTTCCGGACGGTGGGCACGTCGACGATCGTGGTGCGGATCTCGGCGACCGCGAGGTCTCGGGCGGGAGCCTGATGCACGGCGTCGTGGAGCTGGTTCTTGGCGAGCATGGGGGTCTCGGGGATGTGGGGGGACAAGGCGGGAGACGGGCGATCGGATGGCGCCTGTGGCGCAGTCCCAACCCTCCCCCCTCCGCGGGGGAGGGTGCCCGGCTGCGAGTGCGAGGCACTCGTGCGCCGGGTGGGAGAGGGGAACGCGACGCTTCAGGATGTGTCGCCCGTCATGAAGCGCGCGACCTCTCCGGAAGCGGCGTCCCCTCTCCCGAACCCCCGCTGACGCGGGGGCCATCCTCCCCCGCAGAGGGGGGGGAGGGTTTTTGGCGTCGCGCCTCAGGCGGCTTCGGCGTGCGGGCGCACCACCACCGGATCGGGCGCATGCGCTACCTCCGGGTTGAGCGCGAAGTCGAAGCGGATGGCCGAGAACGGCGCGTCCAAGCCTGCCGCCGTCACGGCCGCCGGGTCGGTGACCCGCACCACCTCGGCGATCAGGCCGTCGCGGGTGGCGAAGGCGAAGTCGTCGTGCAGGTAGGGGTCGTCCGAGAGGTTGATCTGCGTCGTCAGATGCCGGTGGCCGGGGCCGGAGACGAAGAAGTGGATATGGGCCGGGCGCTGGCCGTGGCGGCCGAGCTGGTCCAGCAGCTTCTGGGTCTGGCCGTGCGGCGGGCAGCCATAGCCCTTCGGCAGGATGCTGCGGAAGCGGTAGCGGCCCTCGGCATCGGTCTCGATGCGCCGGCGCAGGTTCCAGGTGCTCTGGCTCCGATCGAAGACCGAGTAGTTGCCGAGCGTGTTGGCGTGCCAGACATCCACGATGGCGCCTGCCACCGGCGCGCCGTCCTTGCCCGTCACCTGACCCTCGACGATCAGCACCTCGCCGTCCTCCGGGTCGTCGTCGAGGCGCGCCTGGCCCTTCGCCAGCGGCGCGCCGGCGACGTAGAGCGGGCCCTCGATGGTGCGCGGCGTGCCGCCCTCGATCCCGGCTGCCCGCTCCTTGGCGTCGATGCACAGGTCGATGAAGTGCTCGATGCCCAGCCCCGGCATCAGCAGGCCGAACTCGTTCTTCTGGCCGGTCTCGGTCAGGTAGCTCATCGCGGTCCAGAACTCGCTCGGGGTCACATCGAGATCCTCGACGATCCGGCAGGCATCCTCGACGACGCGGCGCACGATCTGCTTGATGCGCGGGTTGCCGGTCTCGGTCGAGAGGCCCGCGACCTTGTCGAACAGAGCTTGAGCCTCGGCGGAATCGGTGATCGGAGACTGGGTGGTCATCAGCGTTTCCTCTTTTGTGGTTAGGTGAAAGATTATCCGAGGTCGCCGCCGGCCACCGGCAGGGTGACGCCGGTGACGTAGGAGGCCTCGTCGGAGGCGAGGAACAGGATCGCGGCGGCCTGCTCGGCGGCGGTGCCGTAGCGGTGCATCAGGCTCGACGCCTTGGTCTGGGCCACCACCTCGGCGATCCAGGCCTGCTCCTGGTCGCTCGGCGCGGCCGGGTTGCGGGCGATGCGCCGGGGCGGCGCCTCGGTGCCGCCGGGGGCCACCGCGTTCACCCGGATGCCGTGCTCGGCGTATTCGAAGGCGAGGCAGGCGGTGATGGCGTTCACCCCGCCCTTGGCGGCGGCGTAAGGAACGCGGTTGACGCCCCGCGTCGCCACCGACGACACGTTGACGATGCTGCCGCTCCCGTTCGCCAGCATGTGCGGCAGGGCCGCCCGGCAGCACCACAGGGTCGGGAACAGCGAGCGCCGGATCTCGGCCTCGACCTCGTGCGGGGCGTAATGCGCGTAGGGCTTGAACCAGATCGAGCCGCCGACATTGTTGACCAGCACGTCGAGCCGGCCGAACCGCGCCGCCGCTGCCGTCATCACGGCTTCGCAGCCCTCGAACGTCTCGACGTCGGCGAGCTGCACCCCGGCCTTCGCGCCGAGATCGCGGGCCTCGGCCGCAATCTCCTCGACGATCGCCGAGCGGTCGGTGAGGAGGAGGGCGGCGCCCTCGCGGGCGAGCCGCAGGGCGACCTCGCGGCCGATCCCTTGTGCGGCGCCGGTCACCACCGCGACCTTGGCGGCGAAGCGGCCGGGCGAGACGAAGCCGGTCATGCCCCACCCCCGACGCCGCTCGCCGCGAATTTCTCGTAGTGGAAGCTCGCCGGGTTCAGGCCCCGCTCGGCGAAGGTCTTGCGGACCGCGTCGACCATCGCGGGTGGGCCGCACAGATAGGTGTCGATGTCGCCGCCATGCAGGTGCGCATCGGCCAGATGCGCGGTGACGTAGCCCTTCCTCGCGTGCCGGCTCTCGGGCGAGGCGACGCAGGTCTCGAAGCTGAAGCCCGGGATCTTCGCCGCCGCCTCTTCGAGCGCGTCGGTCTCGACGAGGTCGGCGTCGTGCGTGACGCCGTAGACGAGGTGGATCGGCTGGTCGGCGCCAGTCTCGCCGATCTTGCCCAGCATCGACAGGAACGGCGCCAGGCCGGTGCCGCCGGCGAGCATCAGCACCGGGCGGCGGATCTCGCGCAGGTAGAAGCTGCCGGACGGCCCGGTCAGGTCGAGGGTGTCGCCCTCCCGCGCTCCTTGCGCCAGGAAGGTGCTCATCAGCCCGCCCGGGATGTTGCGGATCAGGAACTCGGCTTTGGCACTGCCCGGGACCGAGCTGAACGAGTAGGACCGCGCGAGGCCGCTCCCCGGTACCGCGATGTTGACGTACTGCCCCGGCAGGAAACCGACCGGCTCCTCGGTCTCGAGCTCAAGCCCGAAGGTGGTGTCGGAGAGCCGCCGGACCGCCGCGACCGTGCCCTTGAGGGCGGCGGCCTTCGTCTTGCAGACCTCGGAGGAAGCGGCGACGGCCAGCACCAGGTCGGTCTGCGGCCGCATCTGGCAGGCGAGGCCGTAACCTTCCGCCGCCTCCTCGTCGGTCAGCGCGTCCTCGATGTAGCTGCCCGGATCGAACCGGCCGGATTCGCACCGGACCCGGCAGGTGCCGCAGGCGCCGTCCCGGCAATCGAGCGGGATGTTGATGCCGAGGCGATAGGAGGCGTCGGCCACCGTCTCGCCGGGGCGGCAGGCGATGAAGCGGGTGACTCCGTCCTCGAAATTGAGCGCGATAGTGTTCATGGCGCCCTCCCTAGATGTGATAGACGTCGATGACGTGGTGGATGTAGTCGTTCTTGAGGACGACTTTCTTGTTCTTGATCAGCGGCGTCCCGCCGCTGGTGTCGAGGGTGTAGAACGACGTGCCGAAATGGGTGTCGACCGTCTTGTAGCGGTAGTTGAAGGTGAGCCAGTTGAAGCGGAGCTTACACCTGGTGTCGTCCTGCTCCAGAATCTCGACGTTCGAGATGTTGTGCGAGGTGCGCGGCTCCGGCAGGCTGGTGGCGCTGGAGCGCTCGGTCCGGATGCGGAACACCCGGTCCTCCAGGCCGCAGCGGCTGTCGTAGTAGATCAGCGAGACATCGCGCTGCGGGTCGGTGACGAGCTGGTCGTCGTCGTCCCAGGACGGCATCCAGAACTCGACGTCGGGTGCGTAGAGCGCGAGCCAGGCGTCGAAGTCGCGGTCGTCGAGGAAGCGGGCCTCGCGGTAGAGGAATTGCTGAACCTGCTCCAGGGTGAGGGGCATCGGAGGGCTCCTTGAGGGCGTGCGGGGGCGCTCGGCGTCCCGGGAGGGGGCGGCGCCGTCGGTGTTTCGGTGTGATTGGTGGGGCCGGCTCCCGATCCCTCCCCCCCTGCGGGGGAGGGGTGAGAAGCGGTGCCCTACGGCAGGTGCCGCCGCATCGTGTCCATCCAGTAGCGGTGCTGGATCGCGAAAAGGCCCTCGTCCTCGGTCTTGACCCCGCTCAGGAGCGGTTTCAGCCCGATCGCCTTCGCGCCCTCGTCCGCCCCCTCGATCCAGTGCTTGGCGCCGCGGCAGAGGTCGTTCCACTGCGCCGCACGGCCGCGATAGCCGATCTGGCAGGCGCGAAATTCTTCCAGGTCGTCCGGGGTCGCCATGCCGCTGGCGTTGAAGAAGTCCTCGTACTGGCGGATGCGCCGGGCCCGGGCGTCGGGCGTCTCGCCCTTCGGCGCGATGCAGTAGATCGTCACCTCGGTCTTATCGACGGCGATCGGCCGGTAGGTCCGGATCTGCGACGAGAACTGGTCCATCAGATAGACGTTCGGGTAGAGGCAGAGATTGCGCGAGCGGCTGATCATCCAGTCCGCCATCGCCTGCCCGTGCTGGTCCGCCAGCTCCCCGCGGCGATCCCAGTTCGGCCGGTCCTCCGGGTTCGACCAGGTGGTCCAGAGAAGCAGGTGGCCGTGCTCGAACGAGTAGAACCCGCCGCCCTGCTTGGCCCAGCCGCCCGCATCCATGGCGCGGGTCTTGTCGACGACGTGCGATTCCTTGCGCCGGCTGGTCGTGGCGGCGTAGTTCCAGTGCGTCGCGCTGACGTGGTAGCCGTCGGCGCCGTTCTCGGTCTGGAGCTTCCAGTTGCCGTCATAGACGTAGGTCGAGGAGCCGCGCAGGACTTCCAGCCCGTCCGGCGACTGGTCGACGATCATGTCGATGATCCGCGTCGCCTCGCCGAGATGCTCGGTCAGCGGCTTCACGTCGGGGTTCAGGCTGCCGAACAGGAAGCCGCGATAGTTCTCGAAGCGGGCCACCTTGGTCAGGTCGTGCGAGCCGTCGCGGTTGAAGCTCTCGGGGTAGCCGGCGCCCTCCGGATCCTTCACCTTCAGGAGCTTGCCGCCGTTGCTGAAGGTCCAGCCGTGGAACGGGCAGGTGAAGGTCGCCTTGTTGCCGCGCTTGTGCCGGCACACCATCGCGCCGCGGTGGCTGCAGGCATTGACGAAGGCCTGCAACTCGCCCTTGCGGTTGCGGGTGATCACCACCGGCTGGCGGCCCATGAAGGTGGTGAAGTAGTCGTTCGGGTTCGGGATCTGGCTCTCGTGGGCCATGTAGATCCAGTTGCCCTCGAAGATGTGCTGCATCTCCAGCTCAAAGATGTCGGGATCGGTGAAGATGTCCCGCCGGCAGCGATAGGTGCCGGTCTCGGGGTTCTCCTCGACCGCGCCCTCGACCACCTGATGCAGATCGTCCAGCATGACGTTCTCCCTGCCTGTCCGGCTGTTCCGGGACGAAGGAGGTCGTTGCCGGTCCACGTGCTGCGCGGCCGGCTCGGATCTCTCTCTCGTCTTCACACAGGGTGGCAGGGTGCTCTTCCTGGACTGTCCCGTCCCGAGCCCCGCTCGCGCCCTGAGCGTTTCCTCTTTTTTCAGTTCTAAGGAACGGGCATACCGAGGTCCAAGACCGATTGGGAACAAAACCATTCCTGGGAGGAATGATTGGAGCTGCGCCACCTGCGCTACTTCGTGGCCGTCGCGCGTGAGCAGAGCTTCACCCGCGCGGCCGACCTGATGCACGTCGCCCAGCCGGCGCTCAGCAAGCAGGTGCAGCAATTCGAGGAGGAGTTCGGCCTGGCGCTGATCGAGCGCGGCTCGCGGCCGGTGCGGCTGACCGAGCCGGGCCGGGTGATCTACGAGCAGGCCTTGCAGATCCTGGAGCGCGTCGACGACCTGCGCGAGACCGGCCGCCGCCTGCGCGTCGCCGAGCGCAACAGCTTCCGCATCGGCTTCGTCGCCTCGACGCTCTACGGCCGGCTGCCGGAGATCCTGCGCGGCTACCGGCTGAAGCGCCCGGACGTCGACATGACGCTCCTCGAACTGCTCACCCTGGAGCAGATCGCGGCCTTGAAGGAGGGGCGGATCGATGTCGGCTTCGGCCGGGTCGAGATCGAGGACCCGGCGATCACCCGGGTGCTCCTGCGCAACGAGACGCTGATCGTCGCGGTGCCGATGGCCTGGGACGCCGCGCGCCCGGCGGGCCCCTTGAAGATGGCCGACCTCGCCGATTCGGCGCTGATCCTCTATCCGAAGAGCGCCCGGCCCAACAACGCCGACCGCATCCTGGCGCTGTTTCGCGAGCACGGCGTGCGCCCGCCGGTGATCCACGAGGTGCGCGAGCTCCAGACCGCGCTCGGTCTGGTGGCGGCGGAGGCGGGGGTGTGCGTGGTGCCGGCCTCGATCGAGCGCCTGCGCCGCGACGGCGTCGCCTACCGGCCTCTCGACGAGGAGCGGGCGCTGATCCCGGTGATCATGAGCTACCGCAAGAACGATCCCTCGCCGGAGATCGGGTTGATCCTGCAATGCGTGAAGGAGGATTACGAGCGGGAGGGGTTGGCGTTCGGGGTGTGAGGGTCAGCAGGGTTTCGACTGATATCCGGCTGTCGATGAGCGTCCGTAGGTCCTGCGCGTTCTCCTCTCCCCGCGGGCGGGGAGAGGGGAGACCCGCGCCATTTCCAGAATGTGCGACGGGGGTGCACTCGCCGGTGTGGCTCACCCCATCACCAGCCCACCATCCACGTACAGCACCTGCCCGGTCACGAACCGGCTCTCCTCGCCCGCCAGGAACAGCACCGGCCCGGCCACGTCCTCCGGCGTCGCGAGGCGGCGCAGGGGCGTCTGGGCGATCAGCGCCTCGCGCACCTCTTCCGGCGTGTCCCGGCTCGCCTCCGTGGGGGTGACCAGCCCCGGCGCCACGCAATTGACCCGCACCCCGATCGGCCCCAGCTCGGCCGCGAGGTTGCGGCTGAAGCCGACGAGGGCCGCCTTGGCGGTGGTGTAGTCGTGGTAGGGGATGCTCGGCCGCGCGACGAGGTCGCTCGCCAGGTTGACGATGGCGGCCCCGCTGCGCCGGGTCATCAGCGGAAGCATCGCCTGGATCACAGTGTAGGCCGCCCGCACCGCGCCGTCGAACTGGCGCTGGTAGGAGTCCCACGGCACGTCGCGGAAGCGCACCCGGCGGTCGGGGTCGAAGCGGTACGGCGCGAAGGCGTTGTTGACGACCGCGTCGAGGCGGCCGACCTCCTCGGTGATCCGCGCGGCGAGCCCGGCCACCGCCGCCGGATCGGTCACGTCGGCCGCGACCGTGAGCGCCGGCCCGCCGAGCGCCCGGCACCGCTCCGCCACCGCCTCGGCGGCGGCATGGTTCTCGCGGTAGTTGACGATGACGAGGCCGCCCTCGGCGGCGAAGGCCGTGGCGATCGCCGCGCCGATGCCGCGGCTGGCGCCCGTGACCAGGATCGCGCGGTCGCGGAACCTCACGGGTTGCCCTCCTTCGCCGGAATCAGGTCGCTCTTCACCACCTGGCCCATGTCGAGGGGGCGGGTGACGAGGCCGAGGCTGCGGAACAGGTCGGCGCCCTGCTGGAGGATCGCGGGATCGAAATGGCCCAAGCCTTCGCGCTCGGTGGTGGGCGACACGCTGGACGCATTGCGCAGGCGGATGACCTCGCGGTTGATCGCCTCGTCGCGGCCATTGATCGCCCGCGTGACGGCGAGCCGCGCCGCCTCGTCGGGCTTGGCGATCATCCAGGCGGCGGAATCGCGGTAGGCGGCGAGGAATCGCTTCAGCAGCGGCTTCTTCGCCTCGTAATCCTTGCGGGTCACCACGAAGATGTCGCTCGGGAGGTTCAGGTGGTCGCGCACCGCGATCACGTCGACCTCGCCGAGGCCCTTGGCGCGGCCGACGAGGAGCCCGGTATCGGTGGCGGCCGTCGCGTCGACCTGGCCCTGGATCAGGGGGGCGAAGTTGAGGAGGCCGGTCACCTCGACCGTGACGTCACTCTCCTTCAGCCCGGCGCCGGCGAGCAGCAGGAGCAGGTGCTGGCGCGTGCCGCTCGCCAGGCTGTAGACGCCGACGCGCTTGCCCTTGAGGTCCGCCACCGAGCGGATGCCGCGGGCCTTCGGCGAGACCACGTTGAACACGTTCTGCGGATAGATGTTGTAGATCGCCACCAGGTCCGCCCCCTTGTCGAGGGCGAGGTAGAACGAGGCCGGGTCGGTGAAGGCGATGTCGGCTTGCCCCGAGAGCAACGCCTGGATCGCCGAGCCGCCGCCATTGCCCGGCACGTAGTCGAGGGCGATGCCGCGGGCCTTGAACAACCCGTGATCGGGCTCGGCGAGCAGGTTGGTGATCTCGCTGATCGGCTGGCTCCAGCCGCCGACGGTGACCTTTTCCAGGGGCTGCGCCAGGGCCGGGGAGACGAGCCAGGCGAGGGCGAGGAGGACGAGGAGGCGGAGGGAGCGCATCTTTGTTCAATCTCTGGCGTAGCGGCGCAGGATCACGGCCTCGAGCCCCCGCGCGGCCTCGTAGACAACCATCCCGAGGGCGGTGATGACCACGAAGAGGGCGATGATCAGGCTCGAATCCATCACGCTCTGGGCGGCGATGATCGAGGCGCCGAGTCCCTGGCGCCCGCCGACGAACTCGCCCACCACCGCACCCACGAGGGCGAGCACGATGGCGACGCGGAAGCCCGCCAGGATCACCGGCAGCGAAGCGGGCAGCTTCAGGCGCAGCAGGGTCTGCGCGCGGCTCGCCCCGAGCATCCGGAAGAGCTCGCGCTGCCCGGGCTCGACCTGATCGAGGCCCGTGAGGGTGTTCTCGAAGAGCGGGAAGAAGCAGATCAGTGCGGTGATCACCACGGTCGGCGTCAGCCCGAAGCCGAACCACAGGATCAGGAGCGGCCCCAGCGCCAGCTTCGGCACCAGCTGGCTCGCCAGCACGTAGGGACGCAGCACCCGGTGCAGAGCCGGCGATTCCGACAGCAGGATTCCGGCACCGAGGCCGAGGACGGTGCCGGCGAGGAGGCCGAGCGCCATCTCCGTCACGGTGACGCGCAAGTGCGGCCAGAGCCGGCCGGAGGCGGCCTCGCCCCACAGCGTCCCGGCGACGGCGGAGGGGGCGGGCAGGACGAGGGGTGAGACGCTGCCTGAGCGGCACCACGCCTCCCAGGCGATGAGCAGGGCCGCCAGCAGCAGGGCGGAGGCGAGACGCGTCCTCACGCCGCCCGCCCGATCGCAGGAGACGGGCTGTTCGAGGGAGCGCCGTCCATGATCGCGCGGAGCGAGCGGCAGACCGCCCCGAAGGCGGGCTCGTAGCGGATGCCCGGCGGCCGGGGCCGCGGCAGCGGGACCGCGCCCTCGTGCACCAGGCGCCCGGCCGCCATCACGCCGACCCGGTCGCCGAGATAGGCCGCCTCGGCGATGTCGTGGGTGACGAAGAGCGCCGCGGTGCCGCGGGACGTGCAGAGGCGCAGGAGGTCCTCTTGCAACTCCTCGCGGGTCAGCGCGTCGAGGGCGGCGAAGGGCTCGTCGAGGAGGAGCAAGCTCGGCTCCGTCACCAGCGCCCGGGCCATCGCGACCCGGCTCTGCTGCCCGCCCGACAGGGCGGCGGGGCGGCGCTCGGTCAGGTCGCCGAGGCCCATCGCGGCGAGGAGGTCGCGGGCGGCCTCCCGGTCGGGGGCTTGAGGCCGGCGCTTGAGCGAGACCGGCAGCAGCACGTTGTCGAGGGCGGAGAGCCAGGCGAGCAGGGTCGGGGCCTGGAACACGAAGCCGACCTTTTCGGGCGGGCCGCTCACCCCCGTCCCGTCGATCCGCACCGTGCCGGCATCCGGTGCCAGCAGCCCGGCGGCGAGCTTGAGCAGGGTGGTCTTGCCGCAGCCGCTGCGGCCGAGCAGGCAGTGGATCGCCCCGCGGGGGATCGCCCAGTCGACGCCGGCGACGGTGTCGGTTGGATCGCCGGGGAAGCGGTAGCGCACGCCGGCGAGGGAGAGATACGGATCAGTCGGCATAGGGCGCGAAGCCTTCCGCCGCGGCCTCGGCGCTCGCCTCGATCTCCGTCATCGTGACGAGGTCGAGCAGGCTGAAGCGGCCGTCATGGTGCCAGCCGGCCTCCGGCGCGGTCATGCGGCCGAGGGCGGCGATCCGGGTGAGGCCGACCGCGGCCAGATCCTCCGCCAGGCGGAACAGCGTGGCGGGGGCCGCCGCGATCCCGGCGCTCTGGAGATACGCGCGGTGCGGCGCCACCAGGGCCGGCACGTCCGCGAGAGCGTCGACCGCCACCACGGCCACGCTGCGGTTGAGGCCGGACGGGCTCAAGCCCGTGGCGGCGTCGAGCAGCACGACGCTCCACGGATCGGCCGGATCGCCCAGCAGCGTCGCTTCCCCGTCGAGGGCCCGCATCTCGTGGGCGCTCCGCCAGGCCGCGATGGACGCGGCCTCGCCCGGATCGAGGCGCCGGCGCGGGTGGCGGCTCGCCAGGGCGGCGAGTCCATGGGCGAGGTGGCGGGCGAACTCGTCCGGCGCGACCGGACCGCCGCGCTCGACGAACAGCATCTGCGGTGCGTAGCAGCCCTGCTGCTCGTAGCGCACGATGTCCTGGGCGGCGAGGCGCGCGAGGGTGCCGGCGCGGCGGCTGTCCAGGGCCTCGCGGGCGATCATCGCGAAGCCGATGCGGTGGCCGTGCGGCAGGAACCGGGTGGTGACCGGCACCTTGGCGCGCAAAGCCGTCAGGGTCTCGTTGCCGCCATAGGCCATGACGCAATCGGCCTGCGCGAGGAAGGTGGCCTCGGTCCCGCCGGCGCCGCCCTTCCACCAGGTGACCGCCAGGCACTCGCCGAGTTCGGGATCGGTCTCCGCGATCAGGTGCGCGAACCAGCCCGCGGTCAGCGGCTCGGCCGAGGCGAGCTTGCCGATCGTGCCGGCCTTGACCAGCAACCCCGAGACGAGGCTCCAGAGCGGCAGGGCCGGGACGTTGCCGGCCCAGACATGCAGCAGCAGGTCGGGCCCCCGCGCCCGCACGAACCCGCCCTTCACCGCCGGCTGGAAGCCGTCGAGCACGCCGGGATTCGAAAAATCCTCGGCGAGGAACCGCAGCAGCTGCGGCCGCCGAAAGGTTTTCAGGTAGCTCGTCAGGCCGAGCCGCACCGTCTCGCGGTCGTAGCCGGTGACGACCGGCAGGAGCGCCTCCGCCTTCCGGCGCAACGGGTGGGCGCGGTCGAGCAGGCAGGCGCTCGCCCGGTCGATCGCCTCGACGATCCGGACGGTCTCCATCCGCCGCAGGGTCTCGCGGGCTCGGGCGCGGACATGCCCGCACAGGGCCTTCGCCTGATCCTCCCGGAGGTCCGGCAGCGCCACCCCGACGGTCTCGCCCCAGGCGCGGTGCTCGACGACGCGCCGGCCGACCGCCTCGGCCGGGAGGCCCGGGAGGTGCCCGGCCTGCTCCAGGATCCTCATCCCTGCGCGGCAGCCAGGAATTCGGCCACCGCGACCGAGCAGCCGCGCGACGCCGCGCCCTCGACCCGGCCGAGCAGCCGGAAGCCGCCCGGCGCGATCACGCCGGCATCCTCGGTCAGGATCGCCGAGACGGAATTGAAGTGGGCGAGGTCGTGGTGGACCAGCACGCCGGTCTCGCCCTCGGGCAGGTCCTGCCCGGTCAGCGGGTCGACGACGCGGCTGCGGATCCAGTGCGGGCCGGACTTCACCGGCGGACAGACCGCGTTGCCGTCGTCGTAGAATTGGGTGCTCAGTTCGGTCATGCCGTACATGTTGAGGCATTCGCTCCGCGGAACCCCGAAAGCTGCCGAGAGCCCGTCGTAGAACGCGTCCGGCTCGATCTCGCGCGACTGGCCCTTGAAGCCGCCGGTGTCGAAGAGGAAGCTCCCCGCCGGCAGGGCGAAGCGGCGGCCCCGCTCCGCCAGCGCGTCCATCACCGGCACGAAGGCGTAGGTGGCGCCCAAAAGCGCGAGGGGTTCGCCCGCGGCCTCGGCCTCGGCGAGGAATGTCAGCAGCGCGTCGAGGGCGAGCCCCCCGGGTCCGACGAAGACGGCGCTGTCCTCCGTGCCGAAATGGTCCTTCGCCAGCGCCAGGTAATGGGCGAGGGAGGAATGCGGGAGCGCCGCCTCGTCCGGAAACAGAATGCCCATCCGGATCGTCTGGCGCCCGCGCATGATCCGGGCGGCGAAGCCCGCGAGCATCGAGCGGTCGTAGACTGCGAGCGTCGGGTGGTAGCTGCGGCCCCGCCCGCTCCCGGTCGTGCCGCTCGTCATGAACACCCGTTCGGCCTCGTCGGGCGGGCAGCAGCTCAAGGTGAGATCCTTGAACGCCTTGATCGGCACCGCCGGGATGTCGCGCCAGCGCCGGACCGTCAGCGGCGTGCGCCCGCGCTGTTGCGCGAAGCGGCGATAGGGCGCGTTGTGGGCGAACTGATAGGCGAAGAGCCGCAGGGCCAGCGCCTCGAACTCCGCTTCGGTCGCGCTTGGGCGCCCGATGAAATCGAGGAGGGCCTCGACGATCTCCGCTTGCGACATGACGGCCACCTCGCGCCCATCCCGGGCGACGGCCAGTCCGGCGGAGATCATGCGCGAAAAGACGGCTGTGAGGGCCTTGCCCTCGCCGGTCCCGCATCCCTACGCCGGCATGACCCGGATCAGGTTCATAGGGTCACCGCGGCGCCCGGACGGGTCCGGACCGGCGGAATCTCAGCCTCCTCACGAGGCCCCCCTGGGAGCCGAAGACACTGGGGGGTGCGGGGGCGGGTGTCAAGTTGCGCTCAAGGGCGCGCCAACCCCTCGGCGAGCCGCCGGAACGCCTCGAGCGCCTTGCCCAGCGTCGCCTCCGGCTCCCGCGACGCCGCGACCCAGAGGGCCGCGTGGAGCGAGGCGCCGTTGAGGAGCCGCGCGGCAGCTTCCGCGTCCACCGGGGGGATCGCCCCGTCCGCGACGAGGGTCTGGATGCGCCGGGTCGTCTCGGCGAGGCAGGCATTCTGGCTCGGCCACAGCGACGGATCGCCGAGGACCGCCGGGCCGTCGAGGAGCAGGATGCGCTGGATCTCCGGCTCCAGCGCCATCTCGATATAGGCCCGGTACTCGTCGAGGAGGCCGCGCCACGGGTGAGAGGCCCGCTCGCCGACCGCGCGCAGGCGCGCCGCCATCTCGGCGTCGATCCGGTCGATCACCGCCTGGAGCAGCCCCTTCTTGTCGCCGAAATTGTGATAGAGCGCACCCCGCGTCAGCCCGGCCGCGGCGGTCAGCTCGTCCATCGAGGCGGCCGCATAGCCCTTCCGCGCGAAGGCCTCCCGGGCTGTCCGGATGAGCTTGTCCTTCGTCTCTTCCATCATCTGCGCGCGTCGTCCGGCCACCTCGACCCACCCTCATTGGCATACGCAGCGCATGTGAATTGACATACGCTGCGTATCCGTGCTCTCTCACATACGTCCCGTATATCAACTTGAGGACCGAGGGAGCAATTCATGGCGCAGGCTCAGACCGACGTTCCGGCGCGGCGCATGCGCGACGCCGTCTTTCCGCCCGGCCGGCAGGCCCTCTACGAGCGGCACCGCTACTCGGCCGCGATCCGCTCCGGCGACCTGCTGTTCGTCTCCGGCCAGGTCGGCAGCCGCGAGGACGGCTCGCCGGAACCCGACTTCGCGGCTCAGGTCGCCCTGGCGTTCACCCGGCTCGCGGCGGTGCTGGAAGCGGCGGGCTGCACCTTCGACGACGTCGTCGACGTGACGACCTTCCACACCGACCCGGCGGCGCAGCTCGACACCGTGATGCGGGTGCGTGACGGCGTGGTCGGCGAGGCGCCCTATCCGAACTGGACCGCGGTCGGCGTGACCTGGCTCGCGGGGTTCGACTTCGAGATCAAGGCGATCGCGCGGATCCCGGCCGGCGGGTGAGCGCTCGCGCCGAGGGCGGCCGGGAGACGCGCCGCCCCGGTCCTGGCGTCCGCCATCATCACGGGGGCGCGAACGGGCACTCGGCGATGATCTTGATGATCTTCGCGAGCCGGTTCTCCGCCGCGTCCTCCGTCTTTTCCCGAGCCGACTTTTTCCCGGGGGCGACTTGGCCGCCTTCTCCCTCGGTGCCTCGGACGGGCTCGACACGCCGATGTCCTGCATCGCCCGCCCGATCGCTTGCCGGACCTCGGCGGACGTGAAGCTCTTCGAGCGCATCTTGGGCGCCAGCACCTCTACGCCGTCGTAGGTGCGGCCGACCGTCTTGCCGCTGCGGGTTGAACGACTGCGAGATGTCCTCGTCGTCGCCGGCACGCGGGACACGCGACAGGGCGGCAGGCCTGACTCGCGACGTGACGTTAGCGCTGCCCGCTCCGACTGTCACCAGCGTGTCGATCGCCGGCAGTCCTAGGAATTTCAGTCGCTCTCCCAAAGATGACGGAGGCGAAGACGGAGAGATTGGCTTACAATCCACGACGAAGCCGCTGCCAACACATCGGGTACTGATCATGATTTGAAAATTTCTAGAAGTAAAAATGTCAAAACATCATATTTAATAATTAACATCATAAATCTTGTAAATCTGCAGTAAATAAATTATAAAATGAATGTTCGTGCCGTTTCGTAGCCATTAATCATGATTTCTTGAACAGAGATCATGGAATTTTGTGTCATAGTCACATGATTCGAGGTGAGAATCCTAGTCAAGGGCGCCATCGTGCCAGACTTTCGAGGCTCGATGATGGCCGGGAATGTCCCCGGCGGGAGTTTCCGGCTGGAATTCGGCTTCGCGCCTTCGCCGCCCGTCCCCGGCATCGAGTCGCGCGGCGCTGCCGGAACCTCGCTCGGTGCGCCGCGCTATCCCGGTCGATCGGCCGGGTCCTCGAGGGCTCCGGCGGCCTATTTCGGGACCTCATCCATGCCGCAGATATCGACGCCGGTCTGGCTCATCACCGGCTGCTCCACCGGGTTCGGGCGCGAACTGGCCAAGCTGGTCCTCGCCCGCGGCTGGCGTGCGGTGGTCACGGCGCGCGACGCCGCCCGGGTCGCCGACCTCGCGGCGGGGGCGGAGGACCGGGTGCTGGCGCTGCCCCTCGACGTGACGAAGCCCGATCAAGTCGCGGCGGCGGTGGCCGGCGCTCAGGAGCGGTTCGGCCGCATCGACGTCCTCGTCAACAATGCCGGCTACGGCTACCAGGCCTCGGTCGAGGAGGGCGAGGAGGAGAAGATCCGCGCCCAGTTCGACGCCAACGTGTTCGGACTGTTCGCCCTCACCCGCGCGGTGCTGCCGGTGATGCGGGCGCAACGGAGCGGGCACATCATCAACATCACCTCGGTCGCCGGGCTGATCGGGTTTCCCGGCTCGGGCTACTACGCGGCGAGCAAGCACGCGGTCGAGGGCTGGTCGGACGCGCTGGCGGCGGAGGTCGGACCCCTGGGGCTGCGGGTCACCTGCGTCGAGCCTGGGCCGTTCCGCACCGACTGGGCCGGCCGCTCCCTCGTCCAGACCCCGAGCCGGATCGCCGACTACGCCGAGACCGCCGGCGCCCGCCTCAAGGCCACCGCCGAGAACAGCGGGACCCAGGCCGGCGACCCGGTCCGCGCCGCCGAGGCGATGATCCGGGTGACCGAGAGCGCGTCGCCGCCGCGCCACCTGGTGCTCGGCGCCTGGGGCTTCGAGGCCGTGACCGAGCGGATGCGGGCGCGGCTGAAGGAGATCGAGGCGTCGGAGGCGGTGAGCCGCGGGGCGGATTTTCCCGCGGAAAGCTGAGCGGTTCAGCCTCGAACCGCATCCGCCCGCGGCACCCCGGCCCCCGCCCGCACGAACGGGCTGTCCGGAACCCGCGGCGCGAACCGGAACAGCCCGGCAGGCGCCACGTCCTCCAGTTCTCCCGCCGCCAGGTCGCGGGCGATCACCACCACGAACGGCGCCGCGCCCTCGCCCGGCCGGCCGAAGGGGCGGGGACGCGAGAACAGCGTGCCGACGCTCTCGACCAGCAGGGGACGATCCGACTCGACGACCCGCACCAGGCCCTTGAGGCGCAAGAGCCGCTCGCCGAGTTGGCCCGCGAGGTTGTCGAGCCAGGCCGCCAGATCGTCGTAGGGGAGGGGAGCGGTGGGCCGGGCGAGCCAGATCGCGACGCGGGGATGGGCGCCGGCGGGTTCCGCCTGGAGCAGCGCCGGATCGAGGCCGGCGCCGGGCAAAGGCGCGAAGGCGGCCGACACCGCGGCTTCGCGGTCGGGATCGGCCACGATCTCGGCGAGTGGGTTCAGGCCCGCGACCTCGGCCCTGGCCTGCGCGGGCCGGCCAAGGGGCGCGGCGTCGAGCTTGGTCAGCACGATGCGGTGCGCCGCGGCCCATTGCGCCGCAGCCTCCTCGAAGGCGGAGGTCTCAGGACCGCGGAGCGCATCGTAGGTGGCGAGGACCGAGACCCGCATGGGAAAGCCGGCGAGGCTCGCGAGCTGGCGCAGGACCGGTCCGGGCTTCGACAGCCCGCTCGTCTCCAGCACGATCCGTCGGAGCGGCCCCGAGGCCTCCGGCCGCTCGGCGGCGAGCAGCGCCTCGACGGTGCGGGCGAGGTCGCTCGTCATCTGGCAGCAGACGCAGCCATTCGCCAGCATCGTCATCGGCACCTCACCCCCGCTCTCGCGCAGGATCAGCCCGTCGAGGCCGATCTCGCCGGCCTCGTTGACGATGATCGCGGTGTCGGCCGCCTCGGGGAGGGCGAGGTAGTCGCGCAGCAGCGTCGTCTTGCCCGAGCCGAGGAAGCCGGTGAGGACGACGAAGTCGAGGCTATCGGTCACGGTGCCGCCTGCTGCGGTGCCGCGTACTTGCTCGGCACCGCCTCGTCCCAGGTCGCCTTGACCAGCTCGCGCACGTCGGCGAGCAGCTCGGCGGTGTCGTAGATCACCCCGTCCTTGATCGTGTACTTGAGACCCCGGTGCCAGGTGGCGCCGTTCGTCGCCTCGTCGAGGCGCAGCGCCCCCGTGCCGTAGAGCAGCTTGAAGTCGGTCAGCGGGTTGTGGTCGTGGACCAGGAGGTCGGCGCGCTTGCCGACCTCGACGGTGCCGATCTCGTCCTCGAGCCCGCACAGGGCCGCTCCTTGCGAGGTCGCTGCGCGCACGACTTCCAGCGGGTGGAAGCCCGCCTCCTGCAACAATTCCAGCTCGCGGATGTAGCCGAAGCCGAAGATCTGGTAGATGAAGCCCGAATCCGAGCCGGCGCAGACCCGGCCGCCGCGGTTCTTGTACTCGTTGATGAAGGCCATCCAGAGCCGGTAGTTCTCCTTCCACTCGATCTCGTTCTGAGTCGACCAGCGATACCAGTACGAGCCGTGGCCGCCACGCTGTGGGGTGAAGTAGTCCCACATCGACTTCCAGGTGTAGTCCTTGTGCCAGTCGGCCTGGCGCGCCCGCATCAGGTCGCGGTTGGCATCATAGATCGTGAAGGTCGGCACGAAAGTGAAGCCGAGCTCCAGGAAGCGCTCCAGGGTCTCGTTCCATTTCCTGGAGCCGGGCTCCGCGCCCTGGCGGAACATCTGGCCGGAGACCGAGAAGCGGAAATACTCGTCGTTGTAGTCGTAATCGAGCGGGAAGTTCTGCACCACCCTGTCCTCGAACAGGGCCTCGGGCAGGCCGTAATAATGCTCGGCGCTGGTGAGGCCCCAGCCGGCGGTGGTCAGCGCGTTCATCCGCGTCACCGCCATCTGGGCATGGTGGCAACCCGATTTCAGCCCGAGCTTGCGGCACTCGTCGAGGGCCGCCTCCATGATGGCGGGCGGCGCGCCGAAGAACTTCACCCCGTCGGCACCGCGCTCCTTGAGCTTGCGCAGCCACGCCCGTCCCTCCTCGGGGGTGTGGATCAGCTTCAGCATGTCGTTGACGGCCGGGAAGTAGCTGTAGGCCAGGAGCCGCGGCGCCGCGATCTCGTTGGCCTCGGCGCGCTTCTTCTGGTCGAGCATCCAGTCGAGGCCGTTGAACGAGCCCATCTCGCGCACCGTGGTGACGCCGTGGGCGAGCCAGAGCTTGTAGACGTACTCGACCGGCGGCACCCAGCCGTTGGCGGCATGATACGCGACGCCCGCATGCGCATGGCAATCGACGAAGCCCGGCGTCACCCACTTGCCGCGGCAATCGATCTCGTGGTCGCCGGGCGCCGGCCGGTTGACGCTCGTCGCGAGGTTGCCCGTGACCTTCTTGAGCTGCACGATGCGGCCGTTCTCGACCACGATGTCGGTCGGGCCGATCGGCGGCGCGCCGGTGCCGTCGATGACGGTGGCGCCCCGCAGCACCAGGCGCTTGTGCGGCCCGATCCCGCGGTCGCGGGAGGTCGACGGGACGAGGGGCGGCTGGCCGGCCTTGGCCCGTTCGGCGGCGAGTTCGTTGCCGGCGAGAATCGGGGCGTCGCTCATGGTGTCCTCCCGTGTTCTTGTTTCTGTCAGCGGGCGTAGCGGCGGCCGAGGAGCGCGGTGCCCAGTGCCGTCAGGACCAAGGTCGCGGCGAGCAGGATGAAGGCGAGGGCGGCGCCGAACGGCCAGTTCATGCCCTTCGAGAACTGGTCGTAGACGGCGGGCGCCATCATCTTGAACTGCGAGCCGCCGAGCAGCACCGCGGTCGCGTAGGTGTTCATGCACAGGATGAAGACGAGGACGCAGCCCGCCACCGTGCCGGGCAAGGCCAGCGGCCACACCACCCGGCGGAACACCGTGAAGGCGCCGGCCCCCAGATTCGCCGCCGCCTCCTCCACCGCCCGCGGGATGCTCTCGATCACCGAGGACAGGGTCAGGATCATGTAGGGCAGCACGACCGCGATCGTGCCGATCGCGACCGCGCCGGGCGTGTAGATCAGTTGCAGCGGCGCCGAGGTGACGTGCAGGCCCCGCAAGGTGGCGTTGATGAGCCCGTCATTGCCGAGGAGCCCGAGCCAGCCCGCCGCCCGCACGACGTTGCCGACGAGGAGCGGGATCAGGGTCAGGACGGTGACGAGGCTCTTCCACCGGCTCTCCATCCGGGCGAGCCGGTAGGCGGCCGGGAAGCCGAGGGCCAGGGTCAGTGCCGTGCAGGCGAAGGCCATCACCAGCGTCGTGCCCATCACGCTGCGGTAATACGGATCGGCCACGGCGTTGAGGTAGTTCTGCGCCGTCGTCGCCTCGATCATCAGCTGCGTCGCGCTGTACTGATTGAGCGAGATGCGCGCGAGCAGCACCATCGGGCCGACCAGCAGCGCGGCGACGACGAGAACGGCCGGCAGGATGAGGGCGAACACGGCGGACCTTTGGATTGGGGATTTCTTGGTTGCGGACGGGATCGGGGTTGGCACCCACCTCTCCACCGCACAGGGTCATCCCGGGGGCCGCGCAGCGGGCTCGGAATGATCCCGGCGGTCCGGGAAAACTCTCGGACAAGGCTCAGGCGCGGGTCTCCCCTCTCCCAGACGGGAGGGGGGAGACCCGCGTTAGGCTTGTCTCGGCATGTCGCCAGAAAGCCCCGAGGAAGACTGGTCGACAGCCTACCCCTTGAATTCCTTGTTCCAGAAATCCGTGAACGCCGCCTGCTGCTGTTGCATCGTGGCGTAGTCGAGCGGCCGGAGCTTGGCCTGCTGCGCCTCCGTCAGGCTGATCTGCTTGGCCAGATCCTCCGGCAGCTTGGCGTCCTTGACGGTCGGCACGTAGCCCATCTTCTGGGCGAAGGCGACTTGCGCCTTCGGGTCGAGCATGGCGTTCAGGTACTTGAAGGCGCTGTCCTTGGCCCGCGAGTTCTTCGGCACGCCGGCCTCGAACAGGATCGGCAGCGCGCCCTCCTCCGGCACCGCCATCTCGACCGGGATGCCGGCCTGCTTCCACATGAAGCCGCGGGCGAGCCACATCATCGAGATCCACACCTCCTCGGACTTCAGGGCCGCGGCCAAGGTCTCGTTCGACGGATAGACCTTCGGCGACAGCTTCTTGAGGTCCATCAGGGCCGCCTGGCCCTTGGTGAAGTCGGTGGGCGTGCCGCCGGCCCCGATATTGGCGCCGGCCATGTTGAAGTTCCAGAGAATGTCCGAGAACCCGACCCGGCCCTTGTATTTGGGATCGAAGATGTCGGCGTAGCGGGTCGGCGGGGTGGTGACCTTGCTCGGGTTGTAGAGCACGACCAGCGCCGAGTAGATGTGCGGGATCGAGTGCGGCTTGCGGAAGACGTCGATCACCTGCGACAGGCGCGGCACCTCGGCGGCCGGCACGGTCTCCAGCACGCCGAGCTGGCTCAGCATGTAGCTGTCGATGTCGTTGATGCAGGCGACGTCCATGCTGGCGCGGCGGCTGGTGCGCTCGGCGATCAGCTTGGTGCGGCGCGGATCCTGGTTGGCGATGTCCTGCGAGACCTCGATGCCCTGCGGCTTCATCAGCGGGACGTCGATGTTCTGCTGCAGGAGCGCGCCGTAATCGCCGCCCCAGGTGCCGACGACGATCGGGGCGGCTTCGGCCCGGGCGGGGAGGGTGCCGGCGAGGCCGAGGGCGGCGCTGCTGGCGATGAGGGAGCGACGGGTGATCATCGGGCGGGGCTCTCTGCTGCGGGCATGACGCGGGACGCGTCGGGGATGGGAATGACGCGGGCAGCGTCGGGAGTCCAAGTGATGCGGACAGGATCGCCGGCCACGAGGCGGCGGCGGGGATCGTCGGGGAGCGGCGTCGGGCTCACCGCGACGATCGGCTCGCCGGCGAGATCGAGGTGATACTCGGTGCGGGCGCCCAGATAGGTGACGGCCCTGAGCCGGCCGGTGCCGGCGGGATCGGGCGCGACCTCGATCCGCTCCGGCCGGATCGCCAGCTGGCCGCCCTTGGCGAGATCGCTCCTGGCGGTCGCGTCGGGCGCGCACGGCACGGCGGCGCCGCTCGCCAGGCGAAACACGCCGGCGCCCTCGCGCGCGCCGTCGAGCAGGTTGCAGCGCCCGACGAAGCCGGCGACGAACGTGTTGGCCGGGCGCTCGTAGAGGTCTTCCGCGCTGCCGACCTGGAGCACGCGGCCATGCTCCATCACCACCAGCCGGTCGGCCATGGCCAGGGCCTCGTCCTGGTCGTGGGTGACCATCAGGGTGGTGAGGCCGAGGCGCTTCTGCAATTCGCGGATCTCGAGCCCGACCTCGGAGCGCAGCTTCGCGTCGAGGTTCGACAGGGGTTCGTCGAGGAGGAACACCGCCGGGCTCACCACCAGCGCCCGGGCCAGAGCGACGCGCTGCTGCTGCCCGCCGGAGAGCTGGCGCGGCAGCCGGTCGGCCAGCGCGTCGAGGCGCACCAGCCGCAGGGCCTCGGCGATGCGCCGGTCGCGCTCGGCCCGACCCACCTTCCGCATCTCCAGCCCGAAGCCGACATTGTCGGCGACGCTCATATGCGGGAACAGCGCGTAGGACTGGAACACCATGCCGGTGTCGCGGGCATATGGCGGCAGCCGCGTCACGTCGCGCCCGCCGATCACGACGCGGCCGGCCGTGGGTTCGATGAAGCCCGCGACCATCCGGAGCGTCGTGGTCTTGCCGCAGCCGGAGGGGCCGAGCAAAGCCACGAGCTCGCCCTGGCGGATGTCGAGATCGACGCCGGCGACCGCGATCGCCTCGCCGTAGCGCTTGGTGACGCCGTCGAGCTGGAGGGTGCCCATCAGACGATCCGCGACAGCTTCACGAAGCGGTCGGTGACCAGCATCAGGATCGTCACCATCAGAATCTGCGCGGTCGCGACGGCGGCCAGAGTCGGGTCCATTCGGAATTCCAGGTAGCTCAGCATGGCGACGGGCAGGGTGGTGCGCCCCGGGCCGACGAGGAGGAGGTTGAGCTCGAGGTTCTCGAAGCTCGCCACGAAGGAGAACAGGGCCGCCGCCACGATGCCGGGCCGCAGCATCGGCAGGGTGATGCGGCGGAACACCGTGAGCGGCCGGGCGCCGAGATTGGCCGCCGCCTCTTCCGCCGAGCGGTCGAGTCCGGCGAGGCTCGCGGTGACGAGGCGCACCGTCCAGGGGATGGTGATGAGGACGTTGGCGGCGACGAGGCCGCCCAGCGTCGCCTTGATGTCCATGTCGAGCCAGTCCTCGGCCCGCAGGTAGAACATGTAGAGGGCCGAGCCCGCGACGATCGCCGGCACCGCCAGCGGTGCGAGCAGGAAGGTGTTGATGAGCCCGCGCCCGGGGATGTTCGCCCGCACCAGCGCGAGCGCCGCGGCGGTGCCGAGCGGCACGCCGATGGCGGTGGCGGCCAGCGCGATCTGGAGCGAGGTGAGGAAGCCGCGGGCGAAGTCGCGCTGCGCCCAGGCATTGAGGTACCAGCGCCAGGTGAGGCCCTCCGGCGGGAAGGTGACGATCTCCTGGTCGAAGAACGAGGTGACGATCACCATCACGATCGGGGCGAACACGACCGCGTAGGCCAGGATGACGGCCGCCAGGACGGCGAGGCGGCCGAGCCGGGCCGAGAGGCCGGGCGCGGCGGGCGAGAGGGTGGCGGCACTCATGCGGTTCACGGCTTCGAGGTGACGAGAGCTGACCTATTTGTAGGACAGGTGTCTGCCCTTTTGGCAAGACGGGTGGTCGCCCGATCGGCGAGAGAGGTGTTGGCAAGAGGGGTGTTGGCAAGAGAGGTGCCAAGCTCGGGCGCGGCCACGCCGCCCTCTCGCGAGAAGCGCGGACCTGCGAAGGCCGCGTCGCCCGCCGGCCCGCTGATCAGCTGCGGCAGCACCGCCTTCCAGGCCTCGATCAGATCGCGAAAATACTCCGGATCCGGCCGCAGCACCGTCTGCACGCCCATGCCGCGCAACAGGTTCACCGTGAGATTGAGGATGATCCGGGCCTCCCGCGGCGGCCGGGCCTCGGCATCGCAGAACTCGACCCAGATCGCATCGAGGGCGGCGTGGAAGCGCTGCACCACCGGGATCAGGCTCTCGCGCAAGGCCGCATCGGTGCGGGATTCGGTGATCAGCTCCATCGAGACCTGGAAGAACCGGCCGGAGAAGAGCGGCCACAGGAAGTCGACGAAGTCGGCGAGCGGCAGCGCCCCCGTGCGCACGTCCTGCGACACCGCCCTGATCTCGGCGGTGCCGTCGTCGAGCAGGGTTTCGAGCGCCGCGCGCACGAGATCGGACCGGCTCGGGAAGTGGTGCAGCAGCGCCCCGCGGGAGACCTGCGCCCGCTCGGCGATCCGGTGCGTCGTGGCGGCGTGGTAGCCGACGGCATGGATCTCGTCGATCGTCGCGCGCACCAGCCGCTCGCGGGTCGCGAGGCTGCGCGCCTGCTGCGGGCGTCCGGTCTGCGTCACCGTTCCTCCGGGTTCTGCTGCCTGATAAAAAAACAAGCTTGCCTGTTTTTTTCTCGCTGTCCAGTGTGCCGTGGACGCCTCGCGCCCGGCCTTCCGGGTTCGCCTCGGCAATTGAAGGAACCGCCCGCATGAGCGCCGACCTCGTCCTGTTCCGCAACGCCAGGATCCTCGACGGCACCCACGACACCGCGCTCGACGGCTACGACGTCCTGGTCGAGGGCGGCACCATCCGGGAGGTCTCGGACCGGCCGCTCACCGCGTCGTCGGCCCGGGTGATCGACCTTGCCGGCCGCACGCTGATGCCGGGTCTGATCGATTGCCACGTCCACGTCATCGCGACGATCCCCGATCTCGGCGCCAATGCCGACCTGCCGGATTCCCTGGTGGCGCTCCGCACCGCCAAGATCATGCGCGGCATGCTGATGCGCGGCTTCACCACCGTGCGCGACCTCGGCGGCGCCGATCACGGGCTGGTGATGGCGGTGCGGGAAGGGCTGATCGACGGCCCGCGCCTCGTGATCTGCGGCAAGGCGCTGTCGCAGACCGGCGGCCACACCGATTACCGCGGCCGCTATCACGCCCGGGACGTGAGCCACTACGCCACCAAGCTCGGCGCCATGGGCCGGGTCTGCGACGGCGTCGACGCGGTGCGCCGCGTCGCCCGCGAGGAGATCAAGGCCGGAGCCGACTTCATCAAGATCATGGCCAATGGCGGCGTGTCGTCGCCCACCGACCCGATCGCGTTCCTGGGCTACTCGGTCGAGGAGCTGCGGGCGATCGTCGAGGAGGCGAGCAACGCCCAGACCTACGTCGCCGCCCATCTCTACACCGATGCGGCGATCCGCCGGGCGGTCGAGTGCGGGGTGATCTCGGTCGAGCACGGCAACCTGGTGACGCCCGAGACCGCGCGGCTGATCCGCGACAAGGGCGCCTACGTGGTGCCGACCAACGTCACCTTCGACGCCCTCGCCAAGGAGGGCGCGGGCTTAGGCCTGCCGCCGGCCTCGGTGGCCAAGATCGAGGACGTGCGCGAGGCGGGGCTCGCCGCCCTCGAGATCCTGCGCGACGCCGGCGTGATGATGGCCTACGGCACCGACCTGCTGGGCGAGATGCACCGCCACCAGTCGGAGGAATTCGTGATCCGCGGCCGCTGCCTGCCGGCGATCGAGGTGATCCGCTCGGCCACGGTCAACGCCGCCAAGGTGGTGCGCCTGGAGGGCAAGGCCGGCGTGGTGGCCCCGGGCGCCTTCGCCGACCTGATCGTGGTCGACGGCGATCCGCTCTCCGACCTCTCGCTCCTCACAGGCCAGGGCCGGCACATGCGGGCGATCATGATCGACGGGCGGTTCGTGAAGGACGAGCTGGCGGCGTAGGGTGTCGTGACCGCGCGCGGTCTGCGTTCCGCGGTCTTCGCGCGATCAGCGCCAGTCGAGAGAGATCAGGGGTCCCTCTCCGATGCGGGCATAACTCTCCCGGGGAGAAGCCTGGACAAAAATGGCGCCAGTCTTCTCCTCTCCCCGTGGGCGGGGAGAGGAGGTACCCGCGCTCGATCAGGCCGGCATCCCGGAAGCGCCGTTCACCCCTTCGCCCGCACCACCCGTGCCCCGGCCGCCTCCGCTTCCGCGCATTGCGCGTCGGTGGCGCCGGCATCGGTCACCAGGGTCCAGCGGCGCGGCAGGGGCGCCCAGGCTCCCTGCGTCGCGCGGCCGAGCTTGGAGGAATCCATCAGCACCACGGTTTCGGCCGCCTGTTCCATCATCAGCGACTTGAGGGCGATCTGCTCGATCGCCGCCTCGCACAGGCCGCGGCCCGCGACGAAGCCGTCGCCGCTCACCACCGCCTTGTCGGCGGTGAGACGGCGCAAGGAGGCCTCCGCCAGGGGGCCCATCGTGCTCATGCTGCCGGGCCGCACCGCGCCGCCGAGCACCGTCAGGCTGAGGCCGGGCGCGCCGGCGAGCACGCTCACGAGCGGCAGGTTGTTGGTGATGATCGCGTGGCGCCGCCCGGCGAGTCCGGCCCCGAAGGCCGCCACCGTCGAGCCGCCGTCGAGGATCAGGATGTCGTCGTCAGTGAGCAGGGCCAGGGCGGCCCTGGCGATGGCAGCCTTCTCGGGCCGGGCCTGCGTCTCGCGCTCCGGCAGGCTGGCCTCCGGCAGCGGGTGGGCGATCACCGCGCCGCCATAGGTGCGCCGAATCGCCTTGTCCGTCGCCAGCTGCTGGAGGTCGCGCCGGATCGTCGAGGCGGAGACGCCGAAGCGCTCCGCCAGCTCCTCGACCACGACCTCGCCGGCCTGGAGCGCCTCCAGCAGCAGCGGGTGCCGGTGCCGGCCGCGGGTCATGGCGCTCAGACCGCCCGGCGCGGGGCGAGATCCACTGCCTGGCGCAGGGCCTCGACCAGCGAGCCCGCATCGGCGATGCCCTTGCCGGCGATGTCGAAGGCGGTGCCGTGGTCGACCGAGGTGCGGATCACCGGCAGCCCGACGGTGATGTTCACCCCGGCCTCCAGCCCCAGCACCTTGATCGGGCCGTGGCCCTGGTCGTGGTACATCGCCACCACGATGTCGTAGTCGCCGCGGCCGGCGAGGAAGAACAGGGTGTCGGCGGGGAGCGGCCCCTCGACCCGCCAGCCTTTCGCCTGGCAGGCCTGGACCGCGGGCGTGATCTTCTCGGCCTCCTCGCCGCGACCGAACAGGCCGTTCTCGCCGGCATGGGGGTTGATGGCGCAGACGCCGATCCGCGGATTCGCGATCCCGGCCTTGACCAGGGTGTCGTGGCCCCGCGCGATCACCCGCTCGACCAGGCCCGGCTCGATCCGCGCGATGGCGTCGATCAGCCCGATATGGGTCGTGACGTGGATCACCCGGAGCTTGGGCGAGACCAGCATCATCGAGACTTCCGGCGTGCCGGTCAGCTCGGCGAGAAGCTCCGTGTGGCCCGGATACTTGTGCCCTGCGGCGTGCAGGGCCTCCTTGCTCAAGGGCGCCGTGCAGATCGCGGCGGCCTGGCCGGCCTGGACGATCTGGACCGCCCGCTCGATGTAGCGGAACGCCGCCTCGCCGGAGACCGGCGAGACGCGGCCGAACGGGTGGCCCGGCGGGATCAGCGCCAGGTCGATGCACGCGACGGT
Source organism: Methylobacterium currus (assembly GCF_003058325.1). Lineage (NCBI taxonomy): Bacteria > Pseudomonadati > Pseudomonadota > Alphaproteobacteria > Hyphomicrobiales > Methylobacteriaceae > Methylobacterium > Methylobacterium currus. Next base: position 3,667,231 of record NZ_CP028843.1, read on the forward strand.
GCCGGGGGCGAACGACGCCTCCTCCGGCGAGGCGATCGCCTGGACCGCGAGGTCCGAGCCGACGATGCTTCCTGCCTCGCGCAGGCGCTCGGCATCGCCGACGACCAGCGGCCGACACATCGCCGCGACCTCGGGCAGGGCCAGCGCCTTCATGATGATCTCGGGCCCGATGCCGGAGGCATCGCCCATGGTGATCGCGATGGTCGGTCGGCTCATGTCGGAGAACCCTGGTTTCGAATGGCCCGGAGGTGATGGACGGCGCGCAGGAGCGTGTCCGCATGGCCGAAGGCGCCGGCCTTGGTGACGATCGGCACCTCGAGGGCGCCGCGCGTCAGGCCGAGGGAGACGCCGGGCTCGATCTCGTCGATCAGCCGCAATCCGTCGACCCCGAGATGCGCGAGCAACGCCGCCGCGGTCTCGCCGCCCGTCGCCACGAGCCCGCCGAGATGGGCCGCGACGGGCGCCAGCAGCGCGCCGAGGGCATCGGCGAGACGGGCACCCATCGAGAGATCCGGCGCCTCGCCCATCGCCACTTCGACCAGCACGTCGTCCCCGGCGCTCAGCCCCGCGACCACGGCGTCGCGGCAGCGTGCCCGCTCGGCCTCGTCCGCCTGAAGCAGCATGTCCGGCGTGACCGGGACGTGGCGCAGGCGCGTCTCCCCGACGAGCCGGCGCGCGGCGGCGCGAGAGGCGGCGGCGAGGCTCCCGACCACCACGAGGGTGCCGCCCGGGCCGGCCGGGATTCTCTGCGCCGGGGCAGCCGGCCCCGCTTCCTGCATGGCCAGCGCATGGGCGAGGCCGGCGCTGCCGATCCAGACCAGGCCCTCCTGCGCGTCGAGCGCCCGGCCGGCTTCGGCGATCCGCGCGAGGTCGTCGTCCGATTCCGCGTCGAGCACCGCGACCGCTCCCGCCCGCGACGCCGCGATCAGCGCCGTGCGCAAGGGCTCGACGCCGGCCCGGACGGTCGCGAGGGCGATCGTCGCGCTCGGCAGGCCGGCCTCCTCCAGCATCGTGGGCAGCGCGCCGGTCGCGTAGCTGTGGTCCCGGCGCCAGAGTTCGGTCTCCTCCAGGGGCTGGCCCTCGACCAGGATCCTGCCGGCCATCGTGGTCCGGCCGGTCGCCGGGAAGGCCGGCGCCAGGATCCCGAAGGCCGCGCCCTCGCGCCGGCGCAGGCGCTCGAGGGTGGCGGCGAGTTCCGCCCCCGGCTGTCCGCGCAGGGTCGAGTCGATCTTCTTGAACACCGATCGGCCCGGATGGTGCAGCCGGTCGAGGAGGGCGGCGTGGCGCGCCGCCGCCGCCTCCGGGCCGAGCTGGCGGCTGTCGGCGTCGTGCGAGACGACGTCTTCCTCCGTCCCGGATTCTTGAACCCCGGATTCTTGCGCCCCGGATTCTTGCGCCCCGGACCCCGCCTCGCCCCACTGCACGCGGGCCGAGCGGCCGCGGCGGGCGAAGGCGATGGCGCAGTCGGCCGCGCCGGTGAGGTCGTCGGCGAGGATGAGCCAGCGGCGCGCCACGATCACGCCTGCTTGGCCAGATGCGGGGCCGCGTGCGGGGCCCCGGGGGCTGATTCCGACGCGGCGTCCTCTTCCGTCCGCTCGCCGAAATGCCGGGCGGTCCAGGCGGTGGCGAGCGGCGTGAGGATGGCGGTGACCACCACGGTCGCGGCCACCAGCACCGTCGCGGGGGCGGCGGCGTCGGCATAGGCCGGGTTGGCGGCGGCGATGATCGCCGGGACCGCGGCGGCGTTGCCGGCGGTCGAGGAGGCGGCGACGCCGGCCACCCCGGTGCCGCCGGTGAGCCGGTCGGCGAGGAAGAGCGGGATGCCGGTCACGACCACCACCGCGACGCCGAGGCCGAGGCCGAGCAGCCCCGCCTGCCAGATCTTGGTCAGGTCGAGCCCGGTGCCGAGGGCGAAGGCGAAGAACGGGATCATCACCGGCACGGCGCGGCCGAGGAAGTCGCGCATCTCCCGGTCGAGGTTGCCCAGGATCATGCCGACGAGGAGCGGCAGGATGCTGCCGACCATCGTCTGCCACGGGAAGGCCGACAGGCCGGCGACGCCGAGCGTCACCATGGTGAGGAAGGGGCCGGATTCGAGGCACATGATCGTGTAGGCACCGACGTCCCGCGGCCGACCGTACTGGCCCATCAGCGCCATGTAGAGGCCGCCATTGGTGTCGTTCATGGCCGCCACGATCGCCAGCGTCGAGAGCCCGGCGAACAGCCCGCCGGCGACCGGCGCCTCGCCGATCAGGCGGCCGAAGATCACCCCGAGGATCATCGCGATGCCGACCTTCACGACGAGCAGCGTACCGCCCTTCTTGACGATGTAGGGCGTCGCGCGGAAGTCGATGCTCGCCCCCATGCAGACGTAGAACACCGCCAGGATCGGCAGCGCGCCGGTGAACAGCGCGCCGGTGAACGAGCCGAACACCTTCGGGGTCGCCGGGAACAGGGTGGCGATCACCGCGCCGACGAGCAGCGGCACCACCATCATCCCGCCCGGTACGCGCTCGATCGCGCGCTTGATCCGGACCTCGCCCATCCGTAGCCCCGCCATGCGTTCCTCCTTTGCGCGGATCGCGCAGGAGATTGCGCGATTGACCGACTGTTAGCGCTCGAAGAGCGCAAAATTCGGCGCAGGTCAATCGGAAAGGTACGCGATATGCGCGGTTTGCGCGAATGGAGTGTCGTCCCGTTCGAGGATTGAGGCTCGGGCGGAGGCCTTCGACCTGTCTGCTCGCGCGAGCGTCTGCCGCAACGACATTCTCAGTTGCCACCGCCCTTTCCCGGCTCTCCTGCCGCTGGCAGGCTGCTGAAAAAAGGGCTTCGCGTGTCGCGTGAAGCGTGATTCGCTCTCCTGCGATCAGCGGGAGCGTTTTCAGTGCGCGGTCATGATCTCCAAAGCAGCTCTCTGTTTTCCTATGTGACTCTTGAGCGCCGCATTTGGAAAAATTATCCCTTGAGAGGCTGTTTGACTATGGGTATCTGTATTGGCGCCTCTGGTAGGACTGCATGAGCCTGTGGCAGTCGGCGATATTGATGCTGTCCTCGGCCGCCGCTGGGATTTGCTCCCAGTGGCGAGTCAGGCGGCGCTGGCGCGTCGAAGGCCGCCTCGATGCGCCAGCGCAGGTGCACCGGCTGGAAGCCCTTGGCCTGCGCCTCACGGGCGGAGACCTGCACCTCCACGCCGTGGCGGGCCGCGGCCTCGTCCATCCGCGCGCCGGTGTAGATCCGATCGGCCTTCACCCGCACCGGCGCCCAGCCCGCCTCCGCGGCGCGGTCCAGCAGCTGGCCCGCCGCTTGCGTGTCGTGGACGTTGGCGGCCATGAACGGCCATGAACGGCACCGGTTTTTCGAAGGCTGCTCGTCTTGGGTCAGGCGGCCAAGGCCTGGTCGCCGATGTGGGTATGACAGCGCGCTTCGGCCTCGGCGGGAGGGATGTTGCCGATCGGCGTGAGCAGGCGGCAGTGGGTGTACCAGTCGATCCACTCCAGGGGGGCGTACTCGACCGCTTTGACGGAGCGCCACGGCCCTCGTCGATGGATCACCTCCGCCTTGAACAAGCCATTGATCGTCTCCGCCAGGGCGTTGTCGTCACCGTCGCCGCCGCTGTGCCGACCGACGGCTCGATGCCCGCGCCGGCCAGGCGCTCGGTGTAGCGCAAAGCCAGGTATTGCTTGCGGGCCGTGCCCGCCCTCGCGGTCGCGCACCATCCGAACGGCGCGCTCGCGCATCTCAGGAACAACGGGGCTCTTCGCTTCGTCATGGCTCCATCCTCTCGGAAGTGGGAGCCTCTGGGAAACCCGGAGCGGTTCACAAGCGCGCTTCGGCGAGCCGCTTCGAGCGTCGGTCGAGGTGTCACGCCGCGACCGTCATCCGCTCGATCCCATAAAGCCGGTCGACGACGACGAGACCGATTACCGCGAGGGCGAGCTGGAGCGTGCTCAACGCCGCGATCGAGGGGTCGAACTGGTGCTCCATGTAGCTCAGCATCACCACCGGCAGGGTGAGCGTCTCCGGGCTGCCGAAGAAGTAGGAGATCGGCAGGTTGTCGAAGGACACCAGGAACGAGAACAGCGAGCCCGCCGCGATGCCCGGCCGGATCAGCGGCAGGACGACGTGCCAGAAGACCTGGAGCGGGTTGGCGCCGAGGAGGGCCGCCGCCTCCTCCAGGCTGCGTCCGGTGCCGCGATAGGTCGCCGCCACCGTGCGCAGGACGTAAGGCAGGCAGACCACCGTGTGGGCGATGAGCAGGGCGGTGAACGAGACCCCGACCCCGATCCGCGACAGGAAGAACAGGGCGGAGAAGCCGATCACGATCATCGGCATCGAGAGAGGCGAGAGCAAATAGACCATCGTGGCGCCCGCGAGCGCCGAGGAGGAGCGGGCGAGCGCGAGCGCCGCCGGGACGCCGATGAGGCACGACAGGATCGTCGCGCCCACCGCGACCGCGAGGCTCACCCGGATCGAGGCGAGGTAGGGCGGATAGTCGAGGATGCGCTGGAACCAGCGCAGCGACCAGCCCGGGATCGGGAAGGTGATGAAGCTCGCCTGCGTGAACGAGCCGACGACCACGATCGCAATCGGCAGGATCAGGAAGGCGAAGAACAGGACGACGAAGCCGCCGAGCAGGAAACGTCCGAACCGGGCCTGCATCACGCGCCGCTCCGGCGCACGAGGCGCAGTTGCAGGACCAGGCAGGCGAGGGCGACCGCGAGCAGCACGGTGCTCATCACGCTCGCCAGGCCGAAATCCCGGGTGGTGTTGAACTGCTGGTAGATGAGGAGCGGCAGGGTCTTCAGCCCGCCGCCGAGCAGCACCAGGGTGACGAAGCTGCCGTTGGCGACCATGAAGACGAGGATCGCTCCCGTGCCGATCCCGTCGAGGGAGAGCGGCAGCGTCACCGACAGGAAGGTGCGCCAGGGGCTCGCCCCGAGGAGCTGCGCGCTCTCTTCCAGGCGCCGGTCGACGCCTTGCAGCACCGCGGCGATCGACAGGACCATGAACGGCACCAGCACGTGGACGAGGCTCGCCACGACGAGCCCCGGCGTGTCGAGGACCCGCAACGGCCGCTCGATCAGCCCGAGATCCTGCACCAGCCAGGTGTTGATCAGGCCGCGGCGAGCGAACAGCACCTGCCACCCGTAGGTGCGCATGATGATCGAGGTCAGGAGCGGCGCGATCAGCAGGAAGATGATCAGGCTGCTCAGGCGGCCGGCATGCCGCACGAGGTAGTAAGCCACTGGGTAGCCGATGAGCGCGCAGATCAGCGTCACGCCGCCGGAGAGCAGGACGGTCTGGAGGATGCTGTCGAGGTAGAACGGGTCGGTCAGGACCTGGATGTAGCGCGCCGCCGTCAGGCCCTGTCCATCCGCCGGCACGACGCTGCGCAGGCCGTTGTCGAGGAGCGGCAGCACGAAGAAGGCGAGCAGGAACAGCACCGCCGGCAGGGCCAGGAAAGGCCGACCGATGGAGGGGCGCCCGGTCAGGACCGGCCGTCGTGCCGCCCCTCGTGTTGCCTCTGTCGTCATCTCACCCCCGGATCTCGCGGTTCCAGCGGTCCACCCAGGCCGAGCGCACCTTCGCGATCTCCTCGTAGGGCGGGAAATGCGCCTGCTGCCAGGGCGTGAAGCGGCGCTTGAGGGCGTCCGGATAGACCACCTTGCGGTTGGTGACGGGGTAGTTCAGCATCGTGGCGAAGCGCAGCTGCGCCTCGGGGCTCAGCATCACGTCGACATAGTCCCAGGCGAGCGGCTTGGCGTTCTTCGGCTTGATCACCGCGAGCGCATTGATCGAGCCGCCCTCGCTCGGGTTGACGAAGTCCATCCAGTCCGCCCCGGCATCGACATGGGCCCAGGTCCGCCCGTCAAAATAGATGCCGAGGTCGGCCTCGCCGCTCGACAGGTGGTTGAAGAAGTCGTTCGGCCCGCCCCAGAACACCACGTTCTTGCGCATCCGCGCCATCGCCTGGAAGAACGGATCGACGTTCTCGACGCCGCCGCCCAGGGCCTTGGCGAGCGTCCAGATCAGCATGATCGGCGTCACCGCGTAGGTGAGGCCCGGCAGCGAGGCGGTCCACTCCCCGGCGGCGGTGCGGTCGACGAACTCGCGGAAGGATTTCGGCGGGTTCTTCACCGTCTTCTTGTTGTAGGTGATGCCGGCCACGCCGTAGTCGAATACCGTGCCCTTGCCGGACAGGGCCTTGGTGAACTCCTCCGGGATGTCGGCGAGGTTCGGCAGCCGCTCGGTCGTGAAAGTGTCGAGGAGGTCGGTCTTCGCGGCGCTGATGGCGAGATCGGGCGTCGCGATGATGACGTCGATCGGTGGGTTCTGCGGGTTCGCCTCGACCTGCGACAGCCATTGCGGCGGCGAGCCGAGGAGCACGTTGGCCTTGGCGCCGGTCTTCTGCTCGAAGGGCGCCACGAAGCTCTTGCGCACGGCCTCCTCCCAGACGCCGCCGAGGGCCGTCACGGTGATCTCGCGGCTCTGTGCCAGGGCGGGAAAGCCCGCGAGGGCGGCGGTGCCGGCGGCGGCGCTCGTCCGCAGGAGGCTGCGTCGGGTCAAGTCGGTCATGGTCCGTCTCTCCGGCATCATTCGTGCAAGGTCAGGGGTGGACGCGGCCTTCGAGCGCCTCGATCTCGGCGACGAGCCGGGCGCGATGGATCCGGGTCGGCACGTCCTCGTGGCCCGGGAAGGCACCCGGCAGGTCGGCCAGGACGCGGGCGTGGATCGCGCGGCGCGTCGCGGTCCGGCGAGCGGCGGGGAGGCGGAACAGGGCCGCGTTCAGACGGTCGAGCAGGTCCGCCGTGAAGACCTGCTCGTAGACCGCGCGCTCGCGCCCGTGGTCGTGGGCCGGGCCGCGGGGCGGCTGGTCGGCGCGCAGCCGCGCCGTCTCGGCAGCGTTCACCGCCCCGTCCGCCAGCACCACGCCGTAGACCGCCCGGGCGGCCTCGGCCGAGACGAGGCCGCGCCGGACGTCGGCCAGCACCAGGCCCGGGTCGCGCTCGGCCGGATCGCCGTAACCGCCGGCCCCGGCGGTGCGCAGCGAGACGACGTCGCCGCGGGCCACCGGAAGCAGGTCGATCTTGCCGAAGCGCCGCTCCCCCGGCGTGCCGGGGTTGAGCACGAACTCCGTCGGGGCACCGGGATGGCCGCCGCGCATCCCCCAGGGCCGGAAGCGCAGGCGCTCCAGGCCGCGGGCCAGCACCTGCGAGCCCTCGCCGAGGACCCGGAAGGTGAGGTCGAGGCCGCATCCGCCGCGCCAGCGCCCGGCCCCGCCGGAATCCGGCCGAAGCGCGTAGCGCAGGACCTCGATGCCGACCTCCGCCTCGACGGTCTCGACCGGATTGTTGGCGAGGTTCGAGATGCCGCTGTCGCGCCCGTCGACACCGTCCGCCCCGTAGCGGGCGCCGGTGCCGCCGATCATCGGTTCGACCACCTGGACGTTCGGCGCGCCGTCCTCCGTCGCCTCGGCGACGACGAGGGGCACGACGAGGCCGCTGCTCGCCGCGGGCATCGCCTCCGGCAGGGCGAGGCCGAGCGCCCCGTTGAGGAGGTCGTTGACGCGGATCGCCGCCGCGTGGCGCACGCCCACCGCCGCCGGGTGCTCGGGGTTCACGAGCGAGCCCTTGGGCGCGACGATCGCGACATGGCGCAGGAGCCCTCGGTTGAGGGGCGCCGTGGGATCGAGGGTGTTGACGAGAGCGAGAACCCGCAGGGTCAGCCAGGCATGCGGCTGGCCGTGGCTCGGCACGTTCATCGCCGCCGCGACCTGCGGGTCGGTCCCGGTGAAGTCCAGGGTCACGGTGCCGTCGCGCACCGTGAGCGCCAGGGCGAGGCGCACGGGCAGGGAGGAGACCGCATCGTCGTCGAGGAAGTCGCTGAAGCGATAGACGCCGTCCGGGACCCGCCGCAGCACCCGCCGGGCTTTCCCGGCCGCGTAGTCGAGGAGGTCCTCCTGGCCCGCCAGGAAGGCCTCGACGCCGTGCTGGGCGATCAGGCCCTCGACCCGGCGCCGCCCGGTGGCGAGCGCCGCCAGCATGGCGCGGATGTCGCCCATGTTGGCGTCCGGCGTGCGGGAATTGGCACGAAACAGCAGCTCGACGTCGGCGTTCATCCGGCCTGCCCGCACCAGCTTCACCGGCGGGATCTGGAGCCCCTCCTGGAAGATCTCATGGTTGACCGGCGAGATGCTGCTCGGCACCCGGCCGCCGACGTCGGAGCAGTGCACGAAGGCCCAGCCGTAGGCGACGACCCGGCCATCGTGGAAGTAGGGCTCGATCAGGTGCAGGTCGGGCAGGTGCGTCGCCAGGCCGACCGAGCGGTAGGGGTCGTTGGTCAGGATGACGTCGCCGGGCTCCAGCTCGCCGGCTGCCGCGATGGCGGCCCTGCAGTCGAGGGCGACGAAGCCCGAGACGCCGATCGAGCGCGGATAGGCGAAGAAGGTGCCGTCCAGGCCCGCGAGCGCGCAGGCGAAGTCGGCGGTCTCCTTGACGTAGAGCGTGCGGCCGGTGCGCTGGAGCGTGAAGCACATCTCCTCGGCGGCCGCCGCGACCTTGTTTCCGAGGATCTCGAGGGTGACGGGATCGAGTCTCATGCCTGCGCGCTCCGCGTCAGGTGCAGGTTGCCGGCCCGGTCGAGGTGGGCGCCCCAGCCGGGAAGCACGATCACGGTGGTGTCCTCCTGCTCGACGACTGCCGGCCCCGCGAAGGCGTGCCCGGCTGCCAGCGTCGCACGGTCGAACACGGCCGCCTCCCGCCAGCGTCCGGCGAGGTAGACCGGCCTGGTTCCCCGCGGGACCGGGTCGCCCTGGGCCTCGGGCAGGTGCGGGAGCGGCAAGGCCGGCGTGCGGCCGATCACGGCGAGGCGCAAGGTCGTCACCTGGATCGGGGCCGAGGCGTCGCGAAACCCGTAGACCCGCTCGTGCTCAAGGTGGAAAGCCTCGGCGAAGGCCGTCTCTGGCGCATCGTCGGGAAGGTGGTCGAGGCCGACGCGCAGCTCGTAGGCCTGGCCGGCATAGCGCATGTCCGCCGCCCGCTGCAGCCTCACGTCGCCGGCGAACCGCCCTTCTTCCGCGAGCCAGGCCCGACCCTCGCCGGCGAGGGCCGCGAAGGTCGCGGCGAGGCGGCGCGCGCTGCCGGCCTCGAGGGGCGTGCGCAGGCTGCGCACGAAGTCGCGACGCAGGTCGGCGCTCACCGCGCCGAGCGCGCAGAACGTCCCGGCCGCGGGCGGCACCACCACGCGGGCGATACCGGCCTCCTGCGCCAGGAGGTTGGCATGAGTCGGGCCGGCGCCGCCGAACGGCACCAGGGTGAAGTCGGCCGGGTCGAGACCGCGCTGGGCGAGGGTCTTGAACAGCTCCGTCGCCATCCCGGCGGTCGCGACCGCGAGCGCCCCGGCGGCGGCCGGGGCTGCTCCATCAAGCCCGATCCGCGCCGCGATGCCGGCGAGGGCCGCTTCGGCCGCTCCCCGGTCGAGGGTCATGCGGCCGCCGAGGAAACGAGAGGGATCGATGAGCCCGGTGGCGAGATAGGCATCGGTGACGGCCGGCTCCCGGCCGCCGCGGCCATAGGCGACGGGACCCGGAGCGGCGCCGGCGCTGCGCGGCCCGACCTTCAGGACGCCGTGGTCGTCGATCCAGACGATCGAGCCGCCGCCCGCCCCGATGGCGCTCACCGCCACCACCGGCAGGACCAGCGGCAGGCCGCCGACCTCGGTGCGGGTCGCGAATTCCGGCTCGCCGTCCAGCGCGACCGCGATGTCGCTGCTGGTCCCGCCCATGTCGAAGGTGATGATTGCGGGCACTTCTGTCCCCGTCATCGCCGCACCGGCGAGGCGCGCCGCCGCCATCACGCCGGAAGCCGGGCCCGACAGGATCGTCTCGACCGGGCGGGCGACCGCCGAGTCGAGGCTCATCGAGCCGCCGTTCGAGGCGGTGACGAAGACCTGCGCGCCCGTGCCGATCTCGGCGAGACCGCTCGCCAGGCGGGCGAAGTAGCCCTGCATCAGCGGCTGGATGTAGGCGTTGAGGCAGGCGACGAGGGTGCGCTCGTATTCCCGGATCTCCGGCCAGATCCGCGCCGCGGAGGTCACGGCGACGCCCGGGCAGCGCGCCTGGAGCGCGTCGGCGATGGCGCCCTCCGCCTCGGGGGCAGCGTAGCCGTTCATCGTCACCAGGGCGACGGCGTCGAGCCGGGCGGCCCGTATCGCCCCCGCCAGCGCATCGAGCGCATCCGCGTCGGGGGTGCGGGTCGCCTGGCCCTTTGGGTCGAACCGGGCCTCGATCTCGAACACCCGGTCGCGCGGGACCAGCGGCTCCTCCTTGCGGGCATGGAAGTCGAACGAGGACGGCATCCGGCTGCGGGCGATCTCCAGGATGTCCCGGAACCCGGTCGTGACGACGAGCCCGATGCGGGCCCCGGCGCGCTGGATGATCGCGTTGAGGCCGATCGTGGTGCCGTGGAGGAGGAGCGACACGTCGCCCGGCGCGAGCCCCGCCTTCGCGGCGCAGGTCACCAATCCCCGCACCACCGCCCGGGCCGGGTCGTCGGGCGTGCTCGGCTCCTTGTAGTGGACGAGGCGCCCGTCCGCCGGATGCGAGAGCACGAAGTCGGTGAAGGTTCCCCCGACATCGATGCCCACCCGGGCCCCGGCGCCCGCTCCGTGCCGTGCCGTCGTGCCGCTCACGAATCGTCCTCCACGATCACCCCGTCCTCAGGTCCCCAGCCGGCCTGCACCACGTCCCCGACCCCATAGGCGAGCTGCCCGAGCGGACCGCCAGCCTGGCGGTAGGCGTAGAGCTCGCGGCCCAGTGCCGGCACGTCGAGCTGGTAGGCGGCGTAGACGCCCCGGAACGCCGACGAGACCACCCGCGCCTCGAAGCGGTTCTCCAGCCCTTCGGCCTCGGGCCCGAGGGCGACGCGCTCGGGCCGGACGGAGAGGAGCGCGGGCGCCTTCCCGGTCGACGCGACGCCCGCCGGCCGGAACCGGCCCTCCGCCACCGTGCCCGCCAGGATGTTGGCGGTGCCCAGGAACTCGGCGACGAAGCGCGTCGCCGGCCGGTCGTAGATCTCGGCGGCACGCCCGACCTGGAGCACGCGGCCGCGATTCATCACCGCGACGCGGTCGCTCATCGAGAGCGCTTCCTCCTGGTCGTGGGTCACCAGCACCGTGGTGATGGCGAAGCGCCGCTGCAGCCGACGCAGCTCGAACTGCATGCTCTCGCGCAGGTTCTTGTCGAGGGCGCCGAGGGGTTCGTCGAGGAGCAGCACCCGTGGGTTCGGGGCGAGCGAGCGGGCGAGCGCCACGCGCTGCTGCTGGCCGCCGGAGAGCTGCGACGGGTGCTTGTCGGCATGGGCCCCGAGCTGCACGAGGTCGAGCATGCGCGCGACCGCCTCGTCCCGGGAGGCGCGACCGAGGCCGGCCATGCGCAGGCCGAAGGCGACGTTCTCCGCGACGGTCTTGTGCGGGAAGAGGCTATAATTCTGGAACACCATGCCGAGCCCGCGCCGGTGTGGCGGCAGCCCGGTGATGTCGCGGCCGGCCACGGTGATCCGGCCCCGGTCCGGCCGCTCGAAACCGGCGATCATCCGGAGCGTCGTGGTCTTGCCGCAGCCCGATGGCCCGAGCAGCGCCACCAGGCTGCCGGCCTCGACCGCGAGTTCGAGATGCGCGACCGCCTGAGCCGTACCGTAGCGCTTCTCCAGGCCCTCGAGCCGGAGATCGGCCGCCTCCGTCGAGGCCTCAGGCGCCACAAGGCCGGGGCGCGGCGTCATCCGACGGTCCGGCCGGTCCTGGACCGGGAGAGCATGGCCTTGAGAGAGGATTCCATCGTGCGTCCGCGCTGATTGTAGCGCTACAATTTACCTGTCGCGGGCTGAGCACAAGCCCGTTCTCGCGCCGTGGGCGGGTGATCCGGCGTCGTCAGAGGCTGCCGCGGCGGACCAGCTGGTAGCCGATGTCCCTGATCGGATCGGGCACCGCCCGCTGCTCCCCGCGGGCGACCAGCAGGTCGGCGGCGGTGGCGCCGATGATGCGCGCGCGGGTCTGCACGGTCGTCAGGCCCGGCGGCACCTCGGCGGCGATCTCGTAGTCGCCGTAGCCGACCACGGCGAAGCGGCCCGGCACCGGCCATCCCTTGCGCTGGCACTCGAACAGGGCGCCGACCGCGAAGATGTCGGTGACGCAGACGAGGGCCTGCAGCCGCGGCTCGATCCCGAGGAGATGGTCGAGGGCGTGACGCCCGCCCGAGAAGCCGAGCGTCTCGGGGCCGAAGAACAGGAGGTCGTTGCGCAACCCCGCCTCGGCGAGGGCGTCCTGGAACCCGCGCTGCCGCTCGCGGAAGCGCATGTCGCGCGGCGCGTAGCCGGCGAAGCCGACATGCTGGTAGCCCTGCTCGATCACCAGCGCCATCAGCGCACGCGACGCCGCGTAGTTCGAGAAGCCCACTGCCATGTCGATGAACGGGCCGTCGACGCTGAACGTCTCGACCACCGGCAGCCGGGCCGCCCGCAGCATGGTGCGCAAGCCCGGCGGATGCTCGGTTCCGGTGAGGACGAGGCCGCCGACGCGCCGGCCGAGGAAGATGCGGCCCGCGCCGACCTGCCGCTCGGCGGTGTCGGCGTTGGCGAGCAGCAGCTCGTGGCCGAGAACCTCCAGCCGCTCTTGCAGGCCCTGCACCATGCCGGCGAAGTTCGAGTTGCGTAAGGAAGGGACGATGGCGCCGACGAAGCGGCTGCGGCCGGAGGCGAGGTTGCCGGCGACGCGGTTGGGCACGTAGCCGAGGGCGTCCGCCGCCGCGTAGATCCGCTCGCGCGTCTCGGCCCGCACCTTGGCCGGCTGCTGGAAGGCGTTCGACACCGTCATCAGCGAGACGCCGGCCGCGCGCGCGATGTCCTCCATCCGGACCGACGAACCGTCCCGCTCAGGCATGCACGGCTCGTCGACCATGGGCCGGAACGGGGCGAGCGGTCCTGCGCCTCCGGCCCTGCATCGTCGGATGGTCATCCCTCATCGTCGCGCTCGATCCCCGGTGCCGATGTTCGCCGCTCGGTGCGGCCCCTGTCTGGCGGCAGGATAAGCTGCGGATCAAGCGAATGCAGACCCGGTCCAGGGCAGATCCTATTAGAACCATGCGGACCTCCGCCGGGAGCGCGTCACCCGTGCGGCCTGCGACTCCGTCGAGCCGGGACCACGGGCCGGCCGGCGGACGGGTCTGCTTGCCGTATCAGGGCCTCGACGATGGCCTCGGGCACGTCCGCCTCGTCGATGACGGGCGGGCTCCGCGCCTGGATGTCGTCCGCGTAGAGCGCAGCGGCCAGCGAATGACGCACGGGCAGGCGGGCGCCGCGAGCGGTGGCTTGCGTGCAGAACGCGACCAGATCCTCGCGGGGCTCGACGACGATGCCGAACCCGGCGTGGAACGGCCCGGCCTCGAACAACCGCATGCCGATCACGAGGCCTTCGCGTGCCGAGGCTTCGAGGCCCTCGTCGAGGAGCCAGAGACGACGTCCGGCATCGAGCAGATCCTCCAGCCAGAGACCGGCCTGTGCGTGCCACTCCGCCACCCGGACGATCGACACGAACGCCCCGCCCATCCGGCGGGCGACGTCCTGCTCCGGTGGGTCGAGAGTGGCAAGGCGGTCGTGCAGGAAGCCGTCGAAGACCCGCCGGCCGCGCTGGTTGGGCTCGAACAGCGCAACGTCGCAGAGCATGTCGAAGACCGTGTCGTCCGCGAGCTGTGCGTCGTCCACGAGGCCGAGATGCTTGGCGGCCCGGTCGAGGTCGGCCTTCTTGCAGGCGTGGACCGCCTGCGCGAGGATGGCCCGGATCGCGCGCCGGATCGGCCGATACTGGGTCAGGATCATGTCCCGCGTCATCGCAGCCTCGCCGGTCATGTTCGTCCTCCATCCACCGGGAGATAGGTCGCATGAGCAGCATTCGGGAGCGGCTCCAGGGCCGCTGGCGCATCACCGAGACCGGCACGTGGGACAGCGACGACCTCGACCTCGTCGAGCCGGCCTTCATCGCCTTCGAGCCGAACGGAGCAGGTGAGTTCCGCTTCGTGGCGGTCGTGGCGGGTCTCGACTGCGCCTACAGCCAGACCGATGTCGGATTCCGGTTCCAGGGCTCGGACGAGGGCGACGAGGTGTTCGGCGAGGGCTGGGCCGAGGCCGACGGCGCCGATACGATCCACGGCGAGATCGCGTTCTGGAACGGTGACGAGACGACCTTCAAGGCCCGCCGCTGGCCGAGGTCGTGACGCGGCGCTCGGGGTCGGCCGGAACGGCACAAGCCTTGGCAGCGGCCTTCTTGGCAGCGGCCTCCTTGGCAACGGCCTTCTTGGCAACGGCCTCCAGCCGCGCCCGCACCGTCCGGCTTGCCGGCGCCCCCTGTCGCCCGAGGCGCGATCGCCGATCATGACCGAGGCGTCCCGCGGCCGGACGTGCCAGTGCAGCCCGATCAGGGCGCAGAGCACCGCGTCGAGCCGGTCCTGGTCGGCCTTGCGCGGGGCTCGATCCCCGCCAGGGCCTCCGTCCACTCCGCGAGCCCGCGACCTCGGCCTCCACGGCCTGCTGCCGCACCGTGGCGATCACCGCCTGCCAGCCTGTAGGGGTGAGGGACGTGGGGTGGGCCGGATTGTCGCGCGGCCCGCCGAGGCGGCCGTCGACGGCGGGATCGAGGGACGGCATCGCCAGGGCGGGGAAGACCTCCATCAGGTAGTGGCCGCCGGTGGCCTCCCGCGAGGCTTCCGGATCCTCCGTCGCGCCGAGCCGTTCCTTGAAGCGCCAGAGCGGGGCCGCAAACTGCGCCAGGAACCCGCGCCGCTTCACGCCGGATGCGCCGCCTTCACGTCAACCGCGTCACCCATTCTCCCGCGGTACCCAGGTCGGCAGATCCGGCAGCTCACCCCTGGCAACGGGCCGAGATGGGCATCAGCGTGGATCGCATGGAACCTCCCCTTCAAACCGGCCATTGTTTTGTGCGGTGCAACATGGCCGCCGAGGAACGATCATGCTTGGACCCGCCGACATCGAAGACATGATGCTCGAATTCGCAACGGCACAGGCTGCGGCCAACAAGCTAGATCCGCCAGAGGCTTCGCACTGGCCGCCGACGAGTTGGTCATGGGGCGGCGGTCCGAACAGGCCTTGCCCGCACGAGTCTGCTCCCGGACGCTGCCCAGGAGCCCCGGCATCGGATCGTAGCCTCGATGCGGTCCAATCGAGTTGTGTAAAGCGTTGAGTTGTCTGCAACTCAATCGCCACATGTAGTAAAATATAACATAGCACATTTTACAAATAAATGTTCTTTGTCTCCTTGCAAAATAGGAAATTGCTGCGATATGTATGTAATGCAGCAAAAAACCAAGCTGGTTTGTCGATAAAATTCGGCGTGCTTATCGGATATAGTAAGCACTTTAGTGCATGAACGAAATAGTGTTAGGAAATTCCCATGGCTGCCCATCCCAATGCCACGACCAACAAGCAGCCCGAGCAGGCTGAGAAGTTCGCCGACTCTGTCAAGGCAAGCATCAACGAGACCAGCGAGCAGGGCACTCAGTTCGCCGATGTCGCTCGCAGCGGCATGAGCCAGATGGCCGATCTCAATGAGAAGGCTGCCGAGAACGCCAAGCACATCATGCAGAAAAACGTCGACACCGCCTCTCAGCAGGCTCGCGAAGCGGCTGATCGGTTCACGCGTTCACTCGGGTTCACCGGGAAGGACAGCGAGCGCCTTGCTCGCCAGTCGAAGCAGAACATCGAAGCCATCACGCGCTGCGGTACGGTTCTGACCCAGGCCTACCAGGATGCTTCCCGCAACTGGTTCGATCTCGGTCAGAAGCAGTGGCAGCGCAACCTCAACGGCCTCAACAAGCTGATGCGCGCGACCTCGGTGCAGGAGTTCACCGCGATCCAGAGCGAACTGATCCGCGAAGGATTGCAGCACATGGTGCAGGACAGCAAGGTCATCGCCGAGGGCTCGGTCCGCGCGGTCGAGGAGGCCAGCAAGGCGTTCTCGAATACCACTCAGAGTCCCACACTCGTCCGCTGAGCTCGCTCGCCATCCGGGCGAGTATCCTGGAGCACACTAGAACCTCGAAGGGGCGGCTGATACAGCCGCCCCTTCTCTTTTTTCCACCGTCCGGCTCCGCGCCGCACGGCCCGGATTGCGCCATGTGCTTTCACGTCTTCAATATGATGCGGCTTGGCTTCGAGGCTCAAAAGGGGGTCGAGCTTCGGCTCATCAGGCGCGCCTGGGGCGGCGAGGACGGCGGCAACGAGGCAGCCTTGACGGTTGCAGACGAGATCGATGCCGCCGTTGAGGCGACAGGAACGCTGATGAGCGGAGGTTCGATCGAGACGGTTGTGTCTCGCTATCGAGAGCACGTGGCAGCGAACACGAAACGCTTGACCGAGATGGATGAGTGCCCGTCCGGCTGGCGCCGGATCCACTCCGGCGCTTCGTCCAGATCGGCAAACTTGGGCGAAGGGGACGGTCGAGGGCAGCGGCAAGCCGATGGCGGCGGTCCTGACGGCCGGCGAGCGGCACGAGCAGTTCGCGCTGATGGACAAGGGCGCTGTGCGGCAACCGGGGCGTAGCCGCCTCGCCTGCGTCCGCGCCGGGAGTTCGAGGCAATTCCAGCCCACCTGCCGGCTGCCGGCGCAAACAGCGGCGGATCGAACCGATTATCCCGACCCGCGAGGACCATCCGCGTCAGCCCGACTTCGACAAGGCCGCCTACCCGGAACGCAACAAGGTCGAGCGGCTGATCAACCGGCTCAAGCAGTATCGCCGCATCGCCACCTGCTACGAGAGGCGAGCCACCAACTACCTCGCCATGGTCACGCTCGGCATGATCATGCTCTGGCTTTCATGGGTTTGCAAAGACGCCCCCAGAACCGCAGTTTTGTAGGATGATATCTGAAAATAATCATTTTTATTCGCAAACCCTTATTGCTTCGATCGGTCGAGGCGCCATATGCACATATGCATCTCGGCGATGGGCTGGGATCAATCCGGAGGGTGCGATGCCCACCGACCTTCCTTCGCGACGACCTCCCTCTAGGGTTCACGGCATATCGACCCTGCGGATCGCGATCACCGGCATCCGGCTACGGCTGCTAGGCTGGCGCATCGAACAAGCCGTCGAAGAGCACGATCATGTAAAACTGCTCCAGGTCCTGAACACCTGGGTCGCCTTGCACCAGCGTACATCAGCGTTGCTGCATGACGAGGTTCCAGCAAATATGGACAGGGATAGAAACCTGTTCTGCGATCGGCTCCGCGTGAGCGTATCGAAAATTATTCGGGAAGAGCGGCGCCTCGACCGGATTTCCAGCCGCTTGAAGCGGGATCGAATCAGGGGAAATATTCGTAGTTACCAAAGATCATACGCGATTGGGAAGGAATCTTATGATCGTACTTTATCTCTTTGGAGATGTATTTCTATGTCGTTCAATTCAAGGAGGTAGAGATGGCGCAAAATTTCGATATCATAGAGTCGTTGATGCTTGATCATAGGCGGCTTGGTCGCCTGCTTCAGCTTATTGACAATGGTCGATGGTGGACTGACGACGAGCCTTGTCAAATCGATCTGTCGAAACTTGAAGACGCGGCTGGCCAAATCCGCGTCTCCATTGCGCGAATCGAGCTGTTGGTCGGGAATGTGGGCATTCGGTCCGTGGCTGGCCAGGGTACGGCTGCACCACTGTCAGTACCACGGCTCATGGCGGAACTCTGATCCCTCTCTTCGTGGACGGGAATCGTGGAAGGGAATCCCTTCTGCCTGCCTTACCGGGCACCTGATTCCTGAGCGGAGACGTATTGAGCGGAGAAGTATGACGATGCGGCCGCAGGGCTGAACTCTCACTCGGTGACCAGCCTGCCCCCCTCGGCTCCGGCACCGGCTTTGCCCGACGCTTCGTACCCGTGAACGGTTGGATGGATGCGGACCGCCGGATCCAGCTGGATGAGCGGCGCGGAATGGCTGCTCAGAAGGGATGCCACGTCGCCGGGGGCGCGAGCCGGTGTGAAAGCCCAAGGTGCGAGCCTCAGGGCGCCCCGGCACAACCTGGAAGCCAGGCTGTTCGCCGCCCGAGGCTGCGAAGATGCTCGTCTGCAGAGTATGGTCTTCGCTGTGCTTGCCGATCTCAAGCGACCCTGGGAACCGAGTCGCGCCCGATGGACAAGGCGTGAACGCCCGGCATCCAGGTGTGTAGTCCCGGAGGGTGATGGTGCGTCCTCCGCCTGACGCGTCAGCGCCGGTGATGCACCATCACCCTCCGGGACTACACATCAAGGCCGATGAGAGCTGCGCCTGGGCCGCGCGATCGGCCCGCTCCCTTGTCGTCCCCCGACCCGCCGCCCTCGACTACTTGGAAATCTTCGATTCAGATCAGCCTGGATAGCTCCGGGCGGCTGGCCGCCCGCGGAACGCCGGTCTGGTTCGTCCACCAGCCCCCCGCCGGAGAGTCCGGCAACGGCGCCCGGTGCTCACCTGAAGCCCGTTGATGGCCACCTGCCAAGAGCGCGTGATTTCAGCAAGCAGGATAGCGCCATAGAGAAGTAATCAGCCTTGCCGAATGCCATCACAAATGCCGGCGTTCGCCTTGCTCGCAATATGTGTTTACAGGATCAAGATAAAAATTTCTACTCAACAGTTCGACTGGATCGTCGGCGATTGCTCGGCTTTCAGGGGCGATCCGAGTATGGCGGAACGTCGACAAGCGTCGCGATCAAGCGAAGCAGAGCTTGTTGCTCAGGCTTTCCGCTTCCGTCGCTCAAGAACGCCGCAAGCTCTATGTGGCGGAGACGGCCGCCTGACGGACTGTTGGGCTGATGGATGATGAAAGCCCTGCCATTGCCCGGCTCTCGGCCCAGATACCAGCAGTCTCCGCTTGGACTCTGATATAGTTCGCGGCGGTTCGACATGGGTGAGAACTCCTGCTGTGCATCCAATATATGTCAATCGGGTCGGATTTGCAGGCTGATTATCCATAAAATAATACTACTATTTTCTTGATATTTTATCTCAAATGTGAAAGGGGCTCGACCTGCAGGCCCTCATATCGTCTCGTCGCGTCGACGGCTCCCAAACCTCGACGACGGGGCTGGCGGGTCGGTCCCTGGCAGGGTGTACAGCCCGGCCCGCCAACTGGACAGCCGATGCCGACCAGCCATGTTGAAGCCTGGATCTTCGGACCCGACATCCGTTCGAGCGTGAAAGGAGTTTACCGTGACGGTGAACCAATCGGCCGCGTGCGACGTTGGCGCGCGGAAGATTCCGACGACCTGACGGGCGAATGGTTCACCGTTGAACGGCGGAGAAGCGGCCTTTACGTGCCAAGGGAGGACATGCACGAAGAGTTCCAAGACGCTCTTGAGCGGATCGCATAATACGGTCCCGTGCTGTGAGCGCGGGCGCTTACGCGACGAATACAGCAGCGCTCATTCTCGCCTGCATTCTGCGCCGCACGCGGTGAGTTTAGCCGGCACACCGTCGGTCGAAGATGACCTGCCGCTCACCTGCCATCCATCATGTACCGTCGTGCGAACTCGGCACATGGGCTGTGGCGGCAGCCTCGTCTGTTTGGAATGCGCTGGATCGCGACAGCGAGGGTCCAAAATCCTCAGCGGTGACGAATGTCTTGGTCTGCTCTAACAATGCACGAGACCTCTTGATGGTGTCCCGAGACGTTTCGATCAACCAGATATCATAGCCAGTACCCGGAAGGCGCTTGCGGGACATCTCCACCATGACGGCGATCCTCGCGGTGCAGGCGGGAGCGCACGTCTCTCTCGGCCACCAGCGCCTACAGGTTCGGATCGGCTGGCGATGCCAGCATCTTGCGCTCACTGCGCAGAATGTCCAAGCGAAGCATCGCCGCCAGCCGGAGGCATGATCGATGGTGCCCGTACGGTTTCCACGCTGTGCCCGCGGCCGTGTCCTCGCCCTGCCTGATACGCGTCGATGAAAAGGATGACTCGGTCATCGGTCGCCCGGCCGAGGTGCGCGCCGACGGCGAGCGCATCGAGTTCCGCCAGGCCGGGCGCATCCTCGCCGAGCACCCACGAGCCTTCGGCCGCGGCCAGGCGGTCTACTTCCCCAGCTTGATCCACTCGGGCGTGACCTCGTGCATGTCGGCCGACCACGGGATCCGGATGCCGCAGAGATCGCCGCGGACGGCGCCGGTAACCGGGGCCCGACGCCGAACAGCCGCAGCGTGTCCCATCCTGCGGCGTGCGCCTGCATCCCCCACCGCTCGACGACCTCGCCGCAGCGCCGGTGCGTCTCGCCCTCTTCGTCGGAGCGGAGGCCGGGACGGGGCGGCGGGCCGGGGGAGAGGCTGGCGAGGCCGCGAGACATTTCGAGGACGGTGGCGGGAAAGGCAGGGGAGGCGGAAGCCCTCATGCTGATTCGCGTAGCCTGGGCCGAGATGGAGGGGACCGGCAGATGTGCCGGGAATTGTGCCGGCATATCCGGAACGCCCAAGGCTGCAAACGGACACCGCAGAGAAACTGTGCCGGCGTTTGTGCGTCCGCGCTTCGCGTTCCGTTACCGCCCGGGCGGGCCGGCACCTGGCCGGTCCCGCCGCAGGTCCGGCACTGGTCCTGCCGCGTCTCGGTGTGTCGGTCCTCCTGGGTGCTCTCGCCGGTGGCGGAGCAGGTCGGGCACGGGACTTCGATCGTGGTCATCAAGCATCCTCCCCGCAGCCGCGCCCAATCGTCTTCCCGCCGTCCCCGGGGTTGGTGAAGTCGCGCCAGTGGACCCAGCCGCGCGGGCAGTGGAAACCCCACGCCGGATGCGCGGGCCGGTGATGAAGAGGGGCCAGCAGGCGCCGTGCGTCAGTTCAATCCGGTGGGCGTGGCTGGCGCCGCGGAACTTGAACCCACCAGCCTGCCGCTCGGTCCGCACATGCACGCCGCCAGCGGCGATCGTCTCTTCAGTGTACCGCCTGTCGAGCAGCAGCGAGACATTCCACCAGGGGTGATCGTGCAGTGCCCGATCGTCGTCCGATCGCAGGAAGTGGTGCAAGTAGATGTTGAAGAAGCGGTTGCGCGGGATCACCCACCAGCGCCGGATATACGGATCGGCTTCGCCTCCGATCATCACGTCGGGCGGACGGCGATCGGCGATCGCGAGAAGTCGCGACCGGACAAAGTTGAATAGGACCTTGGTCATCAGGTCTACCTCTCAGCCCGTCAAAGGGTGGGAAAGCCGTCGTGGGTGACGCCGTCGAGGAGGCGGCCGGCCCTCTTCTTGCCGACGCGCAGCATCACGGCGCCGCGACCGCCGCAGCGGCTCTCATCGCCAGCGCCTACGTCGCCGTTGGGCCAAAGCACCAGACCGTTAGAGGCCATGGCGCCGGCCAGGCCGGGCGAATGCATCCAGGCCCCTTGTTGCTTGAACAGGAACGGCACCCCCGCGGCCGCGCACTGGTCGCGCAGGGAGCGGGCCCATTCGCCATGATGCGCGAGGCATTGACGGCACTCTTCGGTGACGCGCGCGCCACCACGCTGCTGGCCCCGTCCCAGGCCTGAGGCAATGGCGACCAACATCCTTGCGATCCAGCCGCGGCGGCAGGATCTGCGCACTTCAGCGAGCGAGGACTGGACCGACGCGTTTCCGCTCGTCCAAGCCGGTCCCGCCGCCATCGTGGCCAGGACGGGCAATCGGGGAGACGGAGCGCTCACGGTCTCGGCTGTCGCGCCCTACGTCGAACTCGGCCCGCACGTCGTCTTGGTGACGAGCGCGACCGGAGGCGTGACGCTATTCAGCGTCACCGAGCCCGGCGGCATGCTCATCGGGCGAGGCATGGCGGGCCCGCCCGTCACGGTCGGCGGTCTGACCCTCTCCCTTACACCGGGCACCGCCCCGTTCGTGGCTGGAGACGCATGGGGGGTGCAACCCACCACCCAGATGATCGACGACGCCGGCATCGATTACGTCCTGCAGATCCGCCAGAGCCAAACGTCTCCGGTGGTCACCCTCGAAGCCGTGTCGCAGCCGCCCGGCGGCACCTTGCAGACTTTGATCCCGGGCCGGGGCTGTGGCATGCCGACCCTGCTGGTTCCCGACTTGATGATGGCACCGGTGCGGTTCCCGCCCGGATCCTACGTCTACGAGCTGCTCGCCCTCGCCGACGGCCGTCGCAAGAGCGCCTATTTCGGCAATCTCGAGCACGTGGACGGCGTGGCCTACCTGCCCTGAGGAGCCGATGCCCTTTGCAACACACAACGCGGCCGGCGAGCCGGTCGTCATCCCGATCGGCGGGCCGCCCGGCCCACCGGGCGGTGAGGGCCCCGACGGGCGTTCCGCATATCAGATTGCGGTCGAATCGGGCGGCGACACTGGCAGCGAGACCGATTTCGCGGCGATGCTCGCCACCGCAGGCTCGGGCGGCAATATGGCGACGCGCACCGCCGCGGTGCCGATCCGGGCGAGCTGCTGCGTCGTCGATGTCAGAGGCAATACGTGCGCGCCGGCTGACCCAAGCGACCCAACCCAGTGCGGCAAGCTCCTCGGCTTCGTGCGCGACGCGACCAGCCAGGGACAGAGCGCCGCCATCACGACACTTGGTCCGGTTCAGGGGGCGGTCGGCAACTTCGGGCTGGGTGACCGCCTGTGGATCGCCGCCGGGGGCGGACTCACCCGCGTGCCGCCCGCGATGGGCTGGCGGCAATGCGTCGGCGTGGCGACAGACGCGTCTACGATCCTGTTCCGGCCTGAGCGAGCTGCGCTCTACAACCCAGTCTCGCCGCTGGTCCTGATCGGTGGCGCGGACCAGGGCGCCGTTGCCGCGCTGATCGCTGCGGCATTCGCAGCCAACCCGCAGGCACTGGCTGCTGTGCTCGCCGGGGTATTCGACGCCCTCCCCCCGCTTCCGGTCGACCTGTCGACCGTCCCCGCCGCCGGCGGCCTGTACCGTGACGGCGATGCCAACGGCTACCGCCTTGTGCGCCTCTCTCCCGCGAGCTGATCTCCGATGCCTCGTGCCGCCAACCTGCGCGTTGCGCTCGCGCTCTCAACCGCGCTCGTCCCCGCCGCCGCCATGCCGCGCGACCTGCCGGCCTATCGTGGTCCGGTCGATACCGGCACCGGACTGTACCGGTCCTTGCTGGACTGGTTCAGTGACCGCGCCAACGTGCTCGCGTTCCCGGGCGCCGACCTGTCGCAGAAATTCGCCGCGGCCTGTGCCGCGCTGCCGAGCACCGGCGGGACGATCTACCTGCCGAAGGGCATGCCGCCGGCGAACGGCCGCCTGGTCTGCAACGGCAAGTCGGTCAGCCTGAAGGGTGACGGCCCGGGCGTCAGCCAGATCGTGTTCACCTCCGCGGCTGCCGGCGCCGCCGGTACCGCCCTGTCGCCGGGTGACGCGCTGCGGCCGATCACGATCGACGGCCTCACCCTCACCACGGCCGTCGATCAGGTCAACGGCAACGCCGCGATCACCCTGCGCTACGGCTCGGCGCCCTCGAGCATCTTCAAGGGCCCGCGCGTCACCAACGTCGAGATCGCAGGCGCCGGCAACAACGCGACCTACTGGGACAGGGGCATCGACGCCTACAACATCTGGGGCTTCGACTTCCACGGCCTCAACATCCGCGGCAAGGACGTCGGCGGAGCGACGGCTTTCCCAAGCGCCGGCATGGGCGCCGCGATCAGCATCACGGGCGAGAACGGCGGCGGCTGCTCGGACGGCAAGATCTCGGGCGTCAACGCTGTCTTCGCCAGGTACGTCGGCTATGTCTCGGGCGACTGCGAAGGACTGCACTGGACGGACAATACGGGCGTCCCCGTCGATCAGGGCATTACCTGGCCCGATGCCAAGGGCTATCCAGGCTTTTTCATCTCGAACAATCATTTCAACACGTTCTCGACCGCCATCGCGATCTCGGGCGCACAGCAGGGGTTCATCACCGGCAACCTGCTCTACAAGTGGACCGGGTCGGCGCAGGACTGGCGCGGCATCGTGCTCGGCACCGCTGTCGGCGGCGGCACGACCTACTATGCCACCGACAACATCGTGCGCGGCAACACCCTGTTCGGGTATTCGGGCGGCGGCGCCGCCGGCGGCAGCTCGGTCGGCCTTGATGCGTCGGGCGGCGACGGCAACATGATCGCCGTCAACCGGTTCGTCCGGATGGATTGGGTGTTCAACTTCGGCGGGATTGGCTCGACCAACGTCGTGACCGACAATACCGCGGTCGCGACGGGGTCGGGCTGGCAGAAGAACATCGGCTTCAATACGATCAGCCGCAATAACGTGCCGGTCGCTGCGGGTAACGATCCGAATTACATTCCGTTTGGAACTGGATCGGCTACATTTAATGTCGGCGCGTGGTTCCAGAAGGTATTTTATACCAATAACCCGTCCACTGCCGTGACGATGACGGATTTTACCAATGCCGAGGTTGGCCGGCAGATCACGATTATCGCACAGGATGCCAACACGACCATCGCGAACAACGCGCGCATCCGTCTCAAAGGCGGAACGAATATGACGATGGTATCGGGAGCATCCCTGACACTGCTCAATACCGGGTCGTACTGGCAGGAAATTGGCCGCTCTCAGTAGAGATTGGCGGCTTATCACCCTCTGATTGCGAGCATTCTGATGAGTTCTGGCGTCATGTTCGCTGTGACGGGCGGTGACGGCCGCCCTTACGACATGCCGGCCGAGACGGCGCTAGCCGGCGCGGTCCCGGTTGTCGCATTCGCCCAGACCGGCGCGACGGAGCAGAAGACGATGCCAGATCACCTGGCGGCCAAGGCCTCGCTCGGTGGCCTCATCGGCCCCGATGCGGACCTACTGATCCCGCAAGGCTCGGTCCACGTCGTCATCCCAACGCTCACCGCTTCGCGGTCATGGTCCCTGCCTGATGTGGACGGATATCCCTACGGCCAAGATCTCGTGATCGTTGACGACGGACGAACTCTCGGAGCCGGGCCGACCCTGGCGGTCATCCCTCTCGCCGGGTCAGGCGATGCGATTGCTGGCTATCCGTCCGGCATCACCCTCGCCGACGCGGGCGCATCCGTGCGCCTGCGTCGCGGCCTCCTCTCCAATGTGTGGGTTCTCGTCTGATGCGTCGCGTCATCACCATCATCGCCGCCCTGTGGGTTGCCCCGGCTCATGCCGACGGTCTCACTCTCGCATCGCCGAGCGGCCCGAACACCCAGGGCCAGTGCTACGCATCCGGCAGCAGCGGACCACGTGTGCCGTGCGTGCTTCAGGGGCAGACCTGGACGCGGGTGCTGCGGCCGACCGACGACGCGTCGGGGATGACGGCCGTGACGCGTCTCCTGACCGATAGCTCGACCTCCCTGGCGACGACCGAGTTCGTCCAGAAGCTCGCCTCGGCCACCTATGTCGGACCCTACCTCAGCAACACCGCGTGCGCGTCGGACCAGACGAGCCGGATCAACGCGCTGTCGGCGAGCCTGCCGGCAGGCGCATGGCTCATCTTCCCCAGGCAAGCCTGCATCCTCATCACGGGCACCCTGACCAACACGCGGCAAGTCTGGGAAGGGGCGGGCGGCGTCGCCGGCACCACCATCGCGTTCAGCGCCCCGACCGGGACTGCGGTGAAGCTGATGGGCGACGGGGCCACCTTGAAAGGGTTCCACCTGTACAACAGCGTCGGAACCACGTCGTCGGTTGGCGTGCAGATGTCGGACAAGGTCGAGAACCCGACCCGCCAACGAATTGAAGATGTCTATGTTCACGACTTCACAAATAATATCTACGTCGAGAGCGGATATTTCTGGTCTTGGCACCGTGTTTGGAGCCGTAATTTCAGGAAATACGGTGGCCTCATCCGCAATATGAACTACAACGACAACGGTGACTGGAGCATCGTTGATTTTGTCTCCCAGTACGACAACGTCAAACCAGACTCTGGAACGGCAGGACTGCGGGCCGAAAGCGGCGGGTCGGGCAAGATCGTCAATTCCAAATTCCTGGGCGCCCAATACGGCATCGACTGGTTCCAGCTTGACGCCCTGGTCACCACGCCGCCCGCTGGCGGGACCGGCATCCTGCAAATCGCCAACTCGTCACTGGAGAACCAGTCGAAGGTCGGGATCTCGGTGCAAGCTGAGAATATCTACCAGTTCGGATCGGTCACCATCACCGGAAACGAGATCTTTGATCAGCCGAAGGGTATCTTTATCGGGAAGAACATCTTCAACGTGTCAATCTCGGGCAACGTCTTCCCCCGCAACGACACCGCCGTGGAGATCGGCGACGGCGCGCACGGCGTGACGGTCGTCGGCAACAACTTCCGGGCGTTCAACACTGGGGCCGTGAGCATCCTCGAGGGCTCGAGTGACGTGACGGTGGGTGTCAACGGGTACGCGACCAGCCCGGGCAAGCCACGGGTGATTGATCAGCGGGCAGCCGGTGCGGGGCGTATCGACAATGCCGAGACGCGCCCGCTGGCGCTTACGGCCGGCTCTCCGGCGCAGGCCGTATACCGGATCGACACCCGGCAGTTCCGGAGCGCCCGAGCGCGGCTGACTCTGGAGGGCGTAATCCAGGGTGTCGGCGCGGCGAGCCGGGCCTACGACATCCTGTTGACGAATACAGGGGCGGCGGTCACCACCACGTCGCTCAGCGACACAAGCAGCTCGGTCGCGCCACCGGCGATGACGCTCGCGGCAGCCAGCGACAACCCGCAGTCGATAGTCGTTTCGGTAGCTGGTGCTCGCGGAGATTTCCAGGGGTCTTTGTCAATCTCGATTGATGGTAAGATCGTCTCATTAAAAGTCATGCGATAGCTGAGCTTTAGCGGGGCGGCCTGATCTGAGCGCCTCACCACCCCTGACAATCCGGAGACACCATGGCCGCGACCCATTCCGCGGAGCGCGCTCGCGCGCCCGACGATCACGACCACGTCGATCGCGGTCATCGCCGGTCCGGCCTTCGCCGCCGAGGTCGCCACCACCGACACCACCAGCGTGACGCTGTCCGCCGCCCCCTGGATCGCGCTGCTCCAGGAGATCGTCATCACCGCGGTCATCCCGGCGGCGGCCGCCTACGCGATTCAGGCCATCCGCAAGGTCTACCCCTGGGCCGCCCTGTTCCTCACCCAGAGCCGGGTCGAGCAGATGGCCAACGCCGTGACCGAGTACGCCATCAACGCCGTGCCGGGCGCGGTGAAGGAGGGCAAGCTGTCGATCAACGTCGGCTCGGCCGTGATCGCCAAGGCGGTGCAGCGGGCGGTGGACGCGGCACCGGCGAAGGCGCTGGAGGCGGCCGGTGGGGAAGCCGGGCTCGCCGAGATCGTGTTCCGGAAGCTCAACCTCGAGGACGACGCGAACGAGCACAACACCCTCGCGCCGGTGGTGGCGCAGCTGCCCCGCACGCGGTGAAGTGACGAACCCGGGAGGTCCCGATGGGGCTATTCGAGGCGGATCCGTCCCACCCGGCGGGTCCCTACAGCAGCGAGCGGCTGTTCGAGTGGTGCATGGCCGTGATGATGATCTTCATCGCCCTGACGCTGGCGGTGCCTGGCGACACCCTCGAGCGGGCGGCCCTCCGCCCCATCGCGGCCCTGGGCGCCACCGAGGAGAACATGGCGGTGTTCTTCTCCCTGTGCGGAGGCCTGCGGGCCTTCGCGCTCTTCATGAACGGGCACATCAACAACGGGCGCGTCTTCCCGTCCGGCGCCAACATCCGGGCGATCGGGGCGCTCCTGAGCGCCATGGTCTGGGGGCAGCTGACCCTCGCCCTGTTCCTCGACGCCTTCCAGGCCAATTCCGCCAGCCTGAACATCCCGACCTTCGGGAACCTGACCATGTTCGAGCTGCTGACCTGCTTCATCGCCCGCAAGGACGCGGTCCGGCGCAAGGACACCCTGGTCGGGCAGATCACAGCGCTCAAGGAAGAAGCAGCCGGGCAAGGGGTTTCCCTTGTCCCGGCGCCGCCCGGGCCATCCCCCGAGCAAGTCATATCCGACATTCGCGCGAGGAGGCGGGCGAATGCACGAGGAGAGCGGGCCGATGGGTGATGTGGGTTTCCTCAAGGCGATCTTCGATTCCCTGGCCGGCTTTCCCGTCCTCCAGGCCGCTGTCGGTGCCCTGATCCTCCTCGGAGGGCTGAAGCTGATGCTCAAGGCGGACAAGATCAAGGACACGGCCGTGGCGCCCGCGCCGGCCCCGCTCCCCGACGCGCCGCAGATGCACCTCCAGGGCAACATCGCGTATCTCGACCTTCAGCGGGAGAAGCGCGGCCTGCAGCGCGAGATGCGGGATCACCTTGGTAAGGTCGCCGAGTGCGTGCGGATCATCCGCGAGGAGGCGCGGCGCCAGACCGAGATCCTGGAAAGCATCGAGCGCGAGCAGGACGTGCAGGGCCGGGCCCGGCAGCGGCATCACGACGACTGAAGCCGGAACCGCCCTAGTGCATTGACTCATTCGGATGGTGCAGCGTTGCCGTTGACGGCATTGAGGATGGCGGCGGCCGGCTTGGTCCAGACGAAGGGCTTTGGCCTGTCGTTGTGCTCGGTGATGTAGCGGTTGATCGCAGCCTGAAGGTCGACGATCCCGCTGAAGCTGCCACGTTTCAGCCTGCGCCGGGTCAAGGCCGAGAAGAAGCCCTCGACCGCGTTCATCCACGAGGCCGAGGTCGGAGTGAAGTGGAAGATCCAGCGCGGATGCCGGGCCAGCCAGGCTCGCACTTTCGGGTGCTTGTGGGTGGCGTAGTTGTCCAGGATCACGTGGATCAGTTTGCCGGCCGGCACCGCGGCCTCGATAGTGTTGAGGAAGCGCAGGAACTCGTCGTGGCGATGACGCTGCATGCAGCGACCGATCACGGTGCCCTCCAGCACGTCGAGCGCGGCAAACAGCGTCGTGGTACCGTGACGGACGTAGTCGTGGGTCTGGGTTTCGGGACGACCTGGCGTGACGGGACGACCTGGCGTGACGGGACGACCTGGCGTGACGGGACGACCTGGCGTGACGGGACGACCTGGCGTGACGGGTCGGCTCGGACGGGTGCGTTCCAGGGCCTGGATCTGGCTCTTCTCGTCGAGCGAGAGCACGACGGCATGGCGCGGCGGATCCATGGAGAGGCCGAC
Source organism: Methylobacterium currus (assembly GCF_003058325.1). Lineage (NCBI taxonomy): Bacteria > Pseudomonadati > Pseudomonadota > Alphaproteobacteria > Hyphomicrobiales > Methylobacteriaceae > Methylobacterium > Methylobacterium currus. The sequence goes on from NZ_CP028843.1 coordinate 3,696,319, forward strand.
GATGTCCTCGACCTTCTCGGCGAAGGCTGGATCGTTCGAGCGCTTGAAGCTGCGGACCCGATGTGGCTGGAGGCGGTGTGCGTCCCAGATGCGCTGGACCGATCGTAAGGAGATCCCGACGGCCTGCGCCAGGGCGCGGCCGGTCCAGTGGGTGACCTCACCGGGCGGTTCGGAGCAGGTCAGCGCCAGCACCTCGGCGACGGTGTCGGTGGAGTGGGGCGGCTTGCCAGGCGGACGGGTCTTGTCGCGCAGCAGTCCCTCGACGCCTTCTTCGGCGTAGCGCTGTTGCCAGCGCCAGACGGCTGGCCGGCTGACGCCGGCCTGGCGGGCGACGTCGAGGACGGAGAGGCGTTCGGCCGAGAGCAGAACGATGCGGGCGCGCTGGATGTGCTTGAGGGGCTGCGCCCGATCGGCGACGATGGCGGACAGGTGCGCCAGGTCGGCGGCGCTGGGAATCACGCAGACAGTCTGAGCCATGCCTCAGACTCGCATGCCTCACGCCTGACGTGAATCATCTGAATGCGTCAATGCACTAGCGGCGTCCCGTTGGCCGACGGGATCTCCTCGGACCCACGCCTTCAGCCCCGCCGGCAGCCGCCGAGCGGGGTTCTTTGTTTTGGCAGGTCTCTCGCTCAGACGAATGCGTGAAATGCCATGCGTGTCGGAGATTGGCCGACCGTTTCCACCCGTGAGAACCCGGCGTCCATGCACATGCCCTTCACAGCCGCCTCGTTCGGTCCAAAGAAATTCGTGGGATCGCCACCAAGCGCGCCTGCAGGGTAGCAGGCCAGAGCAGGCCTCTCAATATCCAGAAGGTCGACATGGGTCTCGATAATAGCGAATTTCTTTGTAACTGATCTAACCCTCATAAAATACCCAAGAGGACCGGGGGCATGATATAGCACACCCAGGAAAAGATCTATGTCGAACAATCCAACATCTCTTGGGTTGATGTCTTCAACGCGAACTTTTAGCGCCTCGACGTTGGAGTTCAATGCTTCTTTTGCCAAATCAAATCCGTCTTTTGTGAATACTCCAGAGCCGCCCCAGCAGAAATGATCTGTTGCAAGAACTCGATCGGCTCCGCGTCTCTCAGCCTCGAATGAGTAAAATCCATCCCACGCTCCGATATCAATAACAGAACTGCCATGTAGGCTTGTCGGCACTCCGATAATTTGCAAAGTTCCATTGGTGGCGCCGGCGCTGGGTGTGACGATACCTTGGCCCAAATCAATCCGGTGGTGCCAATTCATTGATTTCACTTTGGCAAGCAAATCATCGCGGTTCATAATCGATCATCCAGGCGGCTACTCAGGACCAAGGCGCCTTTAATCCATTAATATGTTTTTTGCGCAAGGGCCTATCTTGTGAAAATATCTGAGTGAAATCGAGCGGCGGCTATCGATTTAGGAGAGACAGGGGGCGGCAAAATGCGAGCGGCGATCAATTGACAAATTTGGAATAAAAACAAATTTTCAGTATATATGAATCAGTATGGCGAACGAAACTGGGGATATTTGCGATGCCTGACTTGTGGTAATCACTCACCCAGAGGGTGTGTGGCATTCAGTAGTGATAGGGGCGCGCTCAGGCTGCTTGCCTGTATTGCCGCGGAGATGAGGGTGAAGCGACCTTCAACGCGTCCAGATCTCCGGCTTGGGGCGCTTTCGTCTCAAGGCCCCCACCCGTCCGGCCACGACAGGTCATGGCCGACGACGCGCTTCAGCCCCCGCTTACCTGCTCCGCGAAGTCCTCCGGCACCTCGCCGAACTGACCCGGGATCGCGACGCTCTCCAGTTCGCCCGTCTCGTCATCCGCCACAATGCGCAGAGCCGCCGCGCCCGGCATCCGACCTGCGATAGCCTCGGCGCGCTTGAGCGCACCGCTCTCCGTCGGCGCTACATCCCGGTTGCCCGGCCGCAGCCGCTTCCGGTGGATCTCGAACGTCTGCACCATGAACGTCGTCCGCCTCCCCATCACGATCTCCTGATCCCACCGTCCCCGCTCCACACAGGCCCGAAGCTCTGCCTTGACCGGGAACCTCCGGCCTGTTTGTTCTCTTTGTGTTCTAACATGGAGGGCGCACGTGAGTCTCTATCGGGTCGGTGCAGAGGCGGCGGACGCGGGCGGGCTCGTGCGGATCCCGTTCATGCTCCCGACCCTCTGCGCCGGCTTCCCGAGCCCGGCCGAAGGCTTCATCGAGGGCGCACTGGAGCTGCCGCGCTGGCTCGTGCCGAACCCGCCCGCCACCTTCATCTGGCGCGTGCGCGGCTGGTGCATGAAGGGCGCCGGCATCCACGACGAGGATCTGGCCGTGGTCGACCGCTCGCTCTTGCCGTCGTCCGGCGCCGTCGTGGTCGCGGTGGTCAACGGCGAGATGAGCCTGAAGCGCCTGGTGATGACCGGCAACCGGCTGTCCCTCACGTTCAACAACCGGGAGATGGATCAGGACTTCGCCGTCGAGGATCTCGAGGAAGGCCTGCTCTGGGGCGTGCTGCTGTTCTCGGTGCGCTGGCACCACGTGAAGGCACGGGCAAGCGTCCAGCGATAAGCCGGGCGATCGCGCTGATCGATGGCAACTCCTTCTACTGCTCCTGCGAGCGCGTGTTCGACCCGAAGCTCACCGGCGTGCCGGTGATCGTGCTGTCGAACAACGATGGCTGCGCCATCGCGCGGACTGCCGAGGAAGGCCCTCGGGATCCGCATGGGCGAGCCCTTCTTCAAGATCCGCAATCTATGCCGTCAGAAGAACGTGCGCGTCTTCTCCTCGAACTACGCCCTCTACGGCGACATGAGCGCGAGGGCCAACACGGTCTACCGGCAGTTCGCGCCGGATGTGGAGATCTACTCCATCGACGAGAGCTTTCTGGACCTCTCCGACGTGCGCGAGCGCGACCGGGTGGCACTGGCGCGGGACCTGCGCTCCACCGTGCGGCAGTGGACCGGCCTGCCGACCTGCGTCGGCATCGGTCCGACCAAGACCCTCGCCAAGCTCGCCAACCACATCGCGAAAACGGTGCCCGAGCTCGGGGGCGTGTGCGACCTCTCCGACGAGACGGAGCGGGCCGCTTGGATGGTCGGGATCTCGGTGGGCGAGGTCTGGGGCATCGGCCGTGCCTCGCTGGCGCGGCTCACCGCCATGGGCGTCGACACGGTGGCGGACCTGCGCGACCTCGACCCGCGTCCGGCGCGCCAGTCGCTAACGGTGGTGGGCGAGCGCATCATCCACGAGTTGCGCGGGCGCGCCTGCCTGCCGCTCGAGATCGTGCCGGCCCGGCGCAAGGGTTGCGCGGTCACCCGCTCGTTCTCCTCCAGGATCACCGAGCGGACGGTGCTCGAACAGGCGGTGGCGGCGCACGCGACGCGGCTGGGCGAGAAGCTGCGGCGCGACGGGCTCGCGGTTTCGGCCGTGACGGTCTTCTACCACACCAGCGAGCACGACCGCGGCGACCCGATGCGCTCGGTCTCGACGGTGGTGCACCTGCCCGAAGCGACGAACGACAGCCGGCACCTGATTGACGCGGCGATCCGCGGCGTGGCGCAGACCTGGAAGGAGCAGGGGCCGATGCCGTGGCGCTACAGCAAGGCCGGGCTTGTCACCACCGACCTCGTGCCGCTCGACGAGGCGCCCCGCCCGCTGTTCGATGCGCTCGACCGGGAGAAGTCCGGCAGGCTGATGGCGGCGATGGATACCTGCAACAGCCGGTTCGGGCGCGGCGCCGTGGTGCCGGCGCGGGCGGGGCTCGTCGAGAGGCGTATGTGGTCGACGAAGTTCGAGATGCGTTCGCCGCGGTTCACGACGCGGTTGAGCGAGGTGCCGAGTGTGTCAGCCGCGTAGTAGGCCTGGCTCTAGAGCGTGTTATGAACGAGTTAGGGTGGCGTTGCGTTGAGAGTGATGCCGACCGATCGCCGCGCCTACCCGTCCGACGTGTCCGATGAAGAATGGGCGCTGGTGGCCCCCTACCTCGCGTTGCTGCGGGAGGACTCGGCCCAGCGCGACCACGATCTGCGCGAGGTGTTCAACGGGCTGCGCTCCATCGTGAAGACGGGTGCGCCTTGGCGGTTCATGCCGCACGATTTGCCGCCATGGGCCACGGTCTACCAGCAGACGCAACGCTGGCTATCAGCCGACAGCTTCGTGGATGTGGCTGGCGACCTGCGGGCGGTGCTGCGGATGGCGGCGGAGCGGGAGCCAGAGCCCTCGGCGGTGATCCTCGACAGCCGGACGCTGCGGTCCTCGCCCGAGAGCGGCGAGCGGGCAGGCTACGACGGGGCCAAGCGCAAGCGGGGGGCGAAGGTGCCTCTGGCGGTGGACACGCCCGGCCATGTCGTGACGCTGCACGTGACGCCCGCCAGTACCGACGACCGAGCCGAGGTCGGCCGGCTGGCGGCCGGTGTTCAGGCGGAGACAAGCGACAGCGTCAAGTTGGGCTTTGTCGATCAGGGCTATTCCGGTCCCAAGCCCGCAGCCGCCGCGAGTGCCCACGGCATTGACCTGGAGGTGGTGAAGGCGCCCCAGGCCAAGCGCGGCTTCGTCCTGCTGCCGCGCCGGTGGGTGGTGGAGCGCTCGTTTGCCTGGGCCACTCGCTGTCGGCGACTGGTCAAGGATTACGAGCGCTACGCCACGACGTTGGCTGGTCTGCACATGGTCGACTTCGTCTGTCTCATGCTCAAGCAAGCCGGAAAACTTATGACAAGTGCATAGCACGCTCTAGCTACGTTAAACAACTCTTCGTCCAGCGGTCAAGCAAAGGCAGTAGCCGCCGGATTTGATTAGAGTTTTACATCTGAGATTTATTTTGTCTTTGATTAGACAGCCACCGATCAACCGATAGGATTAAAGAGCAGGCGCAGCGCATGGCCGGAAACAAGAGGGCGTGCATCATGTGCGCATTGATATCAAGATCAGCGCCAATCTCACCCTTAGGTGCAACGGTCAAGCTTATTGTATATTTTAAATATTCTGCGTCGTACTTGGCCGCATTGTGTACAATTACGTTCCGCACTAGATTCAGAATTTTAATATGAGAATTGTCTATCAAGCCTGATATTGAAGGATCGTGAGAGTGGAAGGAAGCTTTATATCTTTTGATTATTTCCGATATGTTATCAAAACTCTCTTTTTCGCGGATCAGCGTCCCTAATCTATTAGAAATATTAAAGTTGTATTGCTTCATTCTTTCGACATGGATAATCGATCCCAGAGTTTTGCCGTCGTAGCCGCATAGCTCGCCTGGACAGATATTTACGGCCTGCTCCCAAAGATCCGCAAACATAATCTCGATCGATGTCCATGCGCCCGTTATTTGTGCAAGCAGTAGAGATCGAACTCCACTGCGAACGGCAGGATTTTGACATGTGAACGCTAAATTATAAAAAGACGTATCTATAATCTTGCATATATAATCCGGATGGGTGCCTTTAGAATACCCGGGATAATAATCAATCCAAAAATTTTATATGTCAAAATTTATTTTTTCATCGACAAATCTTCGTTTATGCAGCTCGCTCAATGAATCTTGGCGATCTTTTAACTCGAACGTTGCATTCAGAGTGGCGCGCTCTATCACTACGGTCGGGGCTATTACATTCAGTAGCAAATTAGATAAATTCCTTGTCTGCGTAATGTTATCTCTAAACGAATAAAAAACGTCTCTTATTTCGGAGAAATGCAGCGGTTCGACTAGGAAAAGCGGGTCAGCCCACGCAGTTCCATGCCGAAAAAAAGTTAAATCCATTTTTGTTTTCTCGAACGAAGCCAGCTCTTCAGTGCTAAGATTAGGGTTGTCCATAATGCCGCGCTCTTCAGAGTCCGAATCAACGTTTGCATGGTTTTAGCACATCGCTAACACGGAGCCGCCTATGCCATGACGTTTTTGGCAACTCGATTGCGGTCCGACAGGAAGGCAAGGTCGAGCGATCGTCCTGGTGTCTGGAAAATTTGAAAAGCCAAACTTCAGATCGTTAAGTTAATCGGCTCATTGATCGGAGATGGAATGACTAGTCGCGAGCGATTGATGATAAGCAGTCCATGCTGAATTAGGCGGAGAAGCCGGGTCTTGATACAATTATAGACTGCGCGTATCAGATTAGTGCCAGCAGGACCGCTGTCCGAACAGCATTCCGCCGCCGAGCTGGGCTAGCACCCTCCACCGCCAGTTCCTCCATCGACCACGGGTGCGCCAGGACAGTCGCGGTGATGTCGAGGCGATGCTTCCCGACCTCCAGCACCGTTGGCTTCGACGGATCGGCGAGGTAGGCCGCGATCGCCGAGTCGAGCGCATTGTCGGCCAGAAGCTTCGCTCGGTAGGCCTCACCGCCGGTCATCGCCTGCACTCCCACACCGGGATCATGCCCGGCATCTTCACCGGCTCGTGCCGGTAGGCCGTCCACTTCCCGAGTTTGATCCACTCGGGCATGACCTCGTGCACGTCGACCGAGAGAGGCATGAGGATCCCGCAGAAATCGCCCCGCATCGTGCCGGTCTGAGGCCCGACGCCAAACAGCCGCAGCGTGTCCCACCCCGCGGCGTGCGCCTGGATGCCCCACCGCTCGACGAACTCCTGGCAGCGCCGATGCGTCTCGGCCCACTCGTCGGGGCGGAGGCCGGGGCAGGGCGGCACGCCGAGGGAGAGGCTGGCGAGGCCGCGTGACCATTCGAGGACGCCTGGGAGGGCAGGGGAGGCGGGATCGCTCATGCTGATTCGCGTGGCCCGGTTCGAGGTGAGGGGCGGCCGGCACCTGTGCCCACTTTTGTGCGGGCACAGATGAAGCACCTCAGGCAGCGAACAGACGCCACACAGGGAGACTGTGCCCACTTTTGTGCGTCCGCAATTCGCGTTCTGTTCCCAGATGTCCGCGATGTCCGCGGTAGCAAACCCTGGAAAACAAAGGAGAAAATGGCTGGGGCGCCAGGATTCTCAGCCAAAACCGAAGGGGTACGACATCAAGGGGTTAAGCCCCCGATCACCCGTCTTGAGCGGCATCGGACCTAGGAAATGGACCATCGGATTGGACCCTGGTCAACGCTCGGTTTTAAGCGCTCCACAGCCTGTAGAAATCGGCGGCGGATCCGCAAAGCGCCGTAAGCCGACCTTCCGTCGGCAGGCGCCGAACCGCCGCTCTGGACCTGATACGGACCCTCACGACGTCCACCTCGGGGCATTCCACAGCGCCGGCTCTCTATGAATAGCTTACTTGAGAAAGTCCGTTTCGAATGGCCTCTGACAGTATATAGAATAGATTGTAGATCACGGTGGACAATAAGATTCCAACCGAACTGCCCGAATTAAGTGAAGAAAGCGACGTGACTATTTGTGCGCCAAGAGGTACAACCCGGCAGGCAGAGCCAAAGAAAAAATTACAAGAGCGATTCTCAGCGAAAGAGGCACCATATCCTTCCAAGTAAATTTTCGCTGCTCGTTAATCCATGCTCTCTCTTGCTGTGCGAAAAACTTGTAGTGTGTGAACCAATCGGAAAAGAGTATCTGCTTGCTGATTGATGCAGCATAGAAACTGCTCTCGAGTTCTGCGAGGCGAGCGTGGCTTTGCTCCACGTCAGAACCACCTTGGACTTCATAATATAAATCTCGAAGCTGGTTGTAAATTTGGGTCAGCTTCCGGCCAACCTCATCATATTCTTTACTTCGATAGGCTGCGATATAGACGTTGCACAGTCCAAGCACGGCCAAGCACGCTGAGGGTACCTTTGCGGAGAGGGGCTCCCAAACCAGCGCAAATATTCCGACCGCGCTTGATATGAAGCCGATCCAACCCGGCACTTTCTCGACAAGATCGAAGGTTGCAAAATGCTTCTTCGCGCCGAACCCTACGTTGTAGCCGGTGTTGGCTATCGCCTTAAGAAGACCAGCTCTGTCCACCGGATATCCTACTCGGTTATGGGAACGTGAATGCGATCTTTGGCGACGACGACGCCGTCTTTCACGGCGTAGCATTCTACAATATGGTCGCCCCGAAAGTTGGTCCTTTCTATCTTCTCCAGACGGCCGTCATCCGGTACGATCTCGCCTCGGATACAATCACGTCTCACGGCCGTGGGACCTCTATTGAGCACCTTCCACAGCAACGTGAAAGGCGGAGGTACGTCGGTATCAGTGACGAAGAATTTCAAGTCCTTCTTCGCCTGGAGAACGCGGCTCGCGGCAAGCAAGCTGCGTAGGAGGGATGGGCGAAAGCCATCCTGCTTCACCTCGCACTCCAGTTCGATATCGAAGCGGATATCGATTGGGTACATGTCCTCGATAAAGCGTTCGGTGTTTCGAGCCTCGTAGCCCCCAGACTTGAGAGCGGACTCGAAAGCCGAGTCCGCAGCCGTGGTTGCAACGGGTCTGGGCGGGAAGTTCGATCCGAAAACTTTGCGCCAGCGGTCGTTGCGGTAATCCTGTGTTTCCGCCTCGATCGCTTTCAAGCAAAGATCGTACGCCTTCCCTGCCTTTCTGCGAAAATCCTTCTTTACCTTGACACGCTGGCCGCTCCCCAGTGCGGCGTAATAATCTTGCTTCGGCTGATCCTTGAGAAATGCAAAGAAATCTCGGCTCATCCAGTCGTAATATAGGTAGCTCTTTCCGTCGTAAGCGTCAGTCTTGTGTGGATGGCTCCCGCATTGCAAGCGGCGAATTGAGCTTCTGACGCGTTGGTCGGGTGCAGTCTTGTGTCCGGCCTGTTGATGCAGTCGTTCATGTGACCGCTGGCCCTGATGGTATCCGCGAGCTGGGTCCCACTCTGCTTTGCGGGCTATCACGCCCTGGACTAGCGGCGGGGTGTCCCGGCTCCCGGGCTGACCGGTTCGCCATCAACTCTCATCGTCCTCGCAACCTGGAAAAGTCTCCTTGCCGTGCTGTCAGGCGGCCGCGGCCAGGGGTGCGCGGTAGGTGCCGCCGCGGGTCATGATCGCCCAGGCGACCCGCGCCGTGCGATTGGCCGCCGCAACGGTCACCACGCGCACCGGCTTGCGCTGCAGCAGTGCCGGCAGCCGCGGGTCGACCGAGGTCGGCGTCGCCTTCGCGCGCCGGATCAGAGAGGTCATGCCGACCACGAGCAGGCGACGCAGGTAGCGGTCGCCCATGCGTGAGATCCGGCCCAGGCGCTCCTTGCCGCCGCTGCAGTTCTGAAGCGGCGTCAGCCCTAACGAGGCGGCGAACTGCCGACCGGAGCGGAAGCGCTCGGGCTCGCTCACCGAGGCGGCCAGCGCGGTCGCCGAGACGATGCCGACACCCGGGATCGTCGCAAGCCGCTGCGACAGGTCGCTGTCCCGATGCCAGGCCAGCAACTCCTTCTCCAGCCGGGTGAGCTGGATCTGCACGGCACCGATCTGGTCGGCCAGCCCGGTCACCACGCGCTGGGCGAGCGGCGGCACCTCGGCCGCGTCTCCGGCCGAGAGCCGGGCCGCCAGTTCGAGCGCGTGCCGCAAGCCCCGCGCCATCTCGATCCCGAACTCGGCGAGCAGGCCGCGGATCATGTTCACCAACTGCGTGCGTTGCTTGACCAGCAGATCGCGCGTCCGGTGCAGCGCCAGCGCCGCCTGCTGGTCGGTCGACTTCACCGGCACGAACCGCATGCTCGGGCGCGTCACCGCCTCACAGATGGCTGCGGCATCGTTCGCATCGGTTTTGCCGCGCTTGACGTACGGCTTCACGTAAGCCGGCGGCATCAGCCGCACGTCGTGGCCGAGGCTCATGAGCTCCCGGGCCCAGTGGTGCGCCGTGCCGCACGCCTCCATGCCGACCAGGCAGCGCGGCAGCTTGGCGAAGAACGGCACGACCTGCGCCCGCCTCAAGGCCTTGCGCACGACGACGTGCCCAACTGCATCGACGGCGTGAACCTGAAAGATGCTTTTGGCCAGATCGATGCCGACGGTGGTGATCTCCATGGGGATGGCTCCTGCATGAGCGTGGCTGCTGCTTTGACAGCAACCACATCTTGGCATCGAGATGCCGTCAGTCGGAGCGGGAGCCATCCACCCCATCTGCTTTAGAAAGTTGTAGGCGAGAGTGTCTATCAGCAACCCGCCCATCGCAACGCCATGCTTATTTTTCCAAGCGCGTGCCATCCGAGCCAGCCGACGAAGGTTGTCATTCTTCTGGGCGTTGAATTCCATCATAGCCTTGAGCTCATCTCGCGGCTTAGTAATTTTCCAACTTCCATCCTTGTAGCTATCTGGATATTTGTAAGAGTTATCACTCTGCTCGAAAACAGGCTGAACCTCGATATGGAAGTTCGAATAGAGCACACGTACCACGAGGCGATCGACTTTGACTGTCGTGGAAGGATAGCGGGCCTTTATGGCTGCTGCGCAGTCAGAGAGAAGCCGATACTGACCGCCGTCCTTATAGTCATTCCATGTTTTAGCCGGCATGATATAGAGCATGTCGAGATCGGAAACGCCTTTGATGGCCGTATGACGACCATAGGAGCCGACCTGCAGACTGTTTGCAATTTTTGACTCAGTGTCCCGGAATTTCTTATTCAGCGCAGCCGTGATCTCGCCGTAACGTGCCGAGATCGTCAGGCCGTTCGTAATCTTGATATTGCCAAGAAAGCTTCGAAATGCATCCGCAACGCTCATGGCGCATCCCAGCGAGGCCACGCCGAGCGCGCGACGGCACGATCTAACACTATGATGGATTATCGGACGAGCTGCTAACTTTACGAGTAGCATCTTGCGAGAAAGTTGTGGAATAGTGTCTGGAGGCGAGTATGGCTACGAGGTAGCAAGCCTCATGACCGCACGGCTAAATTTTTGGATTTGCGGCAATAAACGTTGCCTAACTCGCGGCGTCGGAATGTGTTACTGCAGAAAACACTTCGTTAAACCGGCCAATCTGTATCTGCGATCTGAGCGATAGAACGAGATGCAGCCTACTGGATGGCACGGTCCGATTGGGGTGCACTCAAATCAGACCGATTTCTACCGACTTGAACGTCTTCTCTCGACCACGACCCAGAATTTCACTCTCCACCTTGTCCGAATCTTCAGGTGAAACGGGTCAAATGTCCGCAAGGGGTTAGCAATTCGCATGTTGCTTGTTCGGCTTCGAGTCGGAAGCCGGCCTGCAATGCCTAACTAGAATTGGACCATCGCGGCTGGCTTACTCACGCGCGCTTCCAGCTACTGATTCACATCATCTGCGGACCAGCCGGTAGTACCCCGCTTTCCCAGCGC